>JAKLPS010000014.1 GCA_022013695.1 Weeksellaceae bacterium
CCGAACACAGAAGTTAAGCCCTCTAGCGCCGATGGTACTGCGAAAGCGGGAGAGTAGGTCGCCGCCAGTTTTTTTAATCCCCGATCATTTACTTGATCGGGGATTTTTTGTACCCCAAACCCTAAAAAAACTTGACAAAAAATCCAAACAAAATAAAAAATAAGAGAAACGCTGTAAGCCGGATTCTGTCGAGACTTGTTATTTATCTGAGTCTTGCATTGCTACAAAACTTTAGCTGCTTACCCCTCATCAATGGCCGGGCCAGCCTTCGCTGATGATATACTTAGCATTGCACCGCATAGAGTTTACCTGATTTCACTACAGCCGAACTGTACTTGCTTTCTGTTGCACTTGTCCTACTTTCACAAATGGCGGACGTTATCCGCTATGCTGCCCTATGGTGTCCGGACTTTCCTACCCAGAGTAATTTCTGGATCAACAAGCCACGTTTCTCCTGAATGCAAATTTACAGCTAATTTTTTTAATTTTTGAACACCGTCATCCGAATTCAATCCAAAACAAAAGCAATCCGAATTTAGTTTCGATTTATTGATGAAACTAAATATAGGAATTAGATTTCGTAGTAGTGCATTTTAAAATCCGTAAATTTGTAAACATTAAAGAAATTCATAATAAAAAATATTTTTTGGTTAAGATTGAATTTCTAATCTTTAAATTATATTTATGTTTAATGTTTTAGGAAATTTTTTGACGCTTTCTTCTTTTGGCGAGAGCCACGGAGAAGCTTACGGCGGAGTCATTACCAATTTTCCCGCTGGTTTGCACATCGATTTTGACCAAATTCAGCAAGCGCTCGACCGTAGAAAACCAGGGCAGTCGGCCATCGTAAGCCAGCGGAAGGAAAACGACCAAGTCAGATTTCTGTCAGGAATCTTTGATGGAAAATCCACCGGAACACCCATCGGCTTCATCGTAGAAAATGAAAATCAGCGGTCAAAAGATTATGATCATATTGCGCAGGCATATCGCCCAAGTCACGCCGACTATACCTATGACCAAAAATTTGGAATTCGCGATTACCGCGGCGGCGGCAAATCTTCGGCACGTGAAACTTTGAATTGGGTGGTTGCAGGAGCGTTAGCAAAGCAACTTCTTCCGAAGATCAAGATTAATGCGTACGTCTCTTCGGTTGGAGAAATTTTCTGCGAGAAGCCCTATCAGGATCTGGATTTTTCTAAAACCGAAAGCAACATCGTTCGTTGTCCCGATCCGGAAACGGCCGAAAAAATGATTCAAAAAATTAAAGAGATCAAAAAAGAAGGCAATACCATTGGCGGAACGGTCACTTGTGTGATAAAAAATGTACCGGTGGGTTTGGGCGAACCGATTTTCAGCAAACTGCACGCCGAATTGGGAAAAGCCATGCTGAATATCAATGCGTGCAAAGGTTTTGAGTACGGAAGCGGATTTTGCGGCGCCAAAATGGTGGGAAGCGAGCACAACGATCTTTTTAATCCGGATGGAACTACGCAAACCAACCTTTCCGGGGGCATCCAAGGCGGCATCTCCAACGGAATGGACATCTATTTCCGAGTAGCCTTCAAACCAGTTGCCACCATTCTGCGACCTCAAGAAAGCATCAACAAAGAAGGGGAAAAAGTGGTCGTAGAAGGGAAAGGAAGGCACGATCCGTGCGTGGTTCCCAGAGCCGTGCCGATTGTGGAAAGTCTTGCCGCTTTTGTCTTAGCAGATATGTATTTAATAAATAAAACGAGAAAGTTGTAAATTCAATGGTAGATTTTAAAGTTTTTGACGAAAATTTATATTTGCTGGAAGAAATATTCAGTAAAGATAAAGTAGCAGTAAAACTTGAAAGGCTGAAGTTTATTTATACAAATACTGAAGAAAGTTGGTTCAAAAATCTTGAGCGTTTCCAAAAGTCTGAAGTTAAGTACATTCTTATTTGTGAAGCTCCACCATACAGTGAAACGGAGGTTCCCATATTTTTTTATAATCAATATAAAAGCAACTTTCACAAGACTATTTGGAAAACATTTTTTGATGAAGATATAATAGGCTGTACGCAAGAGGAAATTTATCAAAGATTTGCAGATCTGGGATTTTTACTGATTGATAATATTCCATTTGCAATGGCGTATAGTCCAAAACATAGAAAAACGGAGGCTTACTTTAAGCTGATAAAAGATTCATTAGAATGGACGTTGGAAAAAATGTGTAATAGTAAAATTAATTTATCCAAGAATGTAAAAATTGCGTTTGGTTTTAAATTGAACGCGATCCAATTTATCGAAGCAACAAATGGAAAACTTGATTGTAAGGGAAATATATTGGAATTTGACAACTCAAATATTGGCGCTGACGGATCTGGATTTACCAGTTTCAAAATATTAAAAAGGATTTTTCTTGAGGATTTTCGAAATTACAAATATTTTAACGGAGAACGGGTGAATCCCTATTGCAATAAAAATAAAAATCCCCTAGATTTTCTTAATCCCAAAGCATTATTTTGGCATTATGAAGCATCTTATTATAAAAATTCTAATCATCAAAATTTCATGCTGTTTATCCAAAATTTGATCAATAATAAATTAAGTGAATACAATAGAAATGAAAATGAACTATGGGAAATGTATCATCGTAACTCCACTAAACAATAAAAAAATGAACATAAAACAATTTTGGGACAACGCAGTTTCCTATACTGAATATCTCCGCGATGCCGGAGAAAGACTGGGGAATCCGAAAAATACGCAAGAAGCAGATTTTGCAGAATATTACAAACTGGGAATCCAGAGGATGAACCGAATGTGGGACAAATACATACCAAACGCCACGCAGGTGGAAGCCTTTGCCAAGAAAAATTTTAATGGAAAAATCCTGATTATTTCCGAAGCTTGGTGCGGAGACGCCAGTCAGGTGATTCCCGTGGTTGTGAAGTTTTTCGAGCAATTCGAGGTGCGGATTTCTTACCGAGATCAAGAACCAAGTTTGATTGACGATTATTTGACCAATGGCGGAAAATCTATTCCAATTGTGATTTTCCTAGATGAAGATTTGAATGAAATTGCACACTGGGGACCTCGGCCGAAACACGGAACGGAACTGTTGGAAAAGCATAAAGCAAATCCTGAAGAATTTACAAAAGATCAATTTTATGTAGAACTCCAAACTTATTACGCCAAGAACCGAGGTTTCGATACGATTCAAGAACTTTTGGAATTACTTTAATTTGTGCAAATGGAATTTCTTAAAAAAAACATTGTCTATTTCGTTCTATTATTAGCATTATTGGCTTTTATGCTGATCAAACCGCTTCGGGATTTCGTTTCAGAACAGATTGCGATGAGTCCCACAGTTGCAAAGATTAATAGCGAAACGATGATTTCCCAGGAGGTTTTGGATATCGAACTGAAAGGAATCAACACCCGAAGTACCAATCTGAAAAATCTCCGCGGCAAGGTTCTTTTTCTTAATTTTTGGGGAACCTGGTGTCCGCCTTGCAGGGCAGAGTGGCCAACGATTCAGAAACTCTACGACTTGAAAAAGGACAAAGTGCAGTTTGTACTGATTGCGATGCAGGATAAGGAAAATGATGTCAAAAAATTTTTGAAAGATAATAAGTACACGGTTCCGGTTTATATCGCAGAAAGTTCCTTGGATCCAAAAATTTTGCCGGCCGCTTTTCCCACTACTTATCTGCTTGGGAAAGACGGGCGAATCCTCAAAAAGGAAGACAGCTCGATGGACTGGAGCAAGGATTCTGTCTTGGAATTCATTGATAATGTGACAAAATAATTTACATTTCTTAGTCACAAAAAAAGGCGCAAAATCAAATATTTTGCGCCTTTTTATATTTAGAAAAATTCTTATTTCTTCGCTTCTCCGAAGGTTTCTGGAAATCTGGCTATTGTGAAATCCTTAGAAATGGCGGCTTTCTCAAACTTCAGTTTTCCGCTCAGTGTTTCCAAAATCACACCGTCATCGTTGATTGAAAAAATGGTGCCGTGCATCCCGGACGTGGTGACCACTTTTGCACCCGGCTTTAAGGATTCTTGAAAATTCTTTTCCTGTTTTTGTTTTTTCATCTGCGGACGGATCATCAGGAAATAAAATCCGACAACCATCAAACCGATCATTATCAAAGTAGGTGTCATCGACTGTGCAGGCGCAGCGGCCTGTAAAAATATGGTGAGCATAATAAAATTATTTAGTAATGTTAGCGGAGAATGTTAGTCGTACGGGCGCTTTTTCTACATTGACGAAAACATCTGCGACCTTGTTTACAGCGCCGTCAAAGTTGGTAGAGTCAAAATGCAAGGTGATTTTTCCTTTTTTTCCCGGCAAGATGGGTTCTTTTGTGTAATCGGGAACCGTGCATCCGCATCCTGGTTTTACGCTGGAGATGATCAGCGGGTTGGTTCCCGTGTTGGTTACTTCGTAGATGTGTTCTACTTTTTCGCCTTGTTTGATGTTCCCAAAGTTGTGATTGGTTTCGCTGAAAGCCACTGTTGTCAAAGGTTTGCTTTTCGCTTCTGTCAGCATTTCGGAATCCTGCGCTTGTTCTTGTTCTGGTTCTGCGATGGCTTGCGCTACCGAACTTGACTGTGCGGCATCAGCGCCTATCTTCTTGCTGGGAGTTTTTTCTTCTTTTTTGCAAGAAAGAGTGAGCGTGCAAAGCGCTGCAACGGCTATAATTCTAATTGATTTCATTGGTAATATTATTTTTGAATGGTCAGCTTTTTATTAAATCTTGAGTTCGTAGGAATTAGAATCAAACACGGTTGGTATCCTTGGTATATTTGTCCAAAACGCCGTTGATAAAGATATTGGATTTTTCGGTTCCATAGACTTTCGAAATGTCAATATATTCATTAATAATAATTCTGGAAGCCGTCAATGGGAAATGATCCAGTTCCGTGATGGCGGCAATCAGGACGATCCTGTCTAAGAGAGAAATCCTATCCAGCTCCCAGTTTACGAGTCTTTCCTGCAGTTTTTTCTCCGATTCTTCCCAGTTATTGAGCGATGATCTCAGAAGTTTTCTGGCAAATTCTTCGTCTTCTTCATCTTTCAGCATTTTGATCAAGGTATGCGAAGTTTCATTTTCCTTCATAAAACCAATGGTTTTCTGGACCATTGAGTTGGAAATATGAAGATCATCGGCCCAAGACATTTCTTTTTCTTCGAACCGATCGTGCAGATCGCTATTTTCTGCCACATATCTTAGGAAAAGTTTCCCAATGAATTTCTGGTCATCGGCGAACGATATTTCGCAGTCTTCCATATAATCCTGATACCGTTTTCCCGCTTTGATGCGTTGGAAAGTCTTTACCAGAATGGGATCGTTGGAATCCCAAACCAGTTCCGAATGTTTGCTTGAGAAGTTTTTCCTTTCCTCATTGTTTTCCAGCTGGATCAAGATCTGGTTTCGCACCAGTTTTTGATTTGGATTTTCGTTCTCCGTGGTTTTGATGTACTTGTGCTTCCCAATTTCTATTTGATCTTCTGTCAAACTCTTCAGTCCCACCAAAAAATTGAGCGTGTAGATGTACAAATCATAGATTTTGTTGATTTCCGAGAACATGTTTTTCTCCACAGCTTCCAACTTGATAGGGTTTTGATAATAGGCATAGAGTGATTCTACAACTTTTTCACGGATTTGTCTTCTTCCCAGCATTTTTCAAAGAACTTTTATGGGGGCAAAGATACGTAAAATGTTGCAAACCATCAGCTGATATGCCAGCCCAAAGTATGATATTTATTACGCCTTCTCAGATTCTATATGTTCCAACTGCGTCAGGTTTTTCGAAAGCCTTTGCAGCAAGATGCCGTACGCCACTTTGTAGTAAAGCACGATGAGAACGATGCAAATCACAAGACTGAGAGCCATCGCCGTGACCAATGCCCAGATCGTAGGCTTATCAACGTGGATATTCTGCTGCCGGATGGTGAAAAGGAGAAAACTCGTAAAGCTGACGATGAAAAGAATTAACAAAACGACACTGCTGAAAATAAACAGATTGACAGTCTTTTTGAACGCAATAATGTGCTTGATGAATTTTTTGAGATCCGATTCCACGTTAATTTTTTTATAATTAAAGTAAAAAATGATGACGAAAACGCCGGAGATAAGCAAACTGAAAATCTTCATCCAATAGTAAATCCTATCCAAAGACAATTCGATTTCGCTTTGATTTTTGATCTGCAGTTTATTCAGAATACTGGTAAAATCGGTTTGAAAATCGGCAAAAAATAACGCTGAGAAATTGATCAAACCAAAAATTACAAATTCTGCAATACTGATCCAGAGAATATACTTCACGTAATTCCGGGACTTTTTATTAAGCATCGATTCGATTTCGTTTTGGTCGTAGCCAGCTGCAATATCTTGATCCTGCCACGTTTTTTTTAGAGTATCGATATCAAAATCTTCTGAGTTAGGCATGCTTTATCATTAATTCTTTTAAAACTTTCTTTAGTCGGTTCATTTTCACGCGAGCATTCACTTCTGTGATACCCAACGTTGCTGCGATTTCGCGGTAAGGTTCATCGTCTAGGTACATCATCACAATAGCTCTTTCCACCTCTGGCAGCAGCTTGATGACCTTGTATAATAAAGAGATCTGCTGCTGTTTTTCGTCCCCGTCTTCCAGATAATCCTTGCTGTGGAAGTCTTGTAATTCATCGGTTTGCGGCATCCTCGTTTTCTTTCGGAACAAGGTGATGGCGGTGTTGAGAGCAACCCGGTACATCCAGGTAGAAATTTTTGAATGGCCCTGGAATGAGTCGTAGGATTTCCACAGTTGTAACACGATTTCCTGAAAAAGATCTTGCTGATCTTCCAGAGAATGGGTGTAAAGACGCGAGACTTTGATGATAAGTCCTTGATTGTCTTTGATTAACTTAGAAAATGCTTTCTGTTTGTCTTCCATTCCAAAAACGAAGATAGGATTTTAATTAATCTGAGGCAAAGACTTTTTACGCCAATCAAACAATCCCATGGGCACAATATCCAATTTAGTTTCTTTCGTTGCGTTGATTGCCAAAGCAATTTTCAAGGTTAATAGCTGAACTTGCTTTTCAGCCCTAAAAATCTCTTCTCAAGCAGATGGTAACTCAGCACAGAAACAAGATACGCAAGCCCGATGCACAGAAAAAAATGAAGCGCCAGATTCGTTACTTTCAAGTATTTTGAGACGAGCAAAAAGCAAATGGGATGATAAACGTACAACCCGAAACTGATCTTCCCGGTGAAGCTCATTAGATTATTACTGAGAATTTTTTTAAGGAAATGTTTCGCGCTTAAGGTCATTGCAACGGCCATAAAACTGCCGTAAAATAATCCTAAAATCAAATATCGCATTACGCTATCCAATAGAGAATAGCTGCCGTTTTTCAAAGAAATATAGAGCAAGGGAAAAAGCAGAATTATAAAAGCTAAAGCAAAATATTTTAGATTGTTTCTGGTGAGTTTGTGCTCGCGCTCCAGCACGGCCAAGCAAGCGCCAATAGCCAATTCGTCGAACCGCGCCACACTGAATTGCGATTCTTCAAAATGAAAATAAATCAGCAGAAATCGCGTACCAAGGGAAAGGACGCAAAGGGCAACAATCGCCCATTTTATATTTTTTAAAGAACAAAAATAGATGATTAAAGGCCAGAACAAATAGAAATGCTCTTCCACTGCCAAAGACCAATAATGACTCGGCCCGATGTTGTGCCAACCAAAAGTCATCGCCACATTCTGCAGAAAAGTCCAATACCAAATTTGATCGGAAAAACCTACCATTGTCCGACCCGGAAGCAGTGGCAGAATAAAATAATAGACAATGAGAAAAAAATAATAGAGTGGAAAAATTCTTAAGATTCGCCGTGCATAAAACGATTTGAAATAGCCTTCGCTTTGCTTGGTATCAATTAAAATCCGGGTGATGAGAAAACCTGATAAAACAAAAAATAACGATACGCCAGTCTTGCCAAATAGAGAGATTTTTTTTACTAAAAGCAAGACGGCATCGGAGGTATTAAGATCCTGAAAAAAATGATAAAGCATCACCATCAAGACGGCAATTGCTCGCACGCCATCCAACTCTAAGTAATGTTTTAATTTCAAATTCATTCAAACGTTTCCTTTTTGATCTTCCGATTGGGAAATCATTTGAGATTCAAAATTAAAAAAAGTTTCCCGCTTCTAATTTATGATTTTAAATCCAATTTGAGTTCGAGTTCTGCAAGCTGATCGGGATGGATGGGCGCCGGTGCATCGATCATCACGTCTCGCCCAGAATTATTTTTCGGAAATGCGATGTAATCTCGGATCACCTCATTGCCGTCCAAGATGGCGACCAAGCGGTCAAAGCCGAAAGCCAGTCCGCCGTGTGGTGGCGCACCAAATTTGAAGGCATTCATCAGAAATCCAAACTGCGCCTCTGCTTCTTCTTTCGAAAATCCTAATAAATCAAACATTTTCGATTGCAAATCCCTATTGAAAATTCTGATAGATCCACCACCAATTTCATTTCCGTTCAGCACCAAATCGTAGGCGTTGGCTCTTGCTTTTCCCGGATCCGACTCCAAAAGTGCAAAATCTTCAGTTTTCGGAGAGGTGAATGGGTGGTGCATCGCGTGGTATCTTCCGGATTCTTCATCATATTCCAACAAAGGGAAATCTACCACCCAAAGTGGCGCAAATTCATTTCCTTTTCTAAGTCCCAGGCGATTGCCAAGTTCCATCCTGAGGGCAGAAAGTTGTGGTCTCACTTTGTCTGCTTTGCCGGACATGATGAAAATCAGGTCGCCGGCTTTTGCCCCAAATTCCTCAATAATTTTCTTTAAGTCTTCTTCAGAATAGAATTTGTTGACCGACGAAGTTACAACGCCATCGTTTTGGAATTTGATCCAAACCAATCCTGTTGCGCCAATTTGTGGACGTTTTACCCAATCAACCAATTCGTCAATTTGTTTTCTGGTGTAATCTGCAATGCCTTCTACATTGATTCCGACCACCAATTCGGCATCGTCGAATATTTTGAAATCTTTGCCTTTCGTTAAGTCATTCAGCTCGTGAAATTCCATTCCGAAGCGGATGTCCGGTTTGTCGTTGCCATATTTCTGCATGGCTTCTGCAAAAGTCATTCGTGGAAAATCCGGGAAATCTTTTCCGGTAATGTCCTTCAACAGAACTTTCGTCATTCCTTCAAAAACATTCATAACATCTTGCTGCTCTACGAAGGCCATTTCACAATCGATTTGGGTGAATTCTGGCTGCCGATCCGCTCTCAAATCCTCATCACGAAAACATTTCACGATTTGGAAATATCGGTCCATTCCGCCCACCATCAGCAATTGTTTGAAAGTCTGTGGCGATTGAGGCAATGCGTAAAATTGTCCCGGATTCATCCTGCTTGGCACCACGAAATCTCGCGCACCTTCAGGCGTAGATTTGATCAAAATCGGCGTTTCAACTTCTATGAAACCTTGTTCGGAAAGATAATTTCTGACTTTCTGCGCCATTTTGTGGCGGAAGATCAATTTATCTTTCACGGGATTTCTTCTGATATCCAAGTATCTGTATTTCATTCTCAGTTCCTCACCGCCGTCGGTTTCATCCTCTATGGTGAAAGGTGGAAGTTGACTTTCATTCAAAATGATCATTGTTTCAACCAAGATTTCGATGTCACCAGTTGGAATTTTTGGATTTTTGGAAGTTCTTTCGATTACCGATCCTTCCACCTTGATCACGAACTCGCGGCCTAATTTGTTGGCGATTTCCAGCAGTTCTTTGGAAGTTCTTTCTTTGTCTAAAACCAACTGCGTGATGCCGTAGCGATCTCGCAAATCAATCCAAATCATAAAACCTTTGTCGCGGATGGTTTGTACCCAGCCAGAAAGTGTTACTTTTTCATTCAGATTTTGCAGCGTCAGTTCGCCGTTGGTGTGTGTGCGGAACATTGTTTCAGAGGTTAGATGTTAGACTTTAGATCTTAGACAATTAGTCGTCCAATTTCTGTGCGCAAAGATAATGTTTTGCAAGAATTAATCGGTCAGGCAGCAAAAGCTTTTTGGAAGTCCAAATATTAATTATCGGTAAAACACCGCTCTCAATTCTTGGTACAATGGAAAATTAATTGTAGTTTAGTGGTAATCAAATATTTAATTTTTATGGGAAAAGGAGATCAAAAATCGACCAAAGGGAAAATTGCAAGAGGAAGCTACGGAAAATCACGACTTAGAAAGACCTCGAAACCTGTGGTAGTGGCAGAAAAGCCAGTAAAAGAAAAAGCAGCACCGAAGCCCAAAGTTGCCAAACCAAAGGCAGAAAAAGCAAAAAAAGCTGAAGAAAAATAACCGAAGCCGTCCCGAATTTTTTGGGACGGCTTTCTTTTGTGAGTTGGAAACTCTTGTTTTTTGGGGAAGCAGTGCGGCAGTTTTTTTACATCTTTTTAATGTCCTCCAGACTGTTTTTGCTTTTACGAAGTTTTAGAAATTCCTGACAGTTCTTGTACATAAAATCCATCGGATCCGCCGGTGTTTTCTCATCCAGATAATATTCCAAAACGCCCACATTACCTCTCATCCAAGGGAAAAGATAGTAAGACAAACCGCCTTTGTTGGACTTTTCTCGGTCAAATTGCTGGCCTTGAGGCGTTTTCGAAACCAAAAAATAGCTTACTAAGTAGAAAAACGGGATACAAAAAACGGAAACCGAGAAGATTCGGTAGATTCTCAGATATTGATTTCGTAGGACAAGAAGCCCTTCTACAATGAAAAAAATAAAAAAAAGATAGGCATTTAAAAAGAAGACATAGTTGTCCGAAACGTTATAGATCGTTGCAAATGAGAATGGTACAAGAAAACTAAGCGCGTAAAATATATTTTGATTGTAGCGAAATGACTTAATTTTCTGAAAAAAGACGAAAAAGCCCGGAATGATAAACATCCAAAAGTTGTAAACGAGATAGCCAACCGCGACGGCCATATTTTTGGAAAAGCCAAAAATGCCCTTCTTAAAACTGCCCGTTACCCAGTCCGAATTCCCAGATCCAAAGACTTTGGATGTGTCGTAACCATTGAGAAAAGCAAGAAAATAGAGCCCAAAAGCAAACGCTGCAAAGACGATGATGCTGGGCAAAACCTTGATTTGGTTGGATTTGTAAGACTTAAAACATAAAAAAAGCCATCCCGGAATCAACATGATATTCTGAACGTGCGACCATAATGATAATCCTAAAATCAAGCTGGAAATAAATAGTAAAGAGGATTTTCTATGCGCCAGAAATCGAATCGTAAAATAGATATAAAGTGCGACCCAAAAGCTGTTGAACGTGTAAACTTCAATGATTTCCGTCTGTTTCCAATAAGTGAAGCTCAAGGCAAAAATCAACGTTCCAAGATACGCAACACGCTCTTTTTTGAATTTCAACTTTAATGCAAAAAATAAAACAGCCAGCGTGAGAACGGAGAAAATCAGATTAAAAAATCGCGCCGCCGAAATGGAATCCAGACCGAAAATAGTTTTAAACCCAATCAGGAAATTAGTATAAAGAAACTTGCCAAAAACCGTCGTGTTGTCCGTAAATTGATTGATTTCGGCGGTATTTACCAATCCCAAAGCGTCGCCAAACGGAACTCTTGAAAAACTGAAAAACCAGTACAGAAAAAACAGAAAACCAAAAAAAAGAACGCGGTAGAGATTCCTCATTCAAAGCTAATTTTTAAAAATCGGAACATTGCTGCACGCTTCGCCAAACATCAGAGATTTCACAATCGGTTTCAGCTGTTCCACAAGTTCTACATACGCATTATTCGGGATGCTCACATCGCTGCAACCCTTCACCAGAACGCGTTTTTCCCGCAGTTCAGAAAAATCATAGGTTTGGACGGCATTGTGCATCAGCAGAACCTCTAGGTCTTCCCGATTCCCAAAAACCACTTTTTTGGCCACATCCGTCACTTTCGCCGTAATCAGAAAATAAGCCCAGAGCGGAACAATCACATCTTCGGAGCAGTAGATATAGACATAAGAATCCTTGTATAAATCGGCATCCAAGTTTTTAATTTTCTCGCGGAAGTCCTTTTCTTTCAAGATCAAGCCTTCCCACAGAAAATCCTTGATGTCGATTCCCAGGCGTTTTCCCTTCGGCACGAGGTCGGAAATATCAAAATTCACCAGTCCGCTTTCGGCCACTTTATTTATGATTTCTTCCATGTTCTCAATTTTTAATTTTGTTTAGGAGCTACTTCCCGCTATCCGCTCTATCTTTTTTGTCTTTGATGTTTTTCCTTTTTTAGGTCGGCTTTTCAGAAGACAAAAAAGGATGCCGCTCCTATCGGGGCTAAGGGTTTTGGGGATAGCAGAGCACTTTTTTACCCGCACCAACTTTTCAAATCCATTAGACAAAAAAGATTTATTTTTGTTCAAAGTTAAGAATTTCAGAGAAAAAACTTAATTTTAATATTCTATCAGCCCATCTATCAAAATCTAAAATCCGAATTTTGAAATATTACATCATAGCCGGCGAGGCATCTGGCGATCTGCACGCCGCCAACCTGATGAAAGCCATCAAACAAAAAGATCCCGCGGCAGATTTCCGATTTTGGGGTGGCGACCTGATGCAGAACCAAAGAGGAACGCTGGTAAAGCATTACCGCGATCTCGCCTTTATGGGATTTTTGGAAGTGGTTCAGAACCTCAAAACCATTCTCAATAATATAAAAATCTGCAAAACTGATATTAAAACCTACCAACCCGATGTTTTGATTTTGGTCGATTATCCCGGTTTTAATTTGCGGATTGCCAAGTTTGCAAAAGAGTTGGGATTACGCGTTGTTTATTACATTTCGCCGCAGCTTTGGGCTTGGAAGGAAGGTCGCGTAGAAATTATCAGAAAATATGTAGACGATATGCTCGTCATCCTCCCTTTTGAAAAGGATTTCTACCAAAAACATCAGGTCGATGCCCATTTCGTTGGTCATCCTCTTCTTGATGCCATCGAAGGCTTGCAACCGATTGATATTCAAAATTTTAAATCGGAAAATAATTTGAATGATAAGCAAATTATTGCGCTGTTGCCAGGATCTAGAAAGCAAGAAGTGAAAAAAATGCTCGAACTGATGTTGTCCGTTAGAAGTTATTTTACAGATTATCAATTCGTTATAGCAGGAGCGCCGAGCTTGGAAAAAGATTTTTATGAGCAATTCGTTGATCCAGATGTTCATTTTGTTTCCAACAAAACCTACGATTTGCTGAGATGTTCAAAAGCAGCTCTGGTTACGTCCGGAACGGCCACTTTGGAAACAGCACTGCTCAATGTGCCCGAAGTCGTGTGCTACAAAGGAAGCCAAATCTCATACGAAATTGGGAAACGTCTTATTAAAAATATCAAATATATCTCGCTCGTCAATCTGATTATGGGCAAAGAAGTGGTGACAGAATTGATTCAAAATGAATTGAATACCAATAACTTAGTGGCAGAACTCGATAAAATACTAAATACGGAAAAACGAAACCAGCTTTTGGACGATTACGAAATCCTGAGAGCCAAGTTGGGCGGCAGCGGTGCTAGCCAAAAGGCAGCAGACATCATTATAAAATCAAAAATATGAACAAGCTAAAAGACCAATTGCGGAAGATAGAATCGCTTCTGCCACAGATGGAAAGAGAGAATTTGCAAATTTCCAAAGCCTCTGTCGGCTGGCATCTGGAACATTCTTTACTCATTCTAAACGGCAGTCTCAAAGGTCTCACGATGACGGATCCGAAAGACTACCGACCAAAATTCAGCGTCAAAAAATTTGTTTTTCTCACTTTTGGCTTGATTCCTCGTGGTAAAATAAAGGCACCAAAGCAATTTATGCCGCTGGAGATTCCGACTCGGGAAAATATATTGAAGTTGATAAAATTGGCTTATGAGAGACTGGCGACGGCACAAGAACTTCCGGCGAAAGCGTTTATCAAACACCCATTTTTGGGCGATCTTGATATGAAAACCACCTTGAGATTTTTGGGGCTTCACACCAATCATCATTTGAAAATTATCGATGACATTTTGAAATAGAAACCGTTTGCCGATCTCGTAGATTTTGATAATTGACTTATAAAATACAGATTTTCATACAGAGTAATTCAATGAAAAAGCAGCCGTTATTAATCTTACTTCTATGTTTTGTGCTTGGAATTGTCTTTCAGGAATATCTGTCTGTCAGTAAGTTAACTGTTTTTAGCTTAATGATTGTGTTTGGCATTTGCGCAATGTCTGTTCTGGTCAAAAACAGATTTTTCCAAGCCATCAAATACTATACGATGGGATTTTTCTTCTTTTCGGTCGGAGTTTTAGTTCATTTTCAAAATTCGTCCGTACCGGCTGTTCCGGCGCTTGATGGAAAAGAAAATATCGTTTTTCAGCTTAGCAAAAAACTGAATTCCAACGAAAAAAACAGGCGATACATTGTAGAGGTTGTAGCCATTCCATCGAAAAAGATCAATCATTTTTCCCCCATTAAGACCGTTCTTAGCATTCCAAAAGATCAGCAGTCCCTGGACTTCAATCATTTCTACGACGCCGATGTTTACATCCATCCGCCGGAATCCGTCGCGAATGATTTTCAATTTGATTACAAAAAATATCTCGCGAGACAAGACGTTTATCTGCAAGCCTATTTGCCCAACGACATTCTGAAGTCCTCAAAATCAGACCTTTCTTTTTCCGATCAGATTCGCCAAAAACGTTTGAACATTCTGAACAAAATTAACCAATCGACACTGTCGCCGAAGATTCAGGAGTTCCTGAAGGGCATTATTTTGTCGGATCGCACGGAGATGGATGCCGAGACGGTGGCGGATTTTAACCAGACCGGTTTGGTGCATTTGCTCGCGATTTCAGGTTCGCATATGGTCATTATTTTCTGGCTCGCACTGTTTATTTTTAACCAAATTATTCCCGTCAAGTTCAGGAAAGGATCCATTGTTTTAAGTCTTGTTTTGATCTGGAGCTTTGCTGTTTTCATCGATTATGGCAGTTCCGTGATGCGCAGTTGTCTGATGATTTCTTGCTATTATATTATGATTTTGCTGCAGCGCAAAGCCGATCTGCTACACGCTCTGGCATTGTCGGCGTTCATTCTTTTGATGGTAGATTCCAGGGAGCTTTTCGAAGTCGGTTTTCAGTTGAGTTATGTGGCCGTTTTGGGGATTTGGTGGCTAGCAGATCCGATTAAGAACCTGTTCAGAAAGCCAAGATATTGGTTTGAAGATTTTGTTTACAGCATTATGGCAATGACTTTTGCGGCTCAGATTGCGACGTTGCCCTTGTCGATTTTTTATTTTCATCAGTTTTCGTTGATTTCCATTTTTGCCAATTTGCTTATAATTCCGCTGTCGGAAGTCATCATTATCTCGTCCTTATTTATGGTCATTTTCATTGCATGGGGAGTGAAATATCTGCCTGTTTATAGGCTTTTCGATCTTTTTATTCTTAATGTTCTGAAGCTGATTCACTGGTTTTCCAGCTTTGACGTTTTGATGCATAGAAATCTGTCTCTCAATTTATTAGAAATGTTGGTATTGTTTTTAGGAATTTATTTTCTAAAATTTGTCATCAAAGATCGGCTCAATCCGAAGTATTTGCTTCGTTTCAGTTTTTGCCTGCTCTTGTTTTTCGGCCTTAGAATTGGATTTAATGCGTATAATTTTGAGAAAAAAGAAGTCTTGCTTCATCAGTTTTATCGAGAAAAAATCATCAGTGTCAAGAGCAAAAATCAGACGGTTTTTTGGCTGAAGTCGAATAAAAATGAGGCAAAGATCAAAGATTTTGTCATCAATCCCTATTTGATTTCCAGACGTTCTGCCAATTACGAAATACAATATTATCCCGAAGGCGCGGAAGTTTTTGTTTTTGAGGGAAATCATTATGATTTGAAATCCTCATCGAAAAACGCCCAATAGCAACCCTTATTTACACAAAAAATCCCGAATTTTCGGTTCAGGATTTCTTTTTATAACTAAGGTGTTTAAGTGTTTTGAGACTTAAGTTGAATGATATTCTAACATTTGCTTATTTATTTCACGATCGGCGCCACTTTTTCTCCAAATAATTCGATGGACTTCATCATCCCGTCGTGCGCAGGATCGCCCACATCCATATGTCCGATGAATCTCGTCAGTCCGAATAATTCCTTCATTTCGCTGATTTTATCGGCCACTTCATTGGCACTTCCCATAAACAAGGCGCCGTCTTTGCTTCGGCCGCCTTCGTACTGCTCTTTGCTGTATGGCGCCCATCCGCGACTTCTGCCAATCCGGTCCATCTGAGATTTGTACGTGTAGAAATATTGATCAATCACTTTGGGATCGTCACTTACGAAGGTGTGCGAGTGGGTGGCGATTTGCATTTTGCTCTTCTCGTGGCCTGCCCGCATATATTCCTGTTTGTAGAACTCGATGAGAGTTTTGAACTGTCTGGGCATCCCTCCAATGATTGCCAATATCAAAGGTAAACCTAATTTTGCAGCTCGCAGGACAGATTCCGGTGTTCCGCCGACCGCTACCCAGATGGGCAATGGACGATTTTGGTAAGCTCTTGGGTAAACCGTTTGGTTTTGCATCGGGGCACGAAGTTTTCCGCTCCAGCTTAGATTTTCTTCCTTATTGATTTTTAACAATAAGTCTAATTTTTCTTCGAAAAGCTGGTTGTAATCCGACAGATCATAACCATATAAAGGAAAAGACTCAATAAAGCTTCCTCTTCCCACAAAGATTTCTGCACGCCCTTTTGATATTAAATCAATCATCGAGAAATCTTCATAGACTTTCACTGGTTCGGATGAACTTAATACCGTTACGCCGCTTGCCAATTTGATGTTCTTCGTAACGCTTGCAGCAGCTGCCAGCAGGATCTCTGGAGAAGAGACGGCATAATCTTCTCGGTGATGCTCGCCCATTGCGAAAACGTCGATGCCCACTTGATCCATCAGTTTTACCTGCTCCAATATTTCGTTTAATTTTGTGCCGACATCTCTGTATTTTCCTGTTTTTACATCCCAAGCGACATCACCAAACATTCCTATTCCTAATTCCATAACAGTCTCATTTTTTAATACCGCAAATGTACAGCTTCACCTTTGCTACTGCATTGATGTAGGGTAATTACGAAAAATATATAAAAGAAATTTTAGATAAAGCTAATCTTTACAGCTTGTAGTAGATGCTCTTCACAAGTCCGTCGGCAACCGATATTTTCGGAACATAGATTTGTTTGATGTCAGCCCATGTCATCACGTTGCTGAAGATCTGCAAAGCTGGCACGATGACGTCTGCGCGGTCTTCTCGGATTTCATAGTGCTGCATTCTTTCCTCCACGGTGTATTGTTGCATCTCTTTGAGATATTTTTTTATAACAGAGACGGCCATTGGTTTCGCTTCTTTCGTTTTGCTCATAGCGAAGATCTTGTTGATGTTCCCGCCGGAACCGATGGCAACCAGTGTTTTTTTGCTTTTGATTTTTTCCTTGATTTCTTCTTTCATATCGTCCCAAATCTTTGGTGTAACCAAGCCGTTTAGCAACCGAATAGTGCCGATGTCGAAAGAGTGCTCGTATTGCATCTCGTTGTTTTCGTAGAAAGTGAGTTCCGTAGAACCGCCGCCGACATCTATGTAAAGATAGGCGAAGTCTTTGTCAAGCCCTTCTGCGACGTGGTTTTCGTAGATGAGCGTGGCTTCCTCGTCGCCAGTGATGATCTCGATATTAATGTCCGCTTGAGCTTTTACAATGTCAATGATTTCCTGTCCGTTTTTGGCGTCACGCATCGCACTGGTTGCGCAGGCACGATAATGCTGCACTTTGTAGATCTCCATCAATTCGCGAAAAATGGTCATCGTTTTTATAACCATTTGCTTTCTCTCTGGCCCTATTTCGCCTTTGCTGAAAACATCGAAACCCAATCTCAGCGGTATTCTTAGAAGATTGAGTTTGGTAAACTCTGCTTTTCCGTTGGTTTCCTTTACATCGTTAATGAGCAGCCTTGCAGCATTACTTCCTATATCTATGGCGGCGATTATCATTTATGGGACGGAATTAAAGATTAAATTTAAATAAATTATTTAGTATTTCTGTTTTTTGAGATAATTATAAGTCTCGATCTGCGACCTTTTTCGATCATTTTCATTACTTCGGACGTACTCATTTCTCATATTTTTGTCAAGAAGCCGAGCCTTCACATTATCCTGAAGCTGAATTTCCAATAGTTCTTTCAACTCTTTTTTGAGGTTTTTCTGCAGGATTGGCGTTGCAGCTTCTATTCTGTAATCCAGATTGCGCGTCATCCAATCGGCAGAGGAAATGTACATATTTTCCGCACCTCTGTTGTAGAAGTACATGACCCGGGCGTGCTCCAGATACTCGTCGACGATACTTATCGCATAGATTTTCTCCCGGAATTCCTTTTGATTCACAGCACAATAGATCCCACGAACGATCATTTTGGTTGAGACGCCGGCTTCGGCCGCTTCGTAAAGTTTTTTGATCAGCGTTCGGTCGCTCAGGGAGTTTACTTTGATAATCATGTCGGCTTTCCTTCCGGCTTTGGCTTCTTCTATTTCTTTGTCAATGTGAGCAATTATTTTTTCGCGCATAAACTCCGGACAGACCATCAGGTTTTTGCAGCTTTTGAGAGTCACAGTCGGGTCAATTCGTGGTTTGTTAAGGGCTGCGAAAATCTTATTGATGTCTGCCATTATGGATCGGTTGGACGTCATTACCAGATGATCGCCATAGATTTTAGCCGTTTTTTCGTTGAAGTTTCCCGTGCTGACAAAACCATACTGCACCGTCTTGTTGTTAACTCTTTTTTTGATAACGCACAATTTGGCGTGCACTTTTCTGTTGGGGATTCCGAGAAGAACTTTCACGCCCTCCATTTCCAGTCGCTCTTTCCACATCAGATTGGATTCTTCGTCGAATCGTGCCCGTAGTTCCAGCATCACTGTCACCTCTTTTCCGTTTCGGACTGCGTTTATCAAGGCATTGATGATTTTAGAATTCGATGCCAGCCTGTAGGCCGTTATTTGTATAGATTTCACATCGGGATCCATGGCAGATTCCCGCAGAAGATCAATTACAGAATCATAGGAGTGATACGGGAAAGTCAGCAGCACATCTTTTTTGATAATCACATCGGTCACTCTTTGCTTGTTGGCAAATTCTGGATGGGTGAACGAGGTTCTCTCGACAGGTTTTTCGTAGGTTTTGAAAACATTAGGAAAATCCATAAAATGCCTGAAATTATGAATTTTTTGTCCCGGAATGATGCTGTCTTTTTTAGAAAGGTTCAGTTTTTTGATGAGAAATTCCAGAAGCGCTTTATCAATCTCTTTATCGAAGACGAATCGTGTAGGCTTGCCTTTTCTTCTGCTTTTGATGCCTTTTTCGATTTTGTCGGCCAATGTCGTTTTGATGTCGTTATCCAAATCAAACTCTGCGTCCTTGGTCACTTTGAAACAATGCGCGGTGAACTCATCATATCCGAAATAAGAAAAAATATGAGGCAGATTATAAATGATGACATCCTCCAGCAGCATCACATCTTTCTGCTCCGGATGGTGGGTGGGCAGCAGAACAAATCTCCCGTTGGCAGTCACCGGCAGTTCTATGATGGCGTACTGGCTTTGGTATTGCCACTCTTTTCGCCGCATCGCAATGCCGATGAAAAGGCTCTTTTCTCGCAGATAAGGCATCGGTTTGCTGTCGTGCAGAAGTACAGGAATGACGTTGGACTCTACCTCCTCATCAAAATATTTGACTACAAATTCCTTTTGTGCAGCGGTCAAATGTTTATGATCTTTGATGAAAACTTTTTCCCTGGCCATCTCGCGCTGCACATCTTTCCAAGTCCGGTCAAAATCCTCTTGCTGGTGGATCACCAGTTTATTAATTTTCTGAAGAATTTTGGAAGGTGCATCGTAGAAAGACTCGCTGATGACCTTTTGTTTGAAGTCCATGGCGCGCTTCAAACCGGCTACTCGCACGCGGAAAAATTCGTCCAAATTGTTGGAGAATATTCCTAAGAATCGAATTCTGAGATGGATAGGAACGCTCTTGTCCATCGCTTCTTGCAAGACTCTGGCATTGAAACCGAGCCAGGTGATGTCGCGCGGATTGAATTCTTGTGGCATTGTTCTGGTTTTGACGTTCTCAAAATTAGTAAAATTCATTGGAATTAAAAATGTACGCCAAACTACCATCTTAAAGGCTTGACCAATGTTACCGAATTGTCAATTAAAATTTAATTATTAGAAATGACAATTTGTCAGTTTTTTTGCCGTGGTACAAATATTGAGAATTGACGAGTATAATTAGTAACAACAAAAAACAACCTATAAAAATGAGTAAAATAATCGGAATTGACTTAGGTACAACCAACTCTTGCGTTGCAGTGATGGAAGGTAAAGATGCTGTAGTAATCCCCAATGCAGAAGGAAAAAGAACGACACCTTCCATCGTAGCGTTTACAGAGGACGGCGAAAGAAAAGTAGGTGATCCCGCTAAAAGACAGGCGGTAACAAACCCAACAAAAACAGTATATTCTATCAAAAGATTCATCGGAACGCACTTCAGAGATGACGCTTCCGAAGTTTCTAGAGTGCCCTACGCCGTTGTAAGCGGACCAAATGATACGGTAAAAGTAAAAATCGACGATAGAGAATATACGCCACAGGAAATCTCTGCAATGATTCTTCAGAAAATGAAGAAAACGGCGGAAGATTATCTTGGACAGGAAGTCACAAGAGCGGTAATTACCGTTCCGGCTTACTTCAACGATGCTCAAAGGCAAGCTACTAAAGAAGCTGGCGAAATCGCTGGTCTTACAGTAGAACGAATCATCAATGAGCCTACGGCAGCGGCTTTGGCTTACGGAATGGACAAGTCTCACAAAGACCAAAAAATAGCAGTTTACGATTTAGGTGGTGGTACTTTTGACGTTTCAATTCTCGATCTTGGAGATGGCGTTTTCGAAGTATTGTCAACCAACGGAGACACACACTTGGGTGGTGATGACTTTGATGATGTGATTATCAACTGGATGGCAGATGAGTTCAAGGCTGAAGAAGGTGTAGATCTTAAAGGTGATGCCATTGCATTACAAAGATTGAAAGAAGCCGCTGAAAAGGCCAAAATCGAATTGTCTTCTTCTCCTCAAACCGAAATCAACCTTCCCTATATCACGGCTACCGCAACTGGTCCTAAACACTTGGTAAAGACTTTAACTAAAGCTAAATTTGAGCAATTGTCTACAGAGTTGGTAAGACGTTCTATGGAGCCTTGCAAAAAAGCGCTTTCCGACGCAGGTCTTTCTATCAGCGATATCGACGAAGTAATCTTGGTCGGCGGTTCCACCAGAATCCCGATCATTCAGGAAGAAGTTGAGAAATTCTTCGGAAAAAAACCTTCAAAAGGGGTTAATCCGGATGAAGTGGTAGCTATTGGTGCAGCCATCCAAGGTGGCGTTTTGACGGGAGATGTGAAAGACGTTCTTTTATTAGATGTTACACCTCTTTCCTTAGGGATCGAGACGATGGGTTCTGTTTTCACAAAATTAATTGAGTCCAACACCACCATTCCTACTAAAAAATCTGAAATTTTCTCTACAGCTTCAGACAATCAGCCGGCTGTAAGTATCCGAGTAGGACAGGGTGAGAGACCAATGTTCAATGATAACAAAGAAATCGGCAGATTTGATTTAACAGATATTCCACCAGCACAAAGAGGAGTTCCGCAGATCGAAGTAACTTTTGATATCGATGCAAACGGAATCTTGAGCGTTTCTGCCAAAGATAAAGGAACTGGGAAAGAACAGTCTATCAAAATCCAGGCGTCTTCTGGCCTTTCCGAAGCAGAAATCGAAAGAATGAAAAAAGAAGCTCAGGAAAACTCTGCAGCCGACTTGAAGAGAAAAGAAGAAGTCGAAATCTTCAACAAAGCGGACGGATTGATCTTCCAGACTGATAAGCAATTGAAAGAATTTGGCGAGAAATTGTCTGCGGACAAAAAAGCAGCCATCGAAAAGGCTCACAATGAATTGAAAACCGCTTTCGAAGCTAAAAATGGCGACGATGTCAAAGCTAAAACCGAAGCGCTCGATGCAGCTTGGATGGTCGCTTCAGAAGAGATGTACGCCGCAGGACAGCATGCTCAAGGTGCAGATGCTGGTCCATCTCAGGAAAGTAGCAATGGAACCGAAGACGTTCAGGATGCAGATTTCGAAGAAGTCAAGTAAATAGCAATTATCATCGATTAATATCGGTAGAATAAACCGTAATGTACTGAAAAATAGTTGGTAATTTTATGGGAATAATACATTAAATTTTGCGTGTTAATCCGAAGAGGAGAAAAGTAATGGTGGAGACCAAGTTTTTAGCAATAGGATTAATGTTCAAAACGATAGTTTTAAGGTGAGATTTTTCTCGCCTTTTTTAATAATTATCGGATGAACTTTAGGGCTAAAAAAACTCTATTTTTAGTTAGAAAAATAAATGTACTACTTGATGACATTGATTCTGCTCTTCAAAGTACGCCCTTTGTGCAAGTCCAAATGATTTTTAAGTGACTGAAATAACCTTCAATATCGTTGTTTGTTTTAGGAATATTTGGATTTTCCAAATAATGAAACATATTAGGCAATGCCCTTTTTATGGTAAAATATGAACGTCTGAGAAGTCTGTGAGTATACCAATATCTTCCTATTTCAAGATTAAGCGTTTTTCATTAATGTAATCCGATGTTTCAAATACCATTCATTCAGTTTATTTTTCCACCAGGCTTTATCGTTTTGTGTTTTGATTTTTAATAACAACAAAACGTGTTTTCGAAGCTCTTGTCCTGCAATATGCTTGGGGAATTTCGTAAGCCAAATAAGATACATTCAATATGAACCAAACATCTTTGGATAATAACGTCTTCATTGTTTTCTTTATCGCCTTCAGAATGCTTTTATGACCCTCTGCGGTAATGCTCTCGAGTTTCACACCCAACAAAAAAGATTGTTTAAAATCTTCCCAGATTTCTTCATAATGCTCTCAATCTGTAAAACGAATAAGTGGCGTGGATCCATCGAAGTCATCCTGATAAGCAACTAATAACTGGGCAAAATAAGTGGCATCCATTCTTACATTGACCTTTTCTCTTTTGATGATTTTCAAGGTTGGAGACTGCTCAAAAATCTTATAAAACCTTCTCTGCAAAGTGTCTTTCCAGTACCCATTTTTTGAACCAGATAAATGATTTTTTATTTTTTGTTCAGCTCTGTTTCGGGTAAATAAAATCCCGCAATTTTTATATTTAAATCTCAGCTTTCCTGCTTGTTTTCCCCAACGAATGACCTGCAAACTTTTGCAAGACCAACATCGCTTTTTTTTGCCATTTTTTAGACAAAGAATAGGTTTTATGAAACACTTTTCATAAAACTTCTTTCAGTAAGCATTACAGTAAGAATTAGCTGGGATTTTGCCAACTATTTTTCAGTGTTATGGCAAAAATTCCGGATCGTGACTGATTCGGAATTTTTTTTGGAATTTCGTTGACATTATACATTGTACTTCATTTTCAGGACTTAAGACACAAACACATCTTCGACATCTTTTTTTCTGCTGAGCACAGAATGGGCATACGAACAGTGTGCTTTGATGGTCCATCCGTTCTTTCTTGCAAACTCCACAGATTTTTCCACCAATTTTTTGCCCAAACCTTGTCCTTCAAATTTTGGGAAAACCATCACATAACTTATAATGAGCTTTTTGATCTCTGGAACAATGGTGTAAGTAAGCCTTCCCATATCTTCTACCTCATTTTTCAGAGTAATGTAGCCGCCGTTTCCGGACTTGTGATTTTCAAAGCTAAGATCCATAATACTGCTATTTTTTGTAGAGAATCAATAGCGAAAATTATTCCAAAAAGTGATTATCTCACGGGCGTGCGAAATTCACCGTAGCCTATGAGTCCATCGAAGTTTCTGCCAAAGGGTGTATAATATAAAAAGGCCTGATAGAGATTCTCGGTCTGCCAGAAGTTCCCGTTGACTTCGCCGTAGTTCAAGGTTCCGTCTGCACCTTTTGTTGCGATGATGTAATTGTAAAATCCTTGTTTCAGATAGATCTTTGCAATGTATTTTTGCGCCTTTTCGTCATATTTCATCTCACTCAGGTCTTCGGCTTTGTAATCATTAAACCTGCCCAAAATATAAAATTCTTTCTCAGATTTCTGACTGTCCAGTGCAAAATAGACCCATGAATAGTCGGCTTCTCTGTCGGCATTTCTCTCGATCCCGAGATCATTTCTGCGAAAATAAAAAGCCCCATTTACGTCGGGCTGATACTGATAATCACCAGGATAAGCCCAAACGGGATGAAGATAAGTATAGTTTTTCCCGTCAATGATTTCTGTGTTGGCCACCATATCCAAAGCCTGATTCATCACTTTGTTGTCAAAGTAGTAGAACTCATTATTCCCAGGAAAAGCCAAGCCTAATTGCTGAAACAAAATCTGATTTCCCAAAGTAGAACTTGCCCGGATATTGGTCAACGCAATTCCCCAATTGTTGTTTTGGATCACGCTTAAGGATAAAGAAGACAGATTATTGGTGATTCCCGATCCATTTCCGCTCGCTTGTATCTCCAGTCTTTGATTGGCGTTGGGATTTTTGGCATCGATGAACCTCGTTACATTAATGCCTAGATTGGCACCATTTTCATAAATCGAAAATCTCTTTTTGAACATAGGCTTATCTTGAGAATCTTTGTAGACGATGATCTCATAATTCCCCGAAATTTTTGGTTGGATTTTTTCCTCCGGAAAAGCCAGTTCGTAGTGCGTATATTTCTGATAGGTATTGAAGGAATATTGAAACTGATCGATCAGCGCATTCATACTGCCGCTCGCATATTCGGTGAAGAAAAGTCCGTCGTCTTCCCAGTTTCTGTTGTAATGTTTATAAGTGTATCGGTAGAGCTGGCTGGAGTTGGAAAGATCGTCGAATCTCAGGATCAACTGTTCGCCTTGAGCAATCACCGGCGTTTCGTCATTGGTTTTGGGGTTGAAAACCTGTACACTTTTGATTTCCTGAGCAAAAGAAAAAGCACTTAAAAAAAGAAAAAATAATTTGAAAAGCTTCATAAGGCTAAGTTAATGTTTTATATTTTTACAGGTAAATAAAATAGAATGTTGCACGTAAAGTCTTTTACCTTCAATCCTTTTTCCGAAAATACGCACCTCATTTATAACGATGAAAAGGAGGCTTTTCTTATCGATCCGGGAAATATGCCCGATGCAGAAACCAAACTTTTGGCAGATTTTATCAACTTAAATGCACTGAAAATTAAGAATATTCTTTTGACTCACGCTCATATCGATCACGTCCTTGGCTTGCAATGGGCTTATAACAAGTTCAAGGTTTCGGTTTTGGTTCATCTTAATGAGATAGAAATTCTTGAGAAAGCACCTTTTATGGCAAAAAATTACGGATTCTTTTTTCCGGCGTTCAAAGGTGAGATTCAAAATATAAAAGAAGGCGATGAATTGAAATTGGGATCAGACACTTTTGAGATTTTCGATGTTCCGGGACATTCGCCAGGAAGTGTTGCGTTTTATAATAACGATAATAAGTTTGTAATTTCGGGAGACACCCTTTTTATGATGAGTATTGGTAGAACAGATCTTTATAAAGGAGATTATGATCAATTAATTACAAGCATTAAGACCAAATTACTCACGCTTCCGGAGTCCACAAAAGTTTTCAGCGGACACGGAGAATCTAGCACGATTGGTTTTGAAAAAGCCCATAATTCGTTTCTGAAATAATGCAGCAATAAATAGGAATTACAGCGATATTTTTTTATATTAATTGTGAAAAATAACATCGCGGATATTCAGAAAATGCGAAACGTTTCCTTTCCAGTGATTTTCCTCGATGGTAAAAGCCAGATCGAAAGTTTTAGTTTTAAAATCATCTGCAAACTGTCCAAAACGGAAACCTACACATTCAATATTTCTACCGTTTGTAGGCTGCAAAATATTGAACTTAAGATGTGTACTTTCTTTCCCCATCAGTCTTACATAACCATTGACTTTCACATTTTTTAAAACCAAAACGGGTTTCATATTCTGAGGTCCGAATGGCGCCAGTTTTCTGTGAAAATTAGTAAATTCCCGGTTCAAATCCTCCGGCTTTACCACACCATCAACATAAATAGTTGGTTCTTTCTGATGCTCTTGGATATTGTTTTTGACATAATCATCAAAACGAATCTTGAATTCTTCAAACTTTTCTTTTTCCATAGAAAGTCCTGCTGCAGCCTGATGTCCACCGAATTTCATAAAAAGATCGGAACAGAATTCCAAAGCTTTATGAATATCAAAATCAGAAACAGATCTTGCAGAAGCTACCATTTCGCCGTTGTTTCCTTCAGTGAAAACCAAAGTCGGTTTGAAGTAATTTTCAATCAATCGAGAAGCTACAATTCCGATCACACCTTTGTTCCAGTTAGAATCATAAACAATAGTTGAATAGCGTTGGGTTTTATGCATTTCCAGAGCTTGGCTCATTGCTGATTGGGTGATGTTGATGTCCATTTCCCGGCGTTCATCGTTTAGATTGATGATATTTTCAACAATTTGCTGTGCCTGCTTCAAATTGTCCGAAATCATAAGTTCCACAGATGCTTTTGCGTGAGAAATTCGTCCTGCCGCATTGATTTTTGGCGCAATATCAAAAACGATATTTGAAATCTCGAAGTGAGCCAATTTCTCTTCTGGAATCAAAAGTCTCAAGCCAAATTTTCTTGTTTTCCTCAGGAATTTAAGACCTTGCATCGCCAAAACGCGGTTTTCGCCCGTTATCGCAACAATGTCTGAAGCGATACTGATGGCGAGCAAATCTGTCAATTCAAACAATTCACTTTCCGGAATTTTATAGATGGTATTAAGTCCCTGACAAAGTTTGAAACCAACGCCGCAACCACTCAATTCCTTGTAAGGATATCGGCAGTCTTTTCTTTTCGGATCCAGAACTGCAATCGCTTTCGGAAGTTCGTCGCCCGGCAAATGGTGGTCGCAAATGATGAAATCTACACCAACCGAATTGGCGTATTCGATTTTGTCCACAGATTTGATCCCGCAGTCTAAAGCAATGATTAACGAAAATCCATTATCTTTTGCAAAGTCAATCCCTTCATCGGAAATTCCGTAACCTTCTACGTTTCGGTCCGGTATGTAAAAATCGAGATATTTCTTGTCAACGATTTTGCTGAGATACAGGTACATCATCGCAACCGAAGTTGTTCCATCGACATCATAATCGCCGTAAACCAATATTTTTTCGCCATTTTCTATAGCTGTTGCAATGCGTTCTACCGCTTTTTGCATATCGGCCATCAGGAAAGGATTGTGGATGTCACCGCCGTTGGGTTTGAAGAATTCGCGGGCTTTCTGATAATTATCGATGCCACGCATGACCAAGATTTTCGATTCTAAAGTGCCAAAACCAATAGAAGAAATCAGTCCATCCACAATTTCTTCGTCAGGCTCCGGTTTATAAATCCATTTTTGGCTCATAGCTACAAAAGTAATGAAAAATTTATCTTTTATAAAATTAAAAGCTCTTATAATTGATTGATTGTTGGATGATCGATTTTTAAATATATCTGCAGATTTTAGACTTTCTCCCAGTTAATTATTGAGCAACTTTATTCCCAAAATGAAAAACCTTCCGAAAAAAAACGGAAGGTTTTGGAACAACTAATTTTGTTGAAGTAAAGTCTATTTTGCGTGGTTCATCGCGTTGGCGTCGATATTTACGCCCAAGCCTTGCGCCACCCTCATCCCTAGTTCGATATTCGCCCGGAAAAAGTGACAAAGCTGTCGGTTGATGATCTCGTCGCGTTTTGGTCCATCGACGGCACCCAGATGTCCAACGATGTTATGAACCAACGCCGTTCTGGCTTCCGGATTCAGTGCTTTTGTGTAGAACAGACCTGGCTGGGTGTAATGATCGTCATCGTTTTGATTTCTATCGTAATGCGCTACGTGAGAATTATCGAGATCATATTCCAAATTCTGGTACCCACTGTCTGGTTCCACATCGCTGAAACTGTTCGGGAAATAGTTTGGTTTGTCGGCATAATCAGAATCGTCTGCCATAAATCCGCCTCTTTGGAAGTTGTTGACTGCAAATGGACATTTATTCACTTCCAGCTGATGCGAATTGACGCCTAATCTGTAGCGATGCGCGTCGGAATAAGAAAACAGTCGGCCTTGGAGCATCTTGTCTGGGGAAAAGCTGATTCCATCTACCAAGTGGCTCGGCGCAAAAGCGGCCTGCTCCACATGAACAAAATAATTTCGGGGTACTTCATTCAGTTCCATCACGCCAACTTCCTGCAAAGGAAACTCATCCTGAAACCAGACTTTGGTGACATCAAATGGGTTCCATCGCCATTCTTTTGCTTGCTCTTCTGTCATCGTCTGGATGTACAGTTTCCATTTTGGAAAATTACCAGATTCGATGGCGGTTATGAGATCTTCCTGAGCAAAATCCGGATTCTCGCCTTTCATTTTGGCGGCATCGCCATCTGAGAAATTCTGAATCCCTTGCTGGGTTTTGAAATGGAATTTGACCCAAGTTCTTTCATTCTTCTCATTAATCATAGAAAAAGTGTGCGATCCGAAACCGTGCATATGTCGGTAGCCGTGAGGCGTTCCCCGGTCTGACATCAATATTAGAACCTGATGGAGAGACTCCGGATTGAGAGACCAGAAGTCCCACATCATTGTTTTGCTTTTCAAATTTGTTTTTGGAACCCGTTTTTGAGTATGGATAAAATCTGGAAATTTCTTGGAATCCTTGATGAAGAAAACCGGCGTATTGTTTCCCACCAAATCCCAGTTTCCATCTTCCGTGTAGAATTTCAAGGCGAAACCTCTCGGATCTCTTTCTGTATCTGCGCTTCCCATCTCCCCGCCAACCGTCGAGAATCTTGCAAACATCCTGCACGATTTGCCAACGGCCGAAAAAAGTTTGGCCCTAGTCAAATTTGTGATATCGTGCGTTACTGTAAAAGTGCCGTAAGCTCCGGAGCCCTTCGCATGCACTATTCTTTCCGGAATTCTTTCTCGGACGAAGTGAGCCAGGTTTTCCTGAAGTACGAAATCCTGCAAAAGCACTGGACCGCGCGGGCCAACTGTTTGCGAATCCTGATGCTCAAAGTAGGGCGCTCCTACTGAATTGGTAAGTTTTTTCTTGTTTTCCATATGTTAGATTTTTAAAGTTCGTGCTAATTATGAAGCTAAATTCGATAAAAAAAGTCATTCATGAAACAAATTAATAAGTATATTTGTCATAGATAATATAAATAAGAAACCGTGAATATCCAACAGTTAGAATATTTGATTGCAGTAGATAAATATAAGCATTTTGGGAAAGCTGCACAAGCGTGTTTTATAACGCAGCCAACTTTGAGTGCAATGATTCAAAAGTTAGAAGATGAGCTGGATGTCAAGATTTTTGACAGAACTACTCATCCCATTAGAACGACGGACGCAGGGGCAGAGCTCATCAAAGAAGCCCAAAAAATCATCGATGCGGTGATGGAACTGAAAAGTAAAGCGAATTTTCTTAATAATATTCTGGCAGGCAAACTAAATCTGGGGATCATTCCGACGGTTTCCACCTACATTCTGCCAAATGAAATTTTTAGTTTTCTGAAGAAAAATCCGCAGATCGAACTGAATATCAAAGAAATGACAACCGACAGTATTATCAAATCTTTGAAATCTGGTGAGCTGGATGCCGGCATTATTTCGACGCCTTACAGCGCTGCAGAACCTTTCTCTCAGGATTTTCTCTTCAACGAAGAGTTGATGCTCTACTCTGGCTTGGAAGCGGATCATAAGAAAGATTCCTTCGTTGTGCCAGAAGATATTGATGTAGACAAAGTATGGTTGTTGGAGGAAGGAAATTGCCTACGCACGCAGTTCGAAAATATTTGTCATCTCAAAGAAAACTCCTTGAAACCGAAGAATCTCGAATTTCTTGCTTCAAATATCAATACCTTGATCCAAATGGTGGACAAAGTCGGAGGACTGACCATTCTTTCCGAGATTGGCGTAGAGCAATTATCAGCAGATCAGAAAGAGAAAGTGTCCAGATTCATCAAGCCATTTCCGTATAGAGAAATCAGCTTGATCTATTACAAACCGACCTACAAACAGAAAATAATTGACGAATTAGTTTCCGAAATTAAAACGTCGATGGAGCAAAAACTGAACTATTACAAGGACGCCGACAATTACCAAAGCATAAAACCGGAGTAACTGATTATTAGATTTTGAAATCTAAAAATTAGTTTGTACATTTGCGACCGATTTTTGAACCAACGGAGGAAAACTTTGACTGATTGCAACCTCAATAAAAAATGCTAAAACAGATCTATTTCTCTTTTAGTTCCTTTTTATAAACAGTCAGTGTTTATCCTCAAAAATTTAATATAAAAAAGGAATAATTTATGTCTTATTTATTTACGTCCGAGTCAGTTTCTGAAGGACATCCAGACAAAGTTGCCGATCAGATTTCTGATGCGCTTATCGATCATTTTTTAGCTTACGACAAAAACTCAAAAGTGGCTTGTGAAACGCTTGTCACCACCGGTCAGGTTGTTTTGGCAGGCGAGGTGAAGTCGGATGCTTATCTCGATGTTCAGCAAATCGCAAGAAATGTCATCAACAAAATTGGCTACACAAAGAGCGAGTATATGTTCAACGGCGATTCTTGTGGCGTGATTTCTGCGATCCACGAGCAGTCTCCCGATATCAACCAAGGGGTTGACAGAACTTTGGATGAAACCGATTTCGAAGCCAGAGCAAACGCTCAAGGTGCCGGTGATCAGGGAATGATGTTTGGCTATGCAACCAACGAAACAGAGAATTATATGCCGTTGGCATTGGATATTGCGCATCAAATCCTGAAAGAATTGGCAGACTTGCGACGAGAGGGTTCGGCAATTCCTTACCTTCGTCCCGATGCAAAATCTCAGGTAACCATCGAATACTCTGATGATCACAAACCGGTGAGGATAGACAGCATCGTGGTCTCTACACAGCACGACGATTTCGGAAGTGAAGAAGCGATGCTTGCGAAAATCAAAAAAGACATTATCGAAATTCTGATTCCGAAAATCAAAGCTAAGCTAAAACCAGAACTCCAAGAACTCTTCGATGGTGATATCAAATACCACATCAATCCGACTGGGAAATTCGTGATCGGTGGCCCGCACGGCGACACAGGTTTGACAGGAAGAAAAATCATCGTGGATACCTACGGTGGAAAAGGGGCGCACGGTGGTGGTGCATTTTCTGGAAAAGACCCTTCCAAAGTGGATAGAAGTGCCGCCTACGCCACCAGACACATTGCGAAAAACCTAGTTGCCGCGGGCGTTGCAGATGAAGTTTTGGTTCAGGTTTCTTACGCCATCGGTGTAGCCAAACCGTGCGGACTGTACATCAATACTTACGGAACTTCGAAACTGAACATCCACGATGGCGAATTGGCGAAAAAAGTGCAAAAATTATTTGACCTGCGACCTTACGCAGTTGAAAAAAATCTGAAGCTTAGAAATCCTATTTATTTAGAAACTGCTGCTTACGGACATATGGGAAAAGAGTATTACAAAGCGGACAAAACCTTCAACAAAGGACTTAAAAATGAACTAACTTTGAAAGATCTGGAGTTTTTTACTTGGGAAAAACTGGATAGGGTAGCGGATATAAAGAAAGAATTTGGATTGTAACCCCCCCCCCCAATTTATAACAATAAGAAACTGCTTTGTCTTGCGATGAGGCAGTTTTTTTGATTGTATAGATTCTTTTTGACTTACGCCTATTTTCCAAAATCTGTTTTCTTATTTTTGTCGTATATAATTTTGAATAAAAATGAAATCCAAAATACTGAGCCTCGTTATCTCACTCGCAGTCTGTGGTGTTGCAAAATCGCAACTTACGATGCATAAATTTATCACCGCTGGATATGTTTACGAAAAGCAAAGCTTCGGAGAGATTGGTGGCAAGCTTCTTTTTCTTAGCAATGATGATGTGCTTTTCCGCATTGGCGCGTCTGCGTTGATGGGTTCTGCCAATAGCAAGTTCGCTATAATGCCAAAGGTGAATGCTGATTTTTTGTTAAATTTCCAGAAAAATGTGGATTTTTATCACGCTCACTATTTTATTTTGGGAGCAGAAGCTACGAACAAATATGTAGCGCCGAAAGCGGGAGTCAGTCTCTTCGGGATTTTGGATTTGACGGGCGGTTACGGATTTTCGGTGGATAAAGAAGGAATTAATGGTAAGGAGTTGAAAGGATTGAATATCAATTTCACAATAAATATCCCATTGGTTGTACTTAATTGATTTAACTTTTTGAGTATCGTTGAATCAAATCAAAGAAAAATGAAAGTTTAACAATTCATTAACGTTTTGTTTTGACTTTTTTATTACTTTTACAAACTCCAAAAATAGCGTATAGAATAATTTTACTTCATTATAAAAATTAAACAACCGAGTCAGGAAAATTAGTTGCCACCGTAACTAATGATTTGCTGGGTTCTATACATAGAAGTATTATTATGAAAGCGCAAACTGATAGCCAACTGATTCTACAGTATCAAAATGGTGATGAAAAATCACTTTCACTTTTGATCAACAGGCACAAAAAAGACCTTTTTAGCTTTATTTTTTACAAATTGATGGATCAAGATCTGGCCAATGATATGTTCCAGGACACATTCATCAAAATAATTGTGACGCTCAAGGAAGGCCGTTACAAAGAGGAAAACAAGTTCATATTGTGGGCCAAACGCATTGCTCACAACCTGATCATCGACCATTACCGATTACAGTCCAAGAATATCAAAATCTCCGAAACCTCGTACGAAAATGAGGAATTTTCCATCTTCGATATCATCAAAGAACCGGAGAGTAATATCGAAGACCGCTTGATCGATCAGCAGATTAATGATGATCTACTGAGAATGCTGGTGATGCTGCCCGACAACCAGCAAGAGGTCATTAAACTCAGATTTTTCGACGGGCTCAGCTTCAAAGAAATTGCAGATCATACCGATACAAGCATCAATACGACTTTGGGACGCGTGAGATATGCCCTCATTAATTTGAGAAAAATCATGGAAGAACATAAAATTATTTTGACAAAATAATAATAAAGATTTTCTTTTGGCGTTATTGTTGTAAAAGTCAGCCTATGAAAAAAAACGACACTTTAACAGCACGAGCTTTGACGCCAAAAAAACAAACAATCGATTTTCTGATGAGCTATTCCAAGAACATTCATCCGATAAAAACTAAGAACAGGAAAACCATTTTAGTTTCAAAGAACTAAGCATTTTTAGATTTTAAATAATTGATTTTTATGATTGAACCTTCCTTCGTGGATCAAAAATGATTAGATTTGTGCCTTATGAAAAACGTAAGGCACATTTTTTTTGATCTCGACAATACCCTTTGGGATCACCGCAGAAATGCATATTTGACGATCAAAGAACTGTTTTTCCAACAAAACATTGCTGAACTATATAAGATAGATTTTGAGTTATTTCACGATGCTTATCACAAGATCAATGAAAAACTGTGGGAACAAATTCGAGATGGAGAAATCGACAAAGATTATCTCAGAAAGCATCGATTTTACGACACTTTTCTGCATTTCCAAGTTGATAATCAGGACTTAGCAGATCATTTCGAGCATCATTTTCTGGATGAGATTCTGAAATATAATGAACTGGTTCCGGGTGCGGCGGATCTTTTGGATTATTTGAAAACGAAAGAATATCAAATGCACATCATCTCCAATGGTTTCCAAGAAGTTACCGATAGAAAATGTGTTTTATCAGGAATCGCTGATTATTTTGAGACCATTACAAGCGCCGATTCCGTAGGAGTACGAAAGCCAAGACCCGAGATTTTCCAACATTCTTTAGATCTTGCAAAAGCCGAAAAAAATGAAAGTATTTTGATCGGAGACGATTGGATTGCGGATGTAAAAGGAGCGCAGAGATTCGGCATCGATGTGATTTTCTTCGATGTTTTTGATGAAAATCCTGAGGAAAAAGATTTGAAAACGGTAAAGCAGTTGTCAGAAGTAAAACAATATTTGTAAGTAAGAAATAGAGTGAAAATTAAATTCCCAAACTTTCTCTTACTCTTGTCATCGTGGCTGCTGCAATAGTTCTCGTTTTCTTTGCCCCTTCTTGCAATGTAGATTCGAGTTCCTCGAGATGATTCAAATAATAGTCAAAAGTCTCTCTTTCCTTAGCAAATTTGTTAAGAATAAGATCCAATAATTCTTTTTTGGCGTGGCCATAACCATAATTTCCGGCCAAATATTTTGCCCTTAATTCTTCCATTTGTTCAGGACTAGCCACTAAAGAATAAATGGCGAAAACTTTGTCTGTTTCGGGGTTTTTAGGATCTTCCAGCGGCGTAGAATCGGTTTCGATGCTCATGATTTGCTTTTTCAATTCTTTCTCGGGCAAGAAAATGTTGATAATATTTCCTCTGGATTTCGACATTTTGTGTCCGTCGGTTCCCGGAACATATTTGGTGTCGCGCTGGAGCTCGGCCTGAGGCAATACCAGCACTTCGCCCATTTGATTATTGAATCTGGAAGCTACATCGCGCGCAATTTCCAGATGCTGAAGCTGATCATTCCCAACGGGAACAATCTCGGCATCGTAAAGCAGAATATCGGCTGCCATCAGCATTGGATACGTGAATAATCCAGCGTTTACATCGCTCAAGCGATCTGCTTTATCTTTGAAAGAATGTGCCAAAGTGAGTCTTTGATAAGGAAAAAAACACGACAGATGCCACGATAGTTCGCAGGTTTCCGGGATGTCGCTTTGGCGGTAGAAATACGTTTTTTCTGTGTCTAAGCCACAGGCAAGCCACGCTGCGGCAATCTCGTAAGTATTTTTCTTAAGCTCTGCCGCATTTTTGATTTGCGTCAAAGAATGGAGATTGGCGATGAATAAAAAGGACTCGTTCTCAGCTTTTTTGGATAGTTCGATGGCGGGAATGATCGCTCCCAAAAGGTTTCCCAAATGTGGCGTTCCAGTTGCTTGTATTCCGGTAAGGATTCTAGACATTTTCGATAAGAATTTTAATTTCTGCCCTTAATTTTGGCAAATGATTAATGACCACAGACCAGATATTTTTCATCAGATACACTGTCATAAGCGGGGATGACGTGATTTCTAAGGGCGATGATTGCTGTGGATTCAGAGATTTTCTCCAAGTAATAAATATTTTTTTTCGTGATTTTATTGACAGCTTCGCCAATTATTTCCAAATCTCTCTCTACGGCTCTTTTCGTCCATAAATCTGATATTTATTTTTATTGATGGATTGGATAAGAATCGGATTTTTCAATGCCTGTTCATCAACCAAATAATAATCAAAAAGATCAATCGGAGAAAATTTCACAAGGATATCGCTGTCGCTATTGTCATTGTAGTTTTTTGAAAGAACAGACCCAAATAGATACCAATTCTCTCCTTTTATGTTCTTTGCACCATTAATTTTTTTTATTAAGAATATAGTCTCTCATTGCACAAAAATAAGAAATTAATTTTATCAAAAAATGCTTGCAGTTTGGTCCGATCTACCATCAGCTTTTCAAAATTTTAACGGTCAAAAATCGAGGCCGTTTGGAAATGCTTTTCTTCTGAAAATGTAGAGAAATAGCGCTCCAACGGTGATAGAACTATCGGCAACATTGAAAATATACTTGAAAAACTCGATCCGATTGCCTCCAAAAACAGGAACCCAATCGGGCCAAACCGAATCGACCAAGGGAAAATGCAACATATCGACCACGCAGCCTTTCATTAAATCTGAATAACCCTGACCAAATGCCGTAAGTTTGGAAACGCCGCTATAATCGATCCAGCGGCCGGAAGCGGCATCATAAAAAGTTCCGCTATCGAAAATGACCCCGTAAAAAACACCATCAATAACATTCCCGATGGCACCAGCAAAAATCACAGCCATCGGGATCACAAGATAGTTCGACGCTCCTTTTTTCAGCCATTTTCTGAACAGGAACATCATCGCGACAGCCAGCGCAATTCGGAGAATGATCAACGCATATTTGCCCCAAAGTCCTCCAAAATGAAGCCCATAAGCCATTCCGGGATTTTCTACAAAAGTGAGTTTGAACCAGCTGAGTCCAAAGACATTGACGCTTTCGCCGAGATAGAAATGCGTTTTGATATAGATTTTCGAGAATTGATCTATGAAAAGGATCAATAGCGTGATGGCGATTATTTTTTTCATTACAATCCCTTTGGTTTAGGCGTTCTGTCGATTTTTTTCTCTTTTCTGTCCGTTATTTTTTGGATGGTTTTCTTGTTGTGAAAATTATTTTTGGTGTGAAATTTCTCAAATTCTATGTTCATATCTTTCAGTACACTTTTCAGCGCCACCAGTTCCATCGGGTTTTTTGGATGTACAATTATGGATTCCATTGTTGCAATTGTTTAGTTTAAAATCGAGAGTATTTTCATTCTTCCGGAAGAAAAATTTTTTGCAAATGTAATTCAAATTAGTTATTTCTGGGACAATTCGTCTAACCTTTTACGTTCTTTTTCCGTCAGAGCGTCCACGCCGTTTTTACCAATTTTGCTCAGTAGTTTATCGATTTCGTCTTGTCGATCCTTTCGCTTGGCATTGAACTCGTCGTCGAGGGTGTAATATTTATTCTCTGACCCGAACATATTTTTCACCTTCTTGCTTTGGAAAGCAAAATAGCCAATCACAATGAGTCCTAATAAAATAATAATGACGGTCATTCCTCAAAAAAAATACAAAGCAAAAGTGCGCAAACACCTAATGCTTTGTATTAAAATTTATTACATTATATCGTTGTACTTGATACTTTTTATACCATTTTATCGCTGCATATTCTTAGCTTCTATGCTCAGGGTGGCGTGCGGGACCGCTCTCAATCTTTCTTTTGGGATTAGTTTGCCGGTCACTCTGCAGATTCCGTAGGTTTTATTTTGGATTCGGATCAAAGCGTGCTTCAAGTCGCGGACAAATTTTTCCTGCCTTCCTGCGAGGATAGAATTCTGCTCTTTGCTGAGGGTTTCTGCACCTTCTTCGAAGGCCTTGAAAGTAGGCGATGTATCGTCGGTTCCATTGTTTTGATCGTTGATAAAACTTTCTTTTATGAGAGCCAAATCTCGCTCTGCTTTTGCGATTTTTTCCTCGATTAACTGTTTGAATTCTTGCAAGTCGGCATCGCTATATCGTAATTTTTCGTCGGCCATTTCCTTTCCTTATTAATTGTTTGAATTTTATTTTTTTGGCTTTTCTTGAATTTTAGCAGCCACGCTGATGATTAAAAATTTGCTGTAATAAAATTAAAATAACAATAAAAATCATCAATTCTTAATCTGTTAACATCACAGTAGAATTGCCTATCTTTTCTCAATTTTTACCTTAAATTTAGCTTCATCTATCTCTATTTCTTCAAAATTCGAGAGTGAATTTACAAATTCTATTTTATCTGACAACACTTCGGCAGAAATATATGCATTATTGTTAATAAATTCTTGTCGGAACGGCGAATCCTCTTCCAATTGAATTGATATTCTGTCGGTTAAGTCAAATTCTTTTTCCTTTCTCAAATTTTGTACTCGGTTGACAAATTCTCTTGCAATTCCCTCCGATTTCAATTCTTCGCTGATCGTCAAATCCAATGCCACAGTCAGTTTTCCTTCACTTGCGACCGTCCAACCCGGGATGTCTTTGGTAAAAATTTCCACATCGTCCAATGTGATTTCATAACCAGAAACCGTCGCTTTTCCTTCTTTTTCCAATGCCGCAATCTGCGCAGAACTGAAGTTGGCGATCTCCGAGGCAACGGTTTTCATATATTTTCCCAACCGCGATCCCAAGTTTTTGAAATTTGGTTTGACTTGTTTTACGATGAGATGCGCAGCTTCGTCTGCATTGATCAGTTCCAATTCCTTTACATTCACTTCTTGTTTTATTAATTCTGAAACGGCTAAAATCTGGTCTTCCGTTTTTTTATCCAAAACCGGAATCATCACTTTTTGAAGGGGCTGGCGAACTTTCACGTTTTCTTTCTTTCGCAATGAAAACACCATCGAGGTGATCTGCTGGGCGAGATGCGTCTTCTCGACCAGTTCCTGATCAATCAAATTGTGATCCACAAGCGGAAAATCTGTCAAATGGACAGAATTGACCCGCTCTTTTCCGGTAACGCTATTCAAATCGCGGAAGAGCTGATCCATAAAAAAGGGCGCAATAGGCGCAGATAATTTTGCAACGGTTTCCAGACAAGTATATAAAGTTTGGTAAGCGGAAATTTTGTCATCGCTGTAATCGCCTTTCCAAAAACGTCTTCTGCAAAGCCTTACATACCAATTACTTAAGTTGTCGTTCACAAAAGTATAAATGGCTCGGGAAGCTTTCGTAGGTTCGTAATCTTCATAATAGGATTTGACGTCTTTTATCAATAAATTTAATTCAGACAAAATCCAACGGTCGATTTCCGGCCGGTTTTCAATAGTGCTTTCCAAATATTTGAAACCATCGACGTTTGCATACAGCGCAAAGAAAGAATACGTGTTATAAAGCGTTCCGAAGAATTTTCGGCGCACTTCATCAATACCTTCGATATCGAATTTCAGATTTTCCCAAGGATTGGCGTTGGAAATCATATACCAGCGCGTCGCATCCGGACCGTAAACGGAAAGTGTTTCGAACGGATCGACGGCGTTCCCCAATCGTTTGGACATTTTCTGTCCGTTTTTATCGAGAACCAAACCATTGGAAACCACATTTTTATAAGCCACCGAATCGAAAACCGTTGTTGCAATGGCGTGCAAGGTGTAGAACCAACCGCGCGTCTGATCCACACCTTCGGCAATGAAATCTGCGGGGAACGCCTTGCGCTTGTCTACCAATTCCTTGTTTTCAAAAGGGTAATGCAACTGCGCATAAGGCATCGCTCCGGAGTCGAACCAGACATCGATGAGGTCGCTCTCGCGCTTCATCGGTTTTCCGGAATCTGAAACCAAAGTGATTTGGTCCACAATATTTTTATGAAGGTCAACCAACGCATAATTTTCCTCAGACATATTCCCAATCTCAAAACCTTGGAAAGGATTTTCTTTCTGGAAACCCGCCTCGATGGATTTTTCAATTGCTTTACACAATTCCTCCACGGAGCCGATGATTACTTCTTCTTTTTTATCTTCGGTTCTCCAAATTGGCAAAGGGATTCCCCAATATCTGGAGCGGGAAAGATTCCAGTCGTTGGCGTTTTTCAACCAATTGCCGAAGCGGCCTTCACCCGTAGATTTTGGTTTCCAGTTGATGGTTTCATTCAGTTCAAACATTCGGTCTTTCACAGCAGTCATTTTGATGAACCAGGAATCGAGCGGATAATACAGCAAGGGCTCGTCTGTTCTCCAACTGTGCGGATAACTGTGAACATATTTTTCAACCTTGAAGGCTTTGTTTTCCTTTCTTAATTTTAATGCAATACGCTCATCAACAGAAAGATACGATTTCAAATCGGAGATGATGTGCTTCAATTTTTCTTTCTGAATATTGTATTCAGCTGCTTTTTCGTCTTCGCTTAGATATTCGCCTTTCACATATTCATTCGCAAAACCATAAGTTTCATCTTTCACGATTGGTAAAAATCGGCCTTGCATATCAACCAGCGGAACCGGATTTTCATTGGCGTCCAAAACCAGCATTGGCGGCACTTCTGGCCTTGCTTCTTTCGCCACTTTCGCATCATCTGCGCCAAAAGTCGGCGCGGTATGCACGATTCCGGTTCCATCTTCCGTGGTTACAAAATCTCCGGCAATCACTCGGAAAGCGTTTTCCGGATTTTGATAAGGCTTGGCATAATCTAATAATTGCTCGTAGCGGATTCCAACCAAATCCGCACCTTTGAATTCTGCTAAGATGTGATAAGGAATAATTTTGCTTTCCGAAGTATAATTGGTAAAATCTTCATCGGTTCCTTCCGCATATTTCTTTCCAAATTGTTTCGCAACCAAAGCTTTAGCCAAGATCACATTCACGGGTTCAAAAGTATATTGATTGAAAGTTTTTACCAAAACATAATCGATTTTTGGTCCAACCGTCAGAGCAGTGTTGGAAGGCAAAGTCCAGGGCGTGGTTGTCCAAGCTAGGAAATGAACGTCTCCAAAACCCTGTAAAAATGAAGGCAAAGTCTTCGGCAAAGTCTTGAATTGCGCCACAACCGTCGTGTCCGAAACATCCCTGTAAGCGCCAGGCTGATTCACTTCGTGAGAAGATAAACCTGTTCCGGCTTTCGGAGAATACGGCTGCACGGTGTAACCTTTGTAAAGCAACCCTTTGTCATAAATCTGCTTCAAAAGCCACCAAACCGATTCCATATATTTTGGTTTATAGGTGATGTACGGATCTTCCATATCCACCCAATACCCGATTTTTTCGGTCATATCGTTCCAAACATCGGTGTAGCGCATCACGGCGTTTTTGCAAGCTTCGTTGTATTCTTCGATGCTGATTTTCTTGCCAATGTCTTCTTTGGTAATTCCCAATTCTTTCTCAACGCCCAATTCTACAGGAAGGCCGTGCGTGTCCCAACCGGCTTTCCGGAAAACTTGCTTTCCGTTTTGAGTTTGAAATCGGCAAAAAATATCCTTGATAGCTCTGGCCATCACGTGGTGGATGCCAGGCATTCCGTTGGCAGAAGGCGGTCCTTCGTAGAAAACAAATTCCGGTTGCCCTTCGCGGATTTCCACGGATTTTTTGAAAGTATCGTTGGTTTTCCAAAATTCTGCAACGTTTTGAGCCGTTTCGGTGAGGCTAAGATTTTTATATTCGGGGAACTTGCTCATTGTCAATCTCTAAAATCTGTTTCTGATAGATTAAGTTTGCGAATTTAGTGATTTTTGTCGATTTTTAAAGTATAATTTTTCGTGAACTATGCTTGAGTAAAGATGAGATTCGGATTTAAGAATATTAAAAAAAAACGTTCCGGCAACGCCTCCAAATATTTCTTGAATAAGCCTTTGTAGTATGAACATTTTTGAAATCAACACTTCGAAATTACTGGTATCAAAAAAAACCGCTACTTTTGCAAAAATTTTTCCGAATGCCAAAAAACTTAGTAATCGTCGAATCTCCAGCAAAAGCAAAAACTATTCAGAAATATTTAGGAAGCGATTTTGAGGTGAAGTCCAGCTTCGGACACATCCGCGATCTGCCTAAAAAAGGAATGGGAATAGACCTCAAAAGCTTCACGCCGGAATATGAAGTTTCAGCAGACAAAAAGAAACTGGTAGCAGATCTGAAAGCCTCTGTGAAAAAAGCAGAAATGGTTTGGCTGGCGTCCGATGAGGATCGTGAGGGAGAAGCCATCGCCTGGCATCTGGCCGATGAATTGAAACTGAAACCGGAAAATAGAAAAAGAATCGTCTTCCACGAGATTACTAAAAATGCCATCCTAAAAGCCATTGAAAATCCGAGAGATATTGATCAAAACTTGGTCAATGCACAGCAAGCAAGAAGGGTTCTGGACAGGATCGTGGGGTTCGAAATGTCGCCCGTACTATGGAAGAAGGTGAAAACTGGACTTTCCGCAGGACGCGTGCAGTCCGTTGCCGTTCGATTGGTTGTGGAAAGAGAAAAGGAAATCCGCGAGTTTATCCCGAAACCGAGTTTCAAATTAGAAGGCATTTTTCTAAATAAGGCGCAGCAGGAAATCTTGGCAAAACTTAAAAAAGATTTTGAGAAAGAATCTGAGGCAGAAAACTTCCTAAATCTGGCAAAATCAACAGAGTTCAAAGTTCTGAATGTTGAAACAAAACCAGGAACGCGGACGGCTTCGGCGCCGTTTACCACTTCCACTTTGCAGCAGGAAGCCTCCTCCAGACTTGGCTACAACGTGACCACGACGATGCGTCTCGCGCAAAGACTTTACGAGGAAGGATTCATTACCTATATGAGAACCGACTCCGTAAATCTTTCGCAGGAAGCCATCAACGGCGCGAAAGCGCAGATCATTTCAGAATATGGCGAGAATTACTCAAAACCGAGAAATTACACTACCAAATCCTCATCGGCACAGGAAGCGCACGAAGCCATACGCCCGACCGATTTTTCTTTAAAATCCGTTGCAGACGCCCAGCTCAACAAATTATACCAGCTGATTTACCGACGAACTTTGGCTTCGCAAATGGAAAATGCGAAAATAGAGCGCACGGTGATCGAAATTGGAAATGCCGCATTGCCACAACAGTTCGAAGCACAGGGCGAAGTCATTATTTTCGACGGTTTCCTGAAAGCTTACGGCATCGTAAAAACAGAGGATGAAGATGACGACAACAATGAAAAATTGCTCCCAAAAGTTTCTGTGGGCGAAGTGCTGGACTATAAAAACATCACAGCTACAGAAAAATTCACCAAACCGGCAGCCCGCTTTACCGAGGCTATGCTGGTAAAGAAATTGGAGGAATTGGGAATCGGGCGGCCGTCCACCTATGCTCCTACGATCCAGACCATCCAGAATCGGGAATATGTAGAAAAAAAAGAGATAGAACCGCAAACGCGAGAGATTGTCAAAATGACATTGGGAAAATCGGGTGTCAAAAAAGAAGTGTTGCAGGAGAAATTCGGTGGTGACAAAAACAAATTTGTTCCGACGGACATTGGTGAAGTGGTGAACGATTTCTTGATTAATAATTTCGCAGAGATTCTGGATTACGGTTTCACGGCCAAAGTGGAAGAAAGTTTTGACCATATTGCGAGCGGCGATCAGAAATGGAAAGAAATGATGACGGATTTCTACTCCAAATTCCATCCAAGAATTGAGGATGTGGAAGAAAATGCAAATCGCGCCAATGGCGAAAGAATCCTCGGCAAGGATCCAAAATCCGAAAAAAATGTTTATGCAAGAATTGGAAGATTTGGTCCGATGATCCAGATTGGCGAGCAGGACGATGAGGAAAAACCTAAGTTTGCCTCGCTGCTGGCGCATCAGAATATCTCAACCATAAGTTTGGACGAGGCTTTGGAACTTTTCAAACTTCCTTTTGATTTGAAGAATGTAGATGGGCTTCCGGTGACGGTGGGCGTCGGCAGATTTGGGCCTTACGTGAAGTGGGGCGAGACGTACATCAGCATCCCGAAAGGGGAAGATCCGCTTTCTGTAGATCAAGAGCGGGCGGAAGAGATCATCCGCGAAAAAAATCTTGCCGATGCGCCCATTGCCCAGTACAAAGGCGAACCTGTGACCAAGGGAAGCGGCAGATTTGGGCCTTTTATCAAATATAAAAATATCTTTATCAATGTTCCGAAGCGCTACAACTTCGAGAATCTGTCTCAAAGCGACATCCATGAACTCATCGAGGCAAAGCTGGAGAAAGAAGCCAACCGCTACATCCAACATTGGGAAAAAGAAAAAATCTCGATCGAAAATGCCAGATGGGGACCGATCGTAAAATTGGGAAAAAACATTTACAAAATCCCAAAAAAGAAAGACGGCTCCAAATATGAAGCAGAGGATCTGCAAGAAGTTTCGCTGGACGAGGTGAAAAAATGGATCAAGGCGCAAGACCCGAAAGCCTTTGCTGAGAAAAAGAAACCTGCCGCGAAAAAGCCTGTCGCGAAGAAAAAGTAACTGATAAATAAGCAATAAACACGGATGTTTGCGTCTGTGCTTTATTGAAAAAACGTCAGTCACTCGGGATAAAGCGTGCTTTGCATCTTGCGCAAGTTTGATTACTGTTTGGCTTTATTCCCACAGTTGACTAAACTATATCCGATTTTTTTGTGAATGTTTTGGTCTGGGAATGCTTCTTATTTTTATTTTCCAATTTCAGAATTAATTTTAATATTTTTGACGTTAGTAACAATTCAAACTCAAGTTGGAATGGGCGAAAAATTTGGATGTACCGAGCTGAAAAGCTTCCCGTGGACAGTTTTTTTTGTGGCAATTTTTATTTGGATTGCCCTTGCCGGCGCCAATTTCTATTACCAAAGCATCGGCGGTTTCACAGGCACGGGCATTCTTTTTCCGATCTCGGTGATCTATCCCAATTCGTTTTTGTGGACAGGATTTGTGTCGGCGTTTGCATTTCTTTTCATAGGAATCTTCGCTTTTCGATATGCCGAAAAACTGAATGTTTACCTTTTATTTCTGATGGCGATTGTGCTTGTGATCTTAGGAAATCTGAGTCAGGGAAATTTCGACATCGCTTTTCTGCAGCCGTTTTATCTGAAAGGCAGGCAATATTACGCCGATGCCGTCCAAATCACAGACGGAAGCATTTGGCTGAGAGATTTCACCAAAAATTTGGAACATTTTCAGCTTCACACCAAGACGCATCCGCCCTTTGCGACGCTTCTGCATTTCTGGATTTTGAACCTTTCCAATATAGAAACTTTGGCGATTGTGTTTTTTGCAATCGGTTGTTTGGCTTTTCCATTATTCTATCAGATTCTGGTTTATCTCGGCTTCGAGGAGAGCAGAAGAAGGCGGATGTTGCTTTTGTTTGCGGTGATTCCTTCGGTCAATATTTATCTTTTGGTTTCCCTCGATGCGTTGGTTTTGACTTCTACTTTGATTTTTCTTCTGGGCTTTGCGCGGATTTTCCATCAAAAAGAAATTGATGCAGTTGCTTTTCTTTTAATAAGTTTAGGATTGCTTTTAACTAATCTGATCACATTTTCAGGCTTATTTTTGTTTGCGTTTTTAGCATGTTTCAGTTTCTATTTTGTGTTGAAAGGAAAATGGAATTTCGTTTGGCTGAGTCTGCTGACCGCTATGCTTTTTGTATTGAGTTTTATTCTTATTTACGCGACGACGGGCTACAATCATCTGGAAACGTTTTTGCTGGCTTCGCATTCCGAGAATCCCGAAGGTTTCCAGCTTTTGCATCAGCCTTTCATTTATTTCATGACCCGGCTGGAGGACGTTGCCGAGGTTTTACTGTTTTTGTCTTTCGGGTTTTTAGCTGTTTTCTTTTCGAAAAAATCGCAAATGGCAGTTTTTGGAAATAGAAATATCAATATTCTGTTTTTCTCGGCTATTGCAGCGATATTTTTGATGCTTCTCACAGGCGCGTACGGCACGGGCGAGACGGCGAGAGCTTGTCTGTTTTTGGTTCCGTATTTTTTAATATTGCTTAAGGATGTTAATTCGAACCAATTCAAAATCTTATTTTATCTGTGTCTTTTTCAAACTTTTGGGATGCAGATGATCGGAAATTTTTATTGGTAGGGAAATAAGACCTATTTTTGAAACAAATAAAAAGAAGCTCGTGAGGCTGCCCAAATGAATTTTTTACATCCCGTTTTCAACGTATTATTCATTTTTCTTATCATTTACAGTTTTGTAGAGGTGTATGGAGATGGGAAGAAGACACCGCCGATTGTGCTGTGGTTAGTCGGCATTTATATGATTTTGATCATTGGTCTCAGGAACTATGTGGGTGCAGATTACCCGATCTATAATGAGATGTACGGCCATTATTTCCCGACCATCGACTACTCGGCCTTGGTAGATAAAATGCTTTTTAGGAAAACCGATTATGATATAGAATGGCTGTACATTTTCCTGAATAAATTGGTTTACGAGACCGGCAGCCAGTTTTATCTTTTCACCCTGGTAAGCGCTATTATAACTATCGGCGGAAAGCTGATTTTCTTTTCCAAAAATTCTAACTATCCGCTTTTTGCCGTGCTGCTTTTTATGATCCCAAATTACTTCATTGCGGACAGCGGGCATATGAGACAAGCTTTGGGGATGACGGTCTGCGTACTTTCTTTTCGATTTATCAAAGAGAGGAAGGTATGGTGGTACTTGTTGTGCATCTATCTCGCATTTGGTTTTCATAAGTCTGCCATCATATTTTTGCCAGCTTATTGGCTTGCAATTATTCCTTTGAACTCCAGCAGAATGTTCTACGCCATTATGGTCTGTGTTATTTTATCTCCCTTCCAGCTTTATATTTCTTTCTCCTCTTTTTTGGATACACTCAATGTGCAGGATGTTTCCAATGGTTTTAACGGCTACGTAAGTTATGAGGCAAAATCCTCCAGCTTTATGGATGGTTTGGCGCTTACCTATAGTTTTCTCCTCATTACCTATGACAAAGTCACGTGTGAAAAGATCTATTATTACGAATATATGCGCAATATTTTGGTTGGTGGCGTCTGTCTCTATTTTATTATGAGAAGCAATCCCGTCTTTTCAACAAGGTTGGTGGGGCCTTATTTAGGATTTGCACCTTTGATAATCACCAATATTATTTTTTCTGTCAACATCAGCACCAGAAGAATGCTGCATCTGTTTTTTGTATCATTTATGATATTTTATTATTTCGTATTTGTAAGATATCAAGGTGCAGCAGGAAGATTCATCCCAGAGACTTACAGCAACTTCCTTTGGAGCAATTAAAAATAAAATGAGGAACAAACAAATCATTCTTTTATCGGTACTATTTATTTTTGGCTTGCTTATTTTTTATAGTATTAATGCGGTCATCAATATTTCTGGACATTATGTTTATCCTTCAGCGGAGGCCAACACCGATTTTTCTATTGCCAAGAATTTTGCAGAATCGGGCGTTTGGGGATTGTCTAGATATCAATTTTCTTCCGCCGCTTCGTCGCCGCTTTTCACTTTCTTGTTGGCGATTCTCGTGAAGCTTTTTGGGACTTGGGACTATATTCTATTGGCAGCCAACCTTGTCGCTGGACTATTTCTAATCTGGGTTTCTCACAACTTCTTTAAGAAATTTTCCCTCGTTACTTACGCGGTTTTTTTGGGTGCGGTTGTTTTTTTGATGCCTTTGAATCTAGAAATAATGGCTGGCACGGCGCATGTTTTCTATGCTCTCGCGATGACATTGGCTTTGATCGGTTTTCAAAAATATCTGGCAAGTGAAACACCCAGAAATTTTTCCAATATGGTCTTGCTTTCCATTTTGGCAACGGGTTTCCGGTACGAGAGTTTGATTCTCATCTTTTTCTTTTGTGCCTATCTGGTAATCATCAGGAACGACTTTGTAAAAAGCTTAGCGCTATGGTGCTGTGCCATAATGCCGCTTTTGGTCTATGGATGGATTTCTGTATCGCACGGCTCGTCTTTCTTTCCGGTTTCTATCTTTACATGGTTCGAAACGACTAATGGCGTCGAGGATTTACTCAAAAACTTGAGTGGAAACGCTTATCAAGGGGCGACGGTTTTGATATTGATGTTATTTCTTCTCATCCAAATCTTCATCCAATCGGGCACTCAGAAAACATTAGCAGATAAAATTTCCAAAAACCCGCTTGCAGGTGTGGTTTTTTCCGGCGTTGCAGCCCAGCTGGTCATAGCTCCAATGGCGGGGATCGTGATAGACCAGTCCGCTTCGATCGTAATGATGCTGTTTGCTCTCGCACCTTTTGCCGACCGTATTTTTTCGAAAAAAATCGGAAATATAGGATTGAAATCATCGCAAAATTCGGAATTTTGAAGTAGCTTTAGTTTATAGACGAAAGCTCTTATGATTTTTGAATAAAGCATCGCTATTTTATTCTATTTTTAAATCTACCTCCTATTAAAAAAAGCTAACGTATCCTAATATTTATAAATTAGAAGCCATGAACTTCGAAGATTTTATTATTCCGCCAAGGCAAATCCGAACCGAGAACTGGCAAATCGGAGACAAAATCGGCAACGAGATCAAAGAAGACAGCATCGTTTTGCTTTTTGTTTCAGATTGCCGCGGTGCAGACGGCGATGCCGAAAGTCAGGAATTTGCCCAAATAAGAAGAGAATTTTATAAACTTTCTCAACTCGATTTTGATATTCCAATTGTAGATTTAGGCGATTTGGTTTCCGGGAAGACGCCGCAAGATTCGCACTACATTTTGCAGGAAGTATTGTCGGCCTGTCATTACAAAAACGCCATTCCCATCGTGGTTGGCGGTAGCACTGATTTTGCTTTTTCACTTTTTTCAGCACTCAATTTTCATCAGAAAGACATTATTTATACTCAAATAAGCAACGTAGTTTCGCTCAAGCAGGACGACGAGATGCACGAATCCAGCTTCCTGAGCAAGATCTTGGGTTCCAAAAATTTTGCCATCAAAAATTATCATCATCTTGGTTATCAGAAACATCTGAACGATCCGGAGTCTGTAAAACTAATCAAGGATGTCAACTTCGACATCGTGCGGCTTGCAGAAATGATGACCTCTACCGAGAAAACCGAACCCTACTTCCGAAAAGCAGATTTGGTGACGATAAACTGTGATGCCATCGAAAGTTTTGGTGACGCTTTCTCCATCCATCCGCAGGTGAACGGCCTCAGCAGAAGAGAAATCTGTGCCTATATGAAGGAAATCGGATTGGGCGGAAAGCTGAAGTCTGTCGGGATTTTCAATTATAATATTTATTCCGATTCGGTGCTCAATCATCAGCTGTTGGCACAGATGATTTGGTATCTCATAGAAGGCATCAATATTCAAAGATCGCACCCGAAACAGAAATCTTTCGAGACTTTTTTTGTTCTGATTGATGATGAGCAATACGCCTTCAAGCGCGATGTCTTCAGCAATCTCTGGTATTTTGGCGAGGATGAGGATATCGACCGCTGCATTCCCTGCTCCCGTTCGGATTTTGATGAAGCCAAAAAAGGATTTTTGAACTCCAGATTTGTACGAAGTTAATGAACGCCGATGTTTCCATAAAAGTCTCCGTTATCGTCCCCGTTTATAATGTCGAGTTATATTTGGAAAAATGCCTTTTATCATTGGTTCGTCAAACTTTGCAGGAAATAGAAATTCTGGTCATCAATGACGGGAGCAGGGATTATTCGCAACAAATTATTGATAAATTCCAGGAGAGATATCCGGACAAAATTTTTGGCTTCAGCAAAGACAACGGCGGGCTCAGCGATGCGAGAAATTACGGGATTGAGCGGGCAAAAGGACAATATATCGGTTTTGTGGATAGCGATGATTATGTTTCGGAAACGATGTTTGAGGAGATGTACGTTTTGGCGGAAAAGCATCAGGCCGAAATGGTCATTTGTAATCTCCAAAAAGTGGATGAAGAAGGAAAAGTTACTCAAAAATTAACACAACTTCCTGGATTTCCCGAGAAAATTGTTTTGCAAGACCACCTTTCTGTTTTCTCAGACATTTCTTATTTTGCCTGCAACAAGCTGTTTAAAAAAAGTCTTTTCGATGGGAAAAGATTCAAAAAGGGAATTCATTTTGAAGATATCGAACTGATTCCGCAGATTCTTCTCGAGTGTCATATTTTAGCTTTTACGCCCGATTTTCATTATCAATATTTGGAAAGAAAGAATTCTATCAGCAAAAGTCACACAACGCAAGGTTTGGATATTCTGAAAGCAGTTGCAACGGTGGAAAATGCATTTAAAAAAAGCCGATTTTCCGATCAAAAAACGGCTTTGCGGAATTTTGAGATTCTCGAAGGCGTTTATACTTTCCTGGCCTATTTGGCTTATGTGAAGACCGATTCTGATTTTTATAAAATGTCTAAGGTTTTAGATGAGTTTTTGATAACTAAAGGCCTGCCAACGAAAGAAATCTTGCGATATAATCGGTTTGGTAAGAATTATCTGTTATCTTTGCCACTGAAAAAAAAACTATTTTACCTCTTTTACTTTCTTGGGTTTAAGGGTCTTATCAGGAGATTAATGAGTAGAAATTAAAATCCAGAATAACTAACATGAATGAATAATTTCCAAGTTTTTATAGAAAATTACGGTTTGTCTTTTTTTTATTTTAAGATCATTTTGGGTTTTTCTCTTTCGTTTCTCATTACCTATGTTTCTATTCCCACGATTATCAAAATATCCAGAAGAAAAAATCTCATGGATGAGCCCGGCGCCAGAAGCTCGCACCTCCTCCTGATCCCGAATCTCGGCGGCGTTGCCTTTTTTTTCTCACTCGGTGTTTGTGCTCCTATTTTTGCCTACGAATTATTTGAACGTTATAAGTTCTTGTTTGCCTCCTTCATCATCTTGTTTTTTGTAGGCGTGATGGACGATATTATGGTTTTGCGGGCTTACAAAAAGTTGGTGGCGCAGATCCTCGTTTCTGCCTTGATGGTGATTGGCTCGGATGTGAGGATCCGAAGTCTCTTTGGGCTTTTCGGCGTTTACGAAATCAACTATTACATTAGTATTTTTTTCAGCATTCTCACGTTTATTATTCTCATCAATGCGTTCAATCTCATTGATGGCATCGATGGCCTCGCCGGCAGTTATACTTTGGTCACGAGCGGCATATTCGGAATCAGTTTTTATAGATTGGGGTCTGCAAACGATCCGCTGGTGATTCTGTGTGCTATCATCATTGCAGCGTCGTTCGGATTTTTGATCTATAATCTTTCTAACAAGAGAAGTTCAAAAATTTTCATGGGCGACACGGGATCTATGATCTTGGGTTTCCTTTTGGCGTTTACAGGCATTTCTTTTATTGATATTTTTATTGCCAAGCGCGATGAGGTCTTCTATCATCTGCAGTCCGCGCCCGTGATTGCGGTGGCCATTTTGATCCTACCGATTATTGATACGTTCACCGTCATTATTACAAGGTTGTACCACGGAAAATCTATTTTTTCGGCAGACAAAAACCATATTCATCACAAATTATTGAATCTCGGCCTCACGCACAGGCGCTCCACAGCCTACATTATAGGGTATTTCCTGATGATCATTCTTATAGTCTATCTTTTACGCCATTTGGATGTGAATTTTTTGCTTCTAATTGTGCTGGCATTGGGATTTTTAGGAGCTTATTTGCCTATCCTATTATTAAAGTTTAAAAAAGATTAAAATAGTTATATTTTTGTAAAAATTTATTAATGAGAAAGCGCTATTTCTTTAACATATTTTTGTTGCTTGCTATGCTGGGACTGTCTTCTTGTATTTCGCAGAAAGACATTCGCTACTTGCAGCCTAGCGAGAGCTTGACCATCAATGAGGAAGGTTTAGTCCCATATAACGTGCCCGAATATAGAATTACAAAAGGCGACATTTTGACTCTCAATGTGGTGACCACGCCCAAGGGCGATGCGGCGCAGTTTTACTCCTCTCTCAACGCATCGGCAGGATCAACAGGAGGATCGTCGGCAGGATCTTCTGCTACTGGATCTTCAACGGCGGGCGGAGGCGGGGGAACCGGAGGGAATCCCACATTTTACTTCAATGGACTGAAAGTGGACTCCAATGGTGACGTGAATGTGTTCGGAATTGGATATGTCAAAGCAGAAGGCAGAACCTTGGAGGATATGACCAAAGAAATTCAAACCCGCGTGAACGAGAATTTTCTACAAGGAAAAGCGGAAGCTCGACTTAATCTCGACGGGATCCGTTATTATGTGCTTGGCGATATGGAAACCACGCAAATAACAGGCGAAAAAGTGGCTTATGTTACGCAGCTCAACATTATGCAGGCGCTTGCGATGAACGGGGGGCTCAACCGCACTGTGGACCGCAAGAGCATCACAATTCACCGGAAATATCCAGAAGGCATAAAAACCGCAAAACTGGATCTCACCAAAGAAGATGCGATGAACTCGCCCTATTACTGGCTGCAAAATGGTGACATCATCTATCTGAATACCAATAGGAAAAGCATCAACGGATTTGGTAAAGAACCATTGCAGACCATCACTACCGGCGTCTCGCTCATCACCACGGTAATGTCTATCTATTTAATAACCAAGAGTTTATAATAAATGATTCCCAGCAAAGACGAACATAATCAGCAGAATACAGCTCAAAGTGCTGAAAAAATGGGGTCATTCAGTTTGTTTGATCCACTGCATTTTGCACAAAGAGTTCTGAAAAACTGGTATTGGTTTGTCATTTTGGGATTTTTGGGCTATTGCATTTCATTTGTTTATAGCAAATATTACGCCCAGAGAATCTACTCATCAAGCCTTTCATTAAGCATTTCCAATAATACCTCCAGCTATTTCACGCCCAATCAGTCCATTAATTTCATTTGGGGACAGGGTGGGAACCAAGATGGTGTTTATCTCAAGAAAATACTGCTTTCCAGAAGTCACAATGAATATCTTGTGAAAAAACTCAACCTCATTACCAACTACACTACAAGAGGCCTCATCAAAACGACGTATCTGGATCGTGAGGACAGTCCGGTTTTTCTAGAAATAGATAAAAATCATCTGCAACAGGTCAATTTCCAAATCAACATCCTCCTAAAAGGTAAAAATAAATACGAGATCGTTTTGCCCGATGAAGGCTTCTCAAACTATCTCTATAATTACAATACAGAGACCGTGGAGCCCGTGGCTTCTTATCCGAGACCCCAGAATAGAATTATTGGTGTCAATGAGTGGTACGAATCTCCGAATTTCAAATTTAAACTGGTTCCCAATCCGGTGCCCAACAATTTGGCACTCGACAACATCATGGTAAATCTTATACCTATCAATCAGGCTGTGAACGGCATTGTTGGGAGTCTTTTTGTGGAATTTGATAAGGAGCTGTCTTCCATTATGATCATCAGCAAAACCGGTTACAATCTTAATAGCACTGTTAATTTCTTGAATAAATCGGTAGAAGAATTAATTAAAAAAAGATTGCTGGATCAGAACATCGTAGATCAGAATACGGTAGAATACCTCAATGATAATCTTATGAAAATAAGAAAAAAGCTGGATTCGAGCGGTACTGTTCTTAACAACTTGAAAATCAATAATAGGCTTTTTGATATGGAAAATATTGATTCCAAAACGCTTGCAAAACTGACGGAACTAGAAGCGCAAAAAGCAGATTTGATCATCAAGATGAATTCGCTTAATGATATAAAATCGTCGGTCAACACAAACAGCATAGAACGGATTATCAGTTTGAATATCGCGGGTATAGAGGATGGCAGTTTTAATGCGTCCGTCTCTGAACTCAAAACTCTATATGCCAAAAGACGAGAGATGGCGCAAATATATACGCCTAATTCTGAGCCTATGAGAGAAATCAACAGACAAATCAATGAAGCAAAATATACGTCTCAAAGTGGGCTGAAAAAGTATTATCAGGGATATGATGACAAGCTAGCTAAGCTCAATGGCGCGATTGCAAAAATAGACCAAGAACTTGTCACCCTTCCCGAAAAGCAAAGGATTTTCCTAGATGCCCAAAGAGGTTACAACATTATTGAAAATACTTATAATACCTTGCTAAGTGAGCAAGCCAAATCGCAGATGCGCGTGGCGAGCAACCAGAGTAATCTTAATATCATAGATAAAGCCAAAAATCTGGGTCAGGGACCCATCGCTCCAGATGTAAAAGCGGCGCAAATACAGATCATGGGCGGGTTGTTGTTAATTCCATTATTGTTTTTGATGTTGAACGAGTTATTAGATAATAAGATCAGAAACATTAAAGAATTGCTCACAGTAACCAAAATTCCCTTATTAGGTGTGATAGGCCATAACAATTACGAGAATAACTTGACCGTTCTGCATGACCCAAAATCGTCAATCTCAGAAGCCTTCCGAGCCATCCGCGCCAATCTTCGGTTTCTTTTTAATGAGGAGCAAAACAGCAAAGTGATCTTGGTAACGTCCTCGATCAGTGGAGAGGGTAAAACCTATGTCTCCATCAACATTGCATCGGTTTTGGGTCTTAGTGGAAAAAAAACAGTTCTGCTGGGGATGGATCTGAGAAAACCCAAGATTTTTGGAGATTTTAAGATTAATAATAAGAATGGAATTTCAAACTACCTTACCGGTCAGGTAGAGCTCGCCCAAATCATCAATAATACCACTATACCTGGGCTAGACGTAATCATATCAGGACCAATTCCACCAAATCCATCAGAGCTTCTGATGAGCGATAATAATATGAATTTCATTGAAAGCCTGAAGGAAATCTATGAGTACGTAATTATAGATTCGCCTCCAGTAGGATTGGTTGCGGATTCATTTGAACTAATAAAAAAGGCCGATACCACCATCTATGTTGTGCGGCACGAATACACGGAAAAACATATGTTGCGAATGATCAGTGAAAAATATTTCAAAAAAGATAAGGAAGTTGCGAGTTTGGGAATTGTCTATAATGATTTTAGTTTGAAGCAAGGCTATGGCTATGGATACGGATACGGTTATGGCTACGGTTATGGCTATGGTTACGGTTATTTCGACGAAGACAAGAATTACAAAGAACCAACTATTATAAAAATACGCAATAGACTGAAGATGTTTTTTAACAGAAAATAGAAGCCGTATCAAGGCTTTTATTTTTTTACAGACTAATTTTGAAATCTATCCGTTTTTATAACAATATTTATATTTTTCACGGCTTTATTTAACTTATCATTAAGAAGTTCCCTAAACTAAAAATGTTTTATATTTGCACCAAATTTTGCATAGTAGTAGTTACAGTATTGAGAATGAAAAAAACGTTAACTTTCACCTTTATCGCTATATTTTGTTTTCTACATGCCCAAAAACATGAAATAGGAGTGCAACTAGGTATGAGTAATTTGGTGGGTGATATCGGACGAACCAATTATGTTCTCCAAGGGCCTATTGGAAAGATGGCAGATTATGGTTTGCCATTTTATGGCGGCTTGATGTACCGAATGAATTTTAATCCTTACCAGACTGTCCGGCTTAATCTGGGATTTAGCAATATCCAGTTTGGTGATGGCTATGCCAAAGAAGACTACCGCAGGAGGAGAAAGCTCCGAGGAACCAACTCGGTGTACTCGGCAGATTTGCTTTTCGAATACAATTTTTTGCCGGTCAATAATGAACAACTGAGTATGCTGAGCCCATACATTTTTGGAGGCGTTTCCGGATTGTATATGTCCGCTTCAAATCCGCAACTTACCATCAATTCTAGTTCCGACGTATTGGTAAATTATAAACGAGACAAAGCATTTACGATGGCCATCCCTTTTGGGGTTGGTCTCAAGTATAAATTTAATTACAATTGGGCTCTGTCGGGAGAATTTACTTTCCGCCCGACATTCTCAGACAAAGTGGATTACAGCTATCTCAAAGACAAAGATGTAACCGTTGTAAAAACGTCACTAGATGAGGCGGCAACTGCCGCAGTAGTTCAGGGTTTCGTACAACAAAGAAATATAGGGAACCCAAATTCTAAAGATTGGATTAATTCTGCCACGCTCATTTTGTCTTATTCTTTTGGAAGGCCGCCTTGTTACTGCAAATAGTATTATGGAAGATCTGAAAAAGCTTATAAATATACATAGATTACCACAGCATGTTGCTGTGATAATGGATGGCAATGGCAGATGGGCAAAATCCAGAGGAGAAGAAAGAACTTTCGGGCACAAAAACGCTATCACTGCAGTACGCAACGTCATCAATGCCTGCAACGAAATACATATTCCCTATCTCACCCTTTATACATTTTCCTCGGAGAATTGGAACCGGCCAAAAGAAGAGGTCGATACGCTGATGAACCTTCTGTCTGAAACATTGTTGCTGGAGGCAGAGGAAATATTTTCCAAAGGATTGAGAATGCATGTCATCGGTGATGTTTCATCATTGCCAGATCTAGTCAAAGATCAATTGCTGAATGTGGTAGAACTTACAAAAAATAATAAGGGCGGAAATCTGATTCTTGCCCTCAGCTACGGCTCACAGAAAGAAATTCTCAATGCCGTGAAGGAAATCAGCGCAGAAGTAAAAGAAGGTAAATTGCAGATACCAGACATTGATGAGCAGTGCTTTCAAGATCACTTATATACCAAGGATTTTCCTCAGGTAGATCTGATGATAAGAACCAGTGGCGAGGTGCGCATCAGCAATTTTTTGCTTTGGCAGATTGCGTATGCTGAACTTCAGTTCTTAGATGTTCTGTGGCCAGATTTTACCAAAGAAACATTTTTTCAGTGCATTTTAGATTACCAGAATAAGGAAAGAAGATACGGAAAGACAAGCGAGCAGCTGCTTTCATAATATAGATTAGAAAAGAGAACTTCAATAAGAATGAGATTAAGATTAATACCCATTATTTTGCTTGTAGCCACCGCGTTTTTGCACGCGCAGGTTACGCCACAGGGTACCAATGCAGAAAGCACAGAACTCGCCGCAAACCAGAGCCAAGAGTACATCCTGAAAGACATCATTGTCGATGGTGTCAAAAGATACAACCCCGCTCAGATATTGCGTTTCACAGGTCTGGTGAAGGGAGAGAAGTTGGAAATTCCGGGTCAGAGAGTCAGCAATGCGATCAAAAAACTTTGGGAGACGCAGTCTTTTTCCAAAGTAGAGGTCTATATTCAGGATGTGGAAGGGCAAAATGTGGTGCTACAATTCTCCTTGCAGGATCTTAAAGAACTTGGAGAAGTCAAATTCAAAGGCAAGGGAATCGGGAAATCCAAAAATGAAAAACTAATTAAGGATAATAACCTGAAACCCGGCACCAAGATCAATAACAATTTGGTGTCCAGCCTTCAAAACAAAATCCCTCAAGAATATATTGCCAAAGGATTTTCCGACGCCAAAATTAATATTGCAGAGAAAACCAATGAAAAAGATCCTAATTTGGTAGATTGGACTATAGAAGTGGCCAAAGGTAAAAAAATCAAGATCGATAAAATCCAATTTGAAGGCAATACCACTGTCTCCGATAGGAAATTGAGAAAAAAAGGATTCAAAGATACCAAACAGAAGCGCTTCATCGTAGGAATTCTAAAATCATCCAAATTTGTACAAGACAAATATGATGATGACAAGAAAAACCTCATCAACTATTACAACTCTCTTGGCTTCCGCGATGCAACCATCGTTTCCGACTCCGTTACCCGAAGTAAAAAGGGTTACGACATTAACATAAAACTGAACGAAGGCAAAAAATATTATATTGGCGATATCAGTTTCATCGGCAATACCACTTTTACTACCGAATTTCTGGAGAGAATTTTAGGCTATAAAAAAGGTGATATTTATGATGCAGTAGGATTCAACAAAAAAGTGGGAGATGATGGTGGCAAGGAAGACGATTCCGACATCAAATCTATTTACATGAACAACGGATTCCTCTTCTCCAATGTCACGCCCATCGAAAAATCTGTAAAAGGAGATTCCATCAACCTCGAAATCAGAATCAGCGAAGGCGAAAAAGCCACTTGGAACCGAGTCACCTGGTCCGGCAACACCACCACGCATGACCACGTGATCCTACGCGCTTTGAGAACAAAGCCAGGAGCACTTTTCGCAAAAACAGACATCAAAAGAACGTACTTCGACCTTGCCGGGATGCAGTTTTTTGATCCCCAACAAATTGGGACCGATGTAAAGCCTAATCCGCAGGACAACACCGTGAATATGCACTGGACTCTCGTAGAGAAAGGATCTTCTCAGGTGCAGCTGCAGGCGGGATATGGCGGTGGATCTTTTATTGGAACGCTCGGCTTGACCTTTAATAATTTCTCCCTTAGGAATTTTCTAAAATTAAAGGATTTCAAACCCGTTCCGCAAGGCGATGGCCAGACGCTTTCACTACAAGCGCAGGCGGGGCAGTACTTCACCAATTACGGGATTTCTTTCACAGAGCCTTGGGTTTTTGGAACCAGACCAACGGCACTTAGTGTTGGATTGAATTATTCTAATGTGAATTATTCTCAGGCCACTGGCGATCAGAAAATGGATATTTTCTCCGCTAGTGTGGGACTCACAAGGCTATTGAAATGGCCAGATGATTATTTTTCGCTTTATACAGGAATCCAATTTCAAAGTTATAAATTTAGTAATTATCCGTTCTATTTTGGTGATGCGCTGGAGTATAACGGCAATACAAAATCTTTCAGTTTCAACATCGGTTTGAGCAGAAATTCTGCCGGATTGGACCCTGTTTTTCCCACTTATGGCTCCAATATAGAAGCAACGCTGAAATTTACACCACCGTATTCTTGGTTCGAGAACAAAGATTATGCTACGATGAGCACGCTCGAAAAGTACAAGTGGATGGAATTCTATAAAGTGAAGCTAAAAGCGGATTTTTATAACGAAGTTATTGGAAAACTGGTTCTGCGTACCACCGGCGAAATGGGATTCCTCAATGGATACTCCAAAGAACTCGGTCCGCCACCGTTTGAAAGATATTACGTTGGAGGTGTGGGCTTGTTCAACGGTAGATATGATGGTAGAGAACTGGTGCCTTTGCGCGGTTACGAAAACGCCTCATCCACCGGCTTTAGTCCATCTTCGACTTACGATATTACCCCGTACGGAGGAGCAACGATCTACAATAGATTTGCTGCCGAACTAAGATATCCAATCTCTATGAATCAGACGGCCAAGATCTTTGTTTTGACTTTCGTAGAAGCAGGAAATGCCTGGAACAGTTATGGAACCTATAATCCTTTCAAATTGAAAAGGTCCGCGGGTCTTGGCATCCGGGTTTCTATGTCTGCATTCGGATTGATTGGGTTTGATTTCGCCTACGGATTTGATAAAACCTTGGGAAGTACTGAGCCAGCGGGCTGGCAACAACATTTCTTGATGAATCAACCATTATAAAATAATTTTTTATTTTTACACGATGAAAAAAATAGCCTTCATAATAACCATCCTCTTTACATCAACGCAGATTGCCGCGCAGAAAATTGGCGTGGTAGACACCAACTACGTTTTGAGCAAATTGCCTCAATATAAAGAGGCAGAGAACCGACTCAATACACAAGTTTCCCAATGGCAGTCGGATTTGCAGCGTTTGCAATCAGAATATGAAAGAAAAAGAGAAGCCTTCGAAAACGAAAAGGTGCTTCTCGTAGGAGATCAACTCAAGCTTCGAGAAAAAGAAGTAGTAGATTTGGAAACCAACATCCGAAATACAATTGGCGGAAGATTTGGAACCAACGGCGAGATCAATCAATTGAGATCCAGCCTCACCAAACCCTTCCAAGATCAGATCTGGAATGCCATCAAAACCGTTTCTACAAAGAATAATCTGGGCATAGTTCTTGATAAAAGTAACAACATTAGCGTTATTTTTCTCGATAAAAAATATGACTACACCGAAGCTGTCCTAAGCCTTTTGGGCAAGACACTTCCCAAAGCAGAAGAGCCCAAAAGCAATACCCGCCCCGGCGTCAATCAAAAGGGAAAATCAGACTCCAGATCTAAAGGAGCGATGCAACAAAGGTCAAAATCTTAAGAATCCGAACTTTAAATTATTATAAATTATAAACATCACTTTTAAAAATGAACAAACTAAATGTATTATTGGTAGCCGTCGTAATGGTTTTTGCCACAGGATTTGCCAACGCTCAGAAATTAGCTTCTGTTGACGTCAATTCAATTTTTACTTCTATGCCAGAAATGAAAGCGCTTGATGCGCAATTGCAAACTTTGCAAACTACAAAACAAACTGAGTTGGAAAAACAAGGAAAGTCTCTTCAAGACTTGATGAAAAAATATCAGGACGAAGCGCCTAAGCAAACGCAAGCCATCAACGAGCAAAGAAGCCAAGAAGTTCAAAAACTTCAGGACAACCTTCAGCAATTGTATGCTGCTGCACAGAAAGATATTGCCGCAAAAAGAGATGCTGGATTAGATCCAATCGAGAAAAAAATCAACGATGCAATCTCTAAAGTTTCTAAAGCTGCTTCTTACGAATTTGTTTTCGATGCTTCCAGCCCAGCCTTGTTATACAAAGCCGGTGTAGATGCTACAGCAGCGGTTAAAAAAGAATTAGGTCTCTAATTGAGAATAAAAAAACAGTGAGAACCGTCCCGAAAATTTTCGGGACGGTTTTTTGGGAATATTGATTTATGGAAAAAGAATTTTCATCTAAGGTAAAAATCCGCTTTTCAGATTGCGATCCCATTGGGCATCTGAACAACGTCAAATATCTCGAGTATATGCTCCACGCGCGGGAAGACCACGTGGAACAGAATTACGGATTTACGTACGAGCAGTACTTGGAAAAGACAGGCTCCATTTGGATCACCATCAACAACGAAATTGCGTATCTAAAAGAAGTAAGATACAACTCCACCGTAGAAATCACGAGCAAAACTATTTTTGTAAATGATCTCACAGTCGTCGTAGAATTATTGATGAAAGACGAAAAAGGCCGCATCAACGCGGTTTTTTGGCTGACGGTAATCTACTTCAATATGAAAAACAGAAAGGCGGAGAAAATGCCGGAATCTATTTTATCTCAATTTGCCCATTTTGTCGTAGAAATTGAGCAGAAAACCTTCAAAGAACGGGTAGGTTTTTTCAGAAGTCAAAATAAAACCAAATCATGATGAAAAGAATATTGGTTGTGGGCGCAAATGGTCAGCTAGGCCATTGCCTTCAAAAATTAGCACCGGAATATCACGACCAGTTTGATTTTAATTTCACAGGATCCGACGCCCTCGATATTACCAATAAATCCCAGATTGAGAAACAATTCGAAGAGTATCAACCCGATTTTGTCATCAACGCCTCTGCTTACACGGCGGTAGATCTGGCGGAAAAGGAAGGAGAAAAAGCTTTTGCTGTCAATGCAACTGGAGTTGGAAATTTGGCCGAAACTTGCCGAGATCACCACGCCGTTTTGATTCATGTTTCTACAGATTATGTGTTTGATGGAGAAACCAATCTGAGCTATTCCGAGGACGATTTTACCGACCCAATCGGAGTTTACGGCGCTTCTAAGCAAAAAGGGGAAGAACTGGCTTTGGAAAATAATCCGCAAACCGTGATTTTGCGAACCTCGTGGCTCTATTCAGAATTCAACAAGAATTTTGTGAAAACGATGCTTCATTTGTTCAGTGTCAAAGACGAATTGGGCATTGTAGGCGATCAATACGGACAGCCGACGAACGCCAATGATCTTGCCAAAGCCATTATGGACATCATCGAAGCTAAAAATAAAACTTTCGGAATCTATCATTTTTCCAATTATCCCGAAACCACTTGGTACGAATTTGCCCAAAAAATAAAAGAATTTTCGGGTTCCAACGTTTTACTCAAAGCGATTGCAACTGCAGAGTTCCCAACTCCGGCAAAGCGGCCCAAAAGAAGCACAATGTCTTTGGACAAAATCGAGAAAGACTACCAAATAGAGCCGAAACATTGGGAAAACAGCCTTCAGGATTGTATAGAAATCCTAAAAATAACCAATGCGTAAAATCCTATTTTTAGTTGCTGTTTTTTGTTTCCAATTCTTTTACCTTCAGATCGTTGCGCTGAACAAAGTTGTGAAAACCAACGAAAACAAAGACAAGTTTTTGTATAAAATCGAGGACTTTTCTAAATCGGAATTCCTGGGTGAGATCCTTGTGAACGCCTATTCTAACGAGGATGTCGAAATATTTTCGGACATTTATAAAAAAGCCAAACAAATCGGCGCCAACACTTTTGCCTTAAAACCGATCGAAAATATTGATGGCACGATCCAGAAGTTCAATCCGGCTTATTATTTTCTCAATCTTTATTATACGAATGCGGAGGAGATTCCAAATGAAGAAAATGTGGCCTACCTGATCTCGTCTTCGGACAAGAGTCAGAAAATTAATATTAATAACCAAACCATCGAGTTGCAGGCAAGAAGTTTCCTCAAATTGGATTTGACAAAGAGCGAAATTATGTCAGTCTCTACGAGAAAACTGCTGGGGTCAATGGTAAAATTGTCCTCAAAATCGGGACAGCCCAGCTTATATTTATCTTTGACTAATTTTAAAATTCATAGCAACGATAGTATCTACGGCGGCGTCAACTTCAAATCGGGCGATATTACCGGCTTGGAAAAATCGTTTGGTATGTTTTTGACTACCATCTATACAGAACAAAAAAAGGATTAATGTTAATAAGTTGTAACAGTCGAAGTGCTTATTTTCAGAATTTAATTTATTAACTTTATACAAGCAGATTTCAGAACCGGGTATTTGTAATTCTCAACACTCAATCTCTAGTCTAAATCGAAACACTATTGGAAGAATTTTTTGAAAACGAACTTGCTAAAAAGTTCGAAGAAATGATAGAGAATAATGATGAATTCTATTTCGATACCGAAGAGTATATAGAAATAATCATCTATTATCTGGAGCTGGGAGATTATAGCTATGCAGAAATGGCGGTGAATCACGCTCTGAAAATACATCCAAATTCCATAGAAATCAAGACCAAACAACTGGAGGTTTTCCTGGAATTGGAACGTTACAGCAAAGCCAAAATTCTGATGGATGAACTGCATCAGTCGTCTTTGGAAGATACAGATTTCTTGGTCTGCTGCGCCAAGTATTACTCAAACCTTGGAAATCCAAAAAAATCCATCGAATATTGCCAGAAAGCTTTGGAGCTGGAGGAGGAAGAAAATTTTCTTCATAATTTCATCGCAGACGAATTTGTAAATCTCGATGATCCCTTCAACGCACTGAAACATTACACCACCGCTCTGGAACACGATCCCTACGATGACTATTCCTTGGAAAATGTGATGATCTGTTACAGCAAACTCAATCGCTCGCAGGAAGCCTTGGATTTTCTCAATCAATATCTGGACAGGTTTTCTTTCTCTGAAACCGCCTGGTACGAGTACGGACAGTTCCACTTCAACAAAAAAAATTACGAAGAAGCCATCAACGGTTTCGACTATTTGTTGGCGATCAATTCTCAGGCTGTTGGCGTCTATGCCAATAAGGCCGCCTGCTTCGAAGCGATGGGAGAGTGGGACAAGGCCATCGCAGTTTATGAAGAAATGCTGGATTTGGAATATACCAAGGCATTTACTTTTTATAAAATCGGTTTGTGCTACAAAGAAGCAAAAAAACTGGTTCCGGCGTTGGCATCTTTCCAAAAATCTTTACGAGAAGATCCTCAGTTTTACCTTGCCATGATGGAGCAGTCACACATCTATGAAGAGCTGGGAAATCCGAAGGAAGCGCTTTATTTCGCTCAGGAAGCCACCGCCCTCAGCGAAGGAAACGTGGAGTATCAGAAACGTTTGGCATTTCTCTACATCACATGCGGCGATTACGAAGAAAGCTTGAGCTGTCTCAAAAAATTGATCGAATCTGAACCGACGAGGTTCTACAATTGGTACGCCTACTCAGAAGTTCTGATGCTGATCGGCGAATATGAAGAAGCGGTTACCATTTTGGAAAAAGCCCTGAAAGCGCATCCTCGTGCCGAATTATACTATCAGCTCAGCAACTGCTATTTCCATTTGAAAAGCAAAACCGAAGGCATCGTGATGCTAGAAAAAGCTTTGGAACTGGATCCTACACTCAGCAAAGATATGCAGCAGAAATATCCGTTCATTAAGGAACAGGTCAAAAAAATAAAGACCAAAAAGAAATAAAATGAAAGCTCAGATTCGTCCGAGCTTTTTTCATTTTTTAGGAGCCATTAAATCCAATGATTTGCATTTTTTTATAGAAATGAAGGAGATTTAATTTCGCAATATCTAAGAAATTAGAGCCTCTTTTTGCCCGCGCTTTAACATATGAAGATAGTCGTTTTTTGGAATCATTTTGGCGCCTAGACTTTCCAAATGTTCAGAATAGATTTGACAATCAATCAGATCCCATTCATTCTGATATTTGCTTGTAAAATGAATAAATCCTGCTTTCGAAGCGTTGGAAACTTTGGCAAACATACTTTCGCCACAGAAAACCCGTCCCACTTCCACACCATAAAATCCACCGACCAATTCACCGTTCTGCCAAACCTCAAAACTTTTTGCTTTCCCACATTGATGTAGTTTTAAAAATGATTGGATGAGTTCTTCGTGGATCCAGGTTCCGTCCTGATCTTTTCTTTCGGCCATTTGGCAACTCCTCATCACTTTTTCGAAACATTTATTTTCTGTGAACTCAAAAACATTACCTCTCATAATTTTCTTCATCGATTTTGAGATTTTGAGGTCATTGGGGAACAAAACAAATCTCGGATCTGGGCACCACCAAAGGATTTCTTCGCCTTCGTTGTACCAGGGAAATATTCCCAATTGATAGGCAAACCAAAGTCTTTCTGGTTTTAAGTCGCCTCCAATTGCCATCAAGCCGGCTTGCGGGTCATAAAGTTCCGGATCGGGAAAAGAAATATTATCTGGATCTAAACGGAGCATTTTTTAATTATCGGATTTTAATGTTATTAATGGACTTAACAAAAGCTTGTCGAATATTCTCATAATCAAAATGTTGCCCATTTTTTACCACCCCCTTTCCGGCAACAATAGTTCCCAAAAGATGTGAAGAATCCGACGAATAAACTATCGTATTGCAAAGATTTTTAAGAGAAGAAGTCGCAATCAAAGGCGCTTTTGCATCGATCAGAACGGCATCAAAACTTTGTCCGGTTTTGAAGAAATTGTCATTCTGAAAAGCCATCGATTTTCGGCCGGATTTCCACGCCATTTTCAAAGCATTAAATCCGCTTTCGCCAAGATTCGGCTGGAAAAAAGTATCACGCCGGTGCGTCTGAATCCGCTGCCCGTAATCCAGAATTCGAAAATCTTCCAAAGGATTCAAACCAATCTGACTGTCTGTTCCGATGGACCAATTTCCACCATAATCTTGATAATCCGTAAATCTGAATCTTCCGTCGCCCAAATTTCCCTCTGTGGATGGGCAAAGCACGATGTTCGCGCCAGATTTTGCAATGCCTTCGACTTCGTTGTCTTCCAAATGGGTGCAATGGATGAGATTGAAATTCTCATTCACATCACAATTTTCCAAAAGCCATTCTGCAGGTCTTTTTCCGTAGAAATCGACACAATCTTTGATTTCCTTCAACTGTTCTGCCACGTGAATATGGAAAGGATAATTTTTCGCAAGCAAGGAAGATTCCATCAAATCATCTTTTTGAACCGCTCTCAAAGAATGCGACCCGACCGCCAAATTAGCCTTATCATAAAATTTGATCGATTGTTTCGAAGCCTCCAACAATTGATAATAATCCTCAATATTTTTTGAGATAAAACGTCTTTGTAAATCGCAGGGCTCTGTTCCGAAATTTCCTTTCTGATAAAACATCGGAATCAAGGTCAGTCTGATGCCTGTTCTTTTGGCTGCAGCGACCAATCTTTCGGCCATTTCTGAGAGATTTTGATAGGCTTTACCATCTTTATCGTGATGCAGATAATGAAATTCGGCCACCGATGTATAACCGTTTCGCAACATTTCTGCGTACACCATCGCCGCTACATCTTCCATCTGCTGGGGCGAAAGCGAAAGGGCAATTCTGTACATCGCATTGCGCCAGCTCCAAAAATCATCCGGAACTTCTGAGTCTTCAAAATATTCTGCCAAACCGCACATTGCGTACTGGAAAGCGTGCGAATGCGCATTCTGAAATCCTGGCAAAACATAAGCATCAACGTACTCGCCCTCTGGCAGTTCAACGGTTTTCAGCTCAGAGATTTTTCCCGTTTCGTCCAGCCTTACAAAAGCATTTTTCATCCATCCTTTTTCGGTTAGTAGTCCTTTGAATGTGTACATTTTATTGGTTGATAGTGATTGGTTTGTAGTTGTTTGTTTGAAGGCAATTTAAAAACCCGTGACAAATTAATCTAAATTTTTTTTATCGATTCGATCAGTTTTGCCAAAGTTTCTTTCAAAACCATTTGAATTTTTTCTGCCTTAGCCTCATTATAATTTATTTTTGCAGAATCCATATAATTCGTTTTGCACATTTCCAGCTGCAAAGCGTGAATGTTTTGTTGAGGTTTTCCGAAGCTCCTTGTGATGTAACCGCCTTTGAAGGGATGATTGTGAGAAAATTCGTAACCTTTATTTTGTAAAGAATCGATTGCTGTTTTAATTAATTTGCGATCTGCAGACGTTTCGTCATTATCACCGAGAATTAAATCGGGAAAATCCTCGGAACGAATGCCCGGAACAGATTTCCTTATCGAATGTGCATCAAACAACAACACTTTCCCGAATTCGGTTTTTGTCTGTTGTAAAAGTTCATCTAGTTTCGTGTGATAAGGTTTGTGATAAAGTTCAACTCTTCGTGAAACTTCCTCAGAATCTGGAGAGTAATTATCTTTATATATTTCATTACCATTGAAATCTGTAATTGTTACAACATCCGTAATTACTCTACCATCATTATAAAGCGGTTGGTTTTCCGGATTTCTATTAAGGTCAACGACCAATCTGCTGTAATTAGCTGTAATCATAGTAATTCCTAAGTTAGTTGCGAAACCATAAAGTCTATCGATAAACCAATCTGTATCGTCCAATTGGTCAGCCAATTCGGCATTCATCTTAGATTTGATATCATCGGGGATGAAAGTGCCGGCGTGAGGAATACTAATGATGATGGGAACTTTCGGAAGGGCGGGTTCTATGATTCTAAAAATGTCCATTGTGGATTGTAAAGTGGAAATATAAAAAGAATCCCCGCATCTTTTAGTAAAAATGCAGGGAATTTATGGTTTATCGATCTTCGAAACTTAGAATGGCAAGTCGTCATCTTCATCCTCTGCAAAAACATTCTTGTTTTCTGCAGCCGGTTTTTCTTGGTTAGGGGCGGCTTCGGTTGGTTCGTTGAAATCTGCCGAGCCTTCTTTTTCTATTCTCCAGCCGGCGATAGAATTGAAATATTTAACCTCGCCTTGCGGACTGGTCCATTCTCTACCTCGTATGTTGATATGGATTTTCACTTTATCTCCGACTTTGCATGCATTCAGCAAATCGACTTTTTCTGATAAAAATTCAATATTAATTGGTTGCGGATACTGCTCTTCCGTAAGAAGCACCAGCTCTTTTTTTTGAAATCCGCTTGCGAAAGTTTGTAAATCCGAAATTTTTTTGATTGTTCCTGATAATTCCATGTCTCGAAAAATATTTTTAAGAATGTAAAGGTAATAAAAACTATTTATGTTATCCGAACTCTGTCGTCGAAAAACTTAAAAAAATGTTGATTTTATTTTGGAGTGAAGATGAAAAGTGTCTATATTTGCACTCACCAAATCGAAAGAAAAGAAGTTCTTAATATAATGCGGATGTGATGTAATTGGTAGCCATGCCAGACTTAGGATCTGGTGCCGTGAGGCGTGGGGGTTCGAGTCCCTTCATCCGCACCCTGCGAAAAAATTTCTAAGCGATTAGGAATTTTTTTATGCGAAAATAGCTCAGCTGGTAGAGCACGACCTTGCCAAGGTCGGGGTCGCGGGTTCGAGTCCCGTTTTTCGCTCATTTTTACCAGGCCCTGGTGGTGGAATTGGTAGACACGCAGGACTTAAAATCCTGTGTCCGTAAGGACGTACGGGTTCAAGTCCCGTCTGGGGTACTTAAAAGCCTTGGTAATCGATTGATTATCAAGGCTTTTTGATTTTCCGTGCAATATATATGCAATGTTTAATAGGAAACTAAAAATTTAATTAGTGGGTTTTTCACAACCATTTACCACCTATTTACCTGAGTTCGATTAATAAAACAATGCTAACTGATTAGTTTTCAATGTTTCATATCTTAGGGATGGTTTTTTTGGAAGGAAATGGTAGGCGATAATTCCTGCGATCAGATTTGTCATGAAATTTCCAACCGATCTGTGTCTGGAATGTTCAATTTGGCAAATGTTTTTTAATTCATCATTTACCGTCTCTATAATGGAACGTTTTCTGAGCAAAATTTTATCGGACATGGTCATTAAAGAGTTTTTCATATTGTTTCTAATGTGGGTAATGAGCTGTATTCCGTCTACAAAAAGCAATTGTTGCAGTTTTTCGGAAATGTAGCCCTTGTCTCCAAATAGTTTCCCGAAAATTTGCTTGAGAAAATTTTCATTTTTCAATGGTTCTCGATCGTCTACATTTGCCTGTGTAACGCAAAAACTCAAAATTTCACCTTTGTCATTGATGACAATGTGGAGTTTGAATCCATGAAACCAGCCCATTGTTGATTTTCCTGTAGTCGCTATATCTTTAAATACCTTATTTCGTTTTATTCTCTTGTTACCACAGACTTTTATCGGTGTGCTGTCCACGAAAGAAATACCGGTGCAACTTCCCAAAGCACAAGTTTTTGAAAACATAGTAAGAGCCATGAGATTGGATTGCATAAGTTCTGTGAAGCGGTTATAGGAAACGGTTTGAGGAAATTCGTTTTGCATATGTTTTTGGACGTAGTAAATGTAGAAGTGCTTAAAAGTTCTAAAACCGCTGAGTTGAAAGAGTATCATTATAGTGATAACTTCCGCGTTACTCATCTTTGGTTTCTTTTTTGGAGGATTTCCGAGTAAAAAAGGTTGAGTGAATTTTTCAAATTCAATACAAAATTCATCCACAGTACAAAAAATATCCGTAATTTTATCAAAGTTAATCATGAGGAATAGTTGTTAAATATTTGAAATTCAATACCTTAAATATACAACTATTTCTCTTTTTATGCAATTCTTTTTTTATAAAATATTAATCGAACTCAGGTTATTTAGTTTTTTGTTAAACAATTAGTTGTTCAAAAGAAATATAATAGAATCCCAATTCACATCAGGATTCTATTTTATTTTTAATAATGATGCCCATTCTTAGGTTAAAATCTCAAAGTAATTTTTAAAATAAGCCTTTATACAATGATTTTATTGTTCAGCCTCCTCAACTAATTATGACCTACAAGTTCATCGTAGATTGCTCTAGGTTCGTTATTAAACTTCTATATAAAATGATTTTTTAACTTTTTTATTTATAGTTTTTTTCAAATTTAAACTGTCTATTTTAATGGTATCTTTTTTATTAATTATTCATTAATGTCCGATAAAAATTAAAAGTGGACTTTTTTATTTTTTATTTAGTTGTAAATCAGTTACTTACTTTTTTGTTTTAGCCCATTTTCAAAAACAGGCTTCAAAAAAGAGACAATTGTTCTATCTCAGATTTGTCGATAACCCAGTCTTTTTCTGGGTTTTCTAAAAATTTCATCAACTGGATATAGTTGAAAAGATGGATTTTGCAAAAACTAACCA
>JAKLPS010000015.1 GCA_022013695.1 Weeksellaceae bacterium
TTATCTTGAATCAGGCAGCAGTAAAAGAAGTACATTCTTTGATGATGAGTTTGAAATTATTTGTGGTAATAATTAATTTATTATCTAATGTAAATAAAACAAAAAACCACTGAGAATCAGTGGTTTTTTGTTTTGTAAAGTGGAGTTGGAGGGATTCTTACCTATTGGTTCATAACGGGTTTTTGAAGTTTTAATTATCTAAAAATCAATCATTTGAAAATTTATAGTATCTTTGGGTTTTATAAAAGACCTTAAAGATATTAAAAAAATGGGTGTAAAACTGGGTGTAAATTTTTGATTATGATTATTAAACGAAACATTGTTTTCGATCTCGAAAATAGAAAAACTGGAGGAGAATTAATCACTGAAAATATTCCGATTCGTATGAGAATCACATACGCAGGCAACAGGCTTGAAATCTTCACAGGAATACGTGTTGATAGAAATAAATGGGATAGCCAAAAAAAGAAAGTAAAAGCTAATACATTTAATAAGTTCATGCAATCTGCTTCCGATATAAATGGTAAACTTTCAGATTACGAAAATGAAATTCAGAATATCTTTAAAAAGTTTGAACTTGAAGAAGAAATACCTACCAAAGAAGAAGTTAGGTTTATTTTCAATTCTGTTTTCACAACAGAAAAATCTAAAATTTCTTCAAAAAATTTCTTCGATTATTATGATGAGTTTATAACTGATAATGGAAGACTTAAAAGCTGGAGTGAAAGCACTTTTGCAAAATTGGCAACAGTAAAAAATCATTTGAGTGAATTTAAACATAAACTTTCTTTTTCATTTTTTAATGAAAAAGGATTAACGCTATATTCTGAGTTTCTTCGGGATAATTTAAAAATGAGAAATTCTACCATTGAAAAACAAATCAGTTTTTTGAAATGGTTTTTAAAGTGGGCAAAAGCTAAAGGGTATAATAAAAATTTGGCCTTTGAAACGTATAAACCTAAATTGAAATCCACTCAAAAGAAAATTATTTTTTTAACACAAGAAGAGTTAAAAAAGCTAAATGATTATGAAATACCTGCTGGTAAAAATTATTTAGAAAGAGTTCGAGATGTTTTCTTGTTCTTATGTTATTCAGGAATTCGATATAGTGATGCATTTAATCTGAAACGTTCAGATGTGAAGGATGGATATATTGAAATTACAACCCAGAAAACAGCAGATAGTTTAATAATTGAGCTTAATAAAAAAAGCAAACAAATTCTTGAAAAGTATAATGAAATACCTTTTCCAAATAATAAAGCGTTGCCCGTAATTTCTAATCAAAAAATGAATGAATACATACAGGAATTGGCGAAACTTGCTGAAATTGATGAACCCATCCGTCTTACCTACTATAAGGGTAATAATAGAATTGATGAAGTAGTTCCAAAATATGATTTATTAGGTTCTCACGCAGGACGCCGTACATTTATCTGTACTGCTCTTTCTTTGGGAATCCCGGTGAATGTAATAATGAAATGGACAGGACATTCTGATTATAAATCTATGAAGCCATATATTGATATTGCTGATAATATTAAGGCTAATGCTATGAAAAAATTTGACTTGATATGAAAAATGAGAATCAATTTTTACAAGAAATATCTTACCTCATAACAATTTTTGATAAAGCTTTTTTACTATTGCATAGTGATAAGTTTTATATTGATGAAGGTCAAATGAAGAAGCTTGATAAATGTAAAGAAATCAGCGAAGAACTTGATAAAAAAAACTTTGATGTAATTTTTATGCAATTGGCTAATGATGGGTTTAAAGAAGTTATTTTCAACGATTTAATTGGGAAAATAACTAAATATAATGATCTTGTTTTTGAGAAAAAAGTCATTACAAATGATCGATTTTTAAATTTTTATTTTGAGAATATACCGGAATTTAAAAAAAATCAGCAATGGATTGAATTGAAAGAAAAAGAAATTTTGGAAGTAGAACAGTATAATTCTGGAATGCCTAAATTAGAGAAGCAAAATGTAATAAGTGAACTTAAAAAAGAATTAAATCACTTGAAACTAGAAAAAGAACAGATTTACAATAAGTACTCTTGGATTAAAACGAATTACTATTATAAAATTCTTAATAAGGCAGATGAAATAATTGAAAAAATCGAAAATTATTTTAAAGTTTCCATATTCAAACCAACCAATGCAATTTTTGATTCGGAACTAACCAAAAGAATTTTTGATAAAATGGTAGAAGAAAAATACATAAATTCAAAATCCCAGCTTACATTTGAAGATTTCCATCTTATTTTAAATTTAAAAAAACCAAAACAAAACTGTAATTATGCTTTGAAAGTAACGCACTTCGCTTATGTCTTCAAGTTGTTATCGGATGATGTTGAGAAAAAAGGATTAAAAAAGAAAGAATGGGAGGATATTGTAATTAAAGAATTTAATTTAACAGAAGGGACATTAGGAAGTAGGTTTTATCAAACGGTTAGGAATAAAATATTTAAAGAAATTATCAATCCAAAAACGGTTAAAAATGGTCAATAAACTTCAAAAATAAATCGCAAAGAACTATATAAAACCCATAGACGGTTTAAAATCACGAAAAATAAAATTTAAATAAATGCAAATAATTGGATGTCAATTATTTGCATTTTTATTTTACAAGAGAATCACGGAAAATCACCAAATAGTTATTAGAAATTTGACCTGTTCGAACAAACGAAAGCCAAAGTACAAGGCATTTATTTAATCAAATCTAAATTTCAAAAAATGGAAAATATTAATTCATTAAAAGAAAAACCTTTATGGCAATTAACAGGCAAAGAATTTCTTGATTTAATCGAGGGAATTGGCACAAAATCAAATAGAGAAAACTCAGAAAATTCAAAAGTTATCGAAAAAAAATACGTCTATGGCATTTCGGGTATTCAAAGTTTATTGAATTGTAGTGAATCTTCGGCTAAAAGGTTGAAAAAGAGCGGTACAATCAATGAAGCCATTATTCAAAATGGGAGAAAAATAATTATTGATGTAGAAAAAGCATTGGAACTTCTAAAGAACAATAGTAAACCAGGATTAAAGAGGAAATAGTGAAAAATAAAATTCCATACCTACGAGTAGGCACTGTTTATTATAAACAAATTGAAAAGCCATTGATTTCAGAAGACAAAACTTGATTACAAGAAATATTTTACAACATAAAGCAATACAGATGGAAAGTAAAATTTTCACTCCAAAAACTCGAAAGAAAGTGCTTATTTCTAATGATTTTCGGGAGGTTTTAATTTCTCAGGAAACAACTATTATCGAGCAGAGAATTTTGGTGGTAATCTTGTCTGCAATCAAAGAAGAACAGTCTTTATTTATATCGGTTAAATCGCCAATTAAGACAAAAGAAGAGACTCAGCTTTCGTTTGATGATTACTATGAAGGATGGGCAAATCAAGGAACGATAGATTTTTTACTACCACTCAACGATTTAAATCCGGATAGAAGAATGAAAAATGAATATATCCAATCCGCATTGATAAATATGTCCAATATCAACTGGCTGAGATTAAAAGATGAAACTATCAACGGGTATAAGGCCGTCCCTTTTATAATAGAGCCGGGATGGAACAAGAAAAATATATTTTTCAAAATGGATAAGGCTGTACTGAGACATCTTGTCAATATGAGTTCTTATTTCTCGATCAAAAAAGATCTCCCATACCAAGCTTCAACCTCAAATACACTTCGATTTTTACTATGGTTGCTGAAACACAAACAACAGGGAGGAATCATAAAATCGTATTCGCAGATACTTAAAGAGTTATTCATTCCTAAAGAATACTATGAAGGGCATTATCGCTTTGAGAGAGATTTTTTGAATAATGTAAAGGCAGATCTGGATAGTTATAATGAGCTGAGTTTTAATTATGCCTATAACAAAGGCAATTATAGTTTTTTGATTTATTACACAAAGAACGCTGTTGGTTCAGGAGAAATGTTTTCATCATTAAACAATCTTCAGACGGATAGGGCATTGAAATACTTAAAAAAGATAAGGAAGCTTGACGAAAGAAATTTATCCGTCCTACGGAAGCTTTTTGAACTAAGAGGTTATAAAGAGCTTGCAATTCGATTGAAGCGAAAAATTGATCCGAATTTAACAGGAATTGACTACATAAAAGCAGTTTTTCAGTTACTAGAAAATGAATAGGATATTATCTCCGTATTTCTGGATATTACCTCCGTTTTTTTAGATATTATCTCCGATTTTCTGGATATTATTTCCGAAAAACTAGATATTATCTCCGTATTTCTTGATTTTATCTCCGAATAATTAAGGTTCAACGCTGTTTAAGTTGCTTATTTTCAACAGCTTATTAGGTTGTTAAAAATCTGCTTAATTATATTAATAACTATTAAGTATTATAATATTAATAATAAATAATAAATGCGGATAAAATATCAGGAATTATTTATTTGCAATGAGTTGACAATCAATTGTTTTAAAAATAGAAAAGTTGTTTACAATTTGGATATTATCTCCGTAAATATTTTTGATGGCGAAAGAAAAAATAAAAAAATAACACAAAATTAAAAAATGAACTGCAAACAATTCAACAGCATATCGTTGGAAGAAGTCCTCCGTTCTCTCGGACACCTACCAACGAAACAAAATGAAAAAGAAGCTTGGTATCTCAGCCCCTTTGCCAGCGAATCTCAAGCCTCTTTTAAAATCAATAAAAGCCTAAACTATTGGTATTTATTTTCAGAAGGAATCGGCGGAAACAGTGTTGACCTATTGAAAAAATATCTGAACATGACTACCAGTGAAGTTTTAATTTGGGCAGAAGGTCAGAATTTTTCCTCTTTTCAAAATCAAAACATTTCTAATCGAAAGTTCGAAGACCCAACTAAAAATTATGAGATAATCGACTTAAAAGAAATCCAGCATCCAGCAATTTTGGAATATTTAAAGAGTCGTAAAGTAGAAGATCAAATCGGATATCTAAAAGAAATTTATTACCGAATGAATGATAAAAATTATTTCGGAATTGGTTTCAAAAACGATTCAGGCGGTTACGAAATTCGTAATAAATATTCAAAGATATGTCTTGGTAAAAAAGACATTACAACAATCCAAAACGGATCAAAATCGCTAGCCATTTTTGAAGGGTTTTTTGATTTTCTCTCCTATAAAAATTTGGAAAAATCAATGGAAAATAGACCCTCAGATTATCTGATTTTAAATTCGGTTTCAATGATTCATAAAATTAAAAATTCACTTAATAATTATGAAAAAATTGATCTCTATTTTGATAATGACGAAGCAGGAAACAGAGCTGTTGAAATAATCAAAAATGAAAAAACTGAAGCAGAAGATTGTCGGGTTTTATATTCAGATTTTAAAGACTTAAACGATTGGGCAATTCATAGAAATCCGACTATAGAAAGACAAGTGAAATTTAGGAGAAGGTGAGTAAAATAGTACAAGGTCAGCTTACAAACACCTGGGTAAAATAGATACAGCTATTCGCAAACTAACGTGAGTAAAATAAACACAGGTAAAATACGGTAGGATGTTAGTGCAAAAAGTACCCATTGTTTACAAAAAGCGTGTGACGCTTCTTATAAAAATGAGATTTTTTGGTTTCCTCCTATCGTCAGAAACACAATTTGAAAGAATAATAATAATAGAAAAAACACAAAGATGAAAGATGACTTTTTAAAAACATTTGTCCTTGAGGCAACTCAAGAAAATGAGCAAAAAATGAATGCTGAAAAAAGAAGAAAACACTTCCAGGAGTTGGGTCGAAAAGGTGGTTTGAAGAAAAATTCCAGCTCGCAACTGAAGAAAATAATTTCATTCCGGGTAACTGATTTAGAGTTCGAAGACATTCAAAAAAAATCAAAAAAATACCACCTGAAAATAGGCACTTATGCCCGGATGGTTTTTGTAGAAAAGGAATTAAAAGTGAATGAATTTGAAACAGATAAAGTGCTGCTCGACTACGGAAATAATTTCATCAGAATTACAAATCTTCTGCGAAATAAAGAATGGAATTTTCTGGAAAATAAGAAGAAAATTTTAGAAGAAATCCAGACGGTTTTAGAACTTATCCGGCACTACTTATATTCAAAAATGAACACAGATGAATAATTCTGCAACCACGAGAACTATTACAAAAATTGCTTTAGAATATAATGGCAACGATAAAGGTTTGGCGAAAGTTGCAGCGGTTAATTTTCTTTTAAGCACTGAACCGGAAAATCAATATCAGGAAATGAAAAACGTTGCAGACCGAAATCCAAAAGTGAAAAAATGGGCTTTAACCGGATATATTTCGCCACCGGAAGAAATCGGTAAAATACTATCCGACCCTGAATTAACTGAAATCGCCATCGAAGCATTAAAAAAAGTTGGCGTCACGGATCAAAACCAATTTCGTCTCGATATTCATAACAGTACCAAACAGAAGCATATTCATTTTGTGGTCAACAGAATCGATATTCAGGGAAAATGCACCGTGAAATCACATCAGATAGGAGAGAAATTCGGCGAAGCAGTCAGGGAGATTTGCAAGGATAGAAACCTGAAAACCGATGTTGAAATTGGAATTGAAAAGAAAGCAGCGATGTTGGCAAACCTTACAGAATCTCTGAGGGATTCAAAAAATTTCGATGAATTGCTAAAGAATATGAGTAAGAAAGGTTTTGATGTACAGCTTTCTTCAAATATAAAAAATGGAATTTCCGGAATGCGGATCATTATGGAGAAAGATAAAAACCATCACACCGAACGCCAGTACAAAGCGGGTTATACACTTTCGGAGATTTCAAATAAACTGAAAGTTTCGGAAATTAAAATATTTTTTGAGATCAAACAATCTGTATTTAAAAATAAAGAAAACTGCGAAAGTTTGAATGACCTTCGACAAAAATTACAAGGAGAAGGATTAAAAATAAAGGTTCAGTACAAAGGAGAATTCAGGCCGAATCAGAAAAATGAAGTTCAGGACATCTGGATCAATAAAATTAATCATTCGAAAACAACTCTTCCTAAAAACGGGTTATTATATAATAAATATGATGGTTTTTCTCTTTCCGCAATCGATAAAGACTTCGGTAGCTTACTGACATCGATCACAGCAAATGAGCAGATAAAAAGTAGTTTGGATGTTCAAAATAGTCCTTTAGTAAACGGAAAAGATTCTATTCTGCAAATTGCAGGTGACCTATTAGAAGATGTTCTAAAGCCAAGTTATGTTTCGCCGCAGGAAGATGAACTTTGGAAAAAGAAACGAAAAACAAGACGTTAATTAACAATTAAAAATATCAAAATGGAAAATAAAAAAGAAAACGAAGAAACCAAAAATAACGGGATGGAGCTTTTGGAAAACGTTATCAAATCTAATGAAAGGAATATTGCATCAAACGAAATGAATATGGAACAGAGCGTGAATGTTCGGTTTGATATTGAAGATCTGACTAGGTTAATTCAGCATATTCTAACTGTTTTGCGAGAGGTAAAGGCACATTACGATGGTATGCGGGAATTTAATAAAATTGAACAGGCTAAAAGAGCTGAATTTCTTGCCCATATTCCAACAGAAATAAAAATGGTTCTTGCGCCAGAAACAATTGATTATTACGAAAGTTTTCGTAAGAAAATAATAAGAATGGAAAAATTTATCTGGACTGGGATTGGAACAGTGGTTTTCGGAATTTTCATTGTGATTCTTTCAATCAATTTTGCAACCAATTGGTATAAAGAAAGCATTAAATCAAAAAGTGAACTCCGCCAGGATATTTTGAATGAAATTGCTTCTGAAGGAAAAAAAATCTATGATGAAAAAGAGATCAAAATATTGAATGACAACACTCGGATAATGCAAACATGGATTAATCATAATCCCAAAGAAGCGGAAGGTTTTCTAAAATTTAAAGATGGTTTTGAGGCTTCTTCGAAGTAAAAGACCGTGTTTGTTTTAGGAATTTGGAAATTATTAATATTATAATAATAAAATACATTTGTGAAGAAATAGCTTTTCATTGCAGTTAAAATAGCTTTTAAGCGGATATTGTTTTATTATTAATATGTTTAAAAAATATTTTTATCTTCGCAATCTAACATTAACGAAAAATTATAGCATTGGCTATTTCTTGTAAGAGAAAAGTGGAATTTTCAAAATACACAAGAATATGCAATGCTCACGCCGAGGCGTGGGCTTGTTTATTTGTGTATTGGGCTTTCCACTGCCTCTCTTACAATAAACATAGTTCCACGCCTTTTGCTTTGTACAACCCTCTACTCTGGGACTGGTAGAAAGAACTTTTAATAATGAAAAGATAATTTACAGTTATTTTGCCATTTTACGGGAAACCGTAAGGTAATTATCTATATATCATATATTTTTGCAAATATTTTAAATGCGACAAGTTTTGTCGTTATGCAGAAATACATTTGCATTTTAAAAGAATAAAATTAATTTTGCACCCTTAAATAATTGAAACACAAATGAAAAAACTCTACCTCAGTCTATCGCTGTTTGCGGTAAATGTTGCCTCTGCACAGCAGGTCAAATGGCAGAAAAACATAAGTTCTTCCACGCAGGATTTCCTGTCCAATATGACCTCCACGATCGACGGGCAGATCCTGCTCTCCGGAAGTAGTATCCAAAGCCAAAAACTAAACACCACCGGCCAAACACCAAATTCAGGCTACGACTATCACATTCTGAAACTTGACCAGCAGGGTTCCAGAGTCTGGGAAAAATACTTCGGCGGCACCAGGCACGACTATCTGGCTTCGGGCATTGCCACGCAGGAAGGCGGTTTTGCACTTTTTGGGACTTCATTTTCCAATATTTCCGGCGACAAAAAAGAAAATAACCTCGGCGGAAGTGATTCCTGGCTGATTCGCCTGGACGAAAACGGCGAAGAACTCTGGCAAAAAACCTTGGGAACCAGGAGCAATGACGAAGCATCGGCAGTTGTACAATCTACAGACCTGGGATTCTTTGCAGCAGGAAACATTAATGATCATAAAAAGCTGTTCGGTTCTAAGGATGTCTTTGTGAGTAAGCTGGACAAAGACGGAAAACTGATACAGACCACTGTCCTCGGCGGGAAATCTGTGGATGGGGTGACCGATATGATTCCGACGGCGGATGGCGGCGCTGTGGTTCTGATTTATTCAACTTCCGGAAGATCAGAAAATTTGAATAACCCTGAAACCCAAAACTCCAATCAGAATAATAACACTCAAAATAACAATTCCCAAGGCAGCCAAAACGCAACTACAAAGCCGGAACTGATATCAACAGCAAAAACCTTCATTGGAAAATCAGATCAAAACTTGGGCGAAGGTGATTATTGGATTGTCAAATTAGACAAGAATGCCAATGTTGAATGGCAGAAAACCTACGGCGGAAGCGGTGACGACCGTCCGAAAAGCATTGCTTTTACCGAAAACGGTTATCTGATAGCCGGTGAAAGCCGCAGCAACTCTTCCGGAAGCAAAAAAGAAAATGTGAAGGAAGGAACGGATATCTGGATCCTTTCATTAGATAAATCCGGCAATGAGATCTGGCAGAAGAGCTACAGCTTTGGCAACCGGGATGTTGTGATGAGCCTGGACGCGATCCGAAAACAATCAACCGACAACCATCAACTGGCAACCAAAGGCTTTCTGCTGGGCGGCTACACCCAGGCCGAAGAAAAAGTAAAGCAGGATGACGAGAAATTCTGGATGCTGTACATCGACACCAACGGCAAGGAAGAATGGCGCAAATATGTGGAAGGCAAGGCCAAGAAGAATGAAGAGCGATTGGTATCGGCAAAGCTTCAGAGCGACGGAAGCTATCTTTTGGCCGGAACCAGCGCAGAACAATTGGGAGAAGAGAACTGGAAGGTTGTAAAACTGCTGGACTCTGATGTGGAAAACCTGCTTGAGAACAAAGACCTCCGCATCTACCCGAATCCTGTGACGGATTATGCGTATGTGGAAATTGGTTTAGAGTTCCAAAGTGCTGATATTTATGTATATGATATGGCTGGAAAGCTGATCCAAAAACTAAACACTAAAAACCAAATCACCAAGATCAACACGGGCAAATTGCCGCAAGGGGTTTACATCATCAAAGCGAATATCCCGACCCAACAAAACAAAAAACTAACTGCTAAAATTGTTAAAGAATAAACACGATGAGAAAGAAATTAAAATTATTATTCATTTTATTGATCAGCTTATTTTATAAAAGCCAGGATAACTCGCTGGCTGCTGCGGTCAATACGCCTGTTTCCTATCAGACAGGTGTTCCGGATATATCATTTCCTTTGACCAGCCTTCCGGCCGCTAAGGATTTCAACATTAATTTTGGGTTAGCCTATAATGCGAACGCTTATAAAAATGGAAGCTATTCCGGTCTTATTGCAAAAAACTGGGCATTAACCGGAAGTAATTTTACAATTACGAGGAAAATACAAACCAGCTGGCCGGATGAGATAGAAACAGTTGAGTATTGGGATGATACTTATTATTACAATATAAACGGGGAACAAGGAAGCTTTAAATTTCAAAAATCTGGTATTTTTCCAAATGAGATTTATAAAATCATAAAACTGACACCCAGCAATCTTACTATTGAATCACAAAGAATTGTAACAACAGGATCTTGGCAGCCGAGAATTGTAGAGTCTTTTAAAGTTACAGACAGCAAGGGGTACAAATACTATTTTACAGAACACGATCAAAGTCGACTGACTTATTCTATTGGTATAAATGGAACTACAGCATATCCGATAATGGATCTTAGAAATACATTCTATGCTACGAGAGTTGATGATGCTTTGAATAGAACAGTGGCAACATTTCAGAATAAACAATATATTAAATATAAGAGTGGCAGTACAACCGTAATAGAAGCATTATGTTATTTGCCGGAAACAGTTACTACTGCTTATGGCAAAATTGTTTTTGAACACGGAGATAGCAACACCGCCAATTATAATTTTGATTTTCCACTGCAAGACCGATATTTTATTAAAAGCATCACACTAAAGGATCACAAAGATAAGTTCGTATCAAAGAGTAGTCTAAATATAAATTCCTCTCACGATTATATGCCACCAACTGCTTCAGATGCAGGAGGAGACGATATGTGGTTTAGAACTCTTGGGGGTATAAACAGGGTCAATAGGGACAATGTAGTTTTTGATCGGATCAACTTTGGCAGTAAAATTTATACAAATACGCCTTATGGCACGGCAGGAGCAACGGATGCAAGCAAGGAGTTATTAGATGAAATCCGGTTTTCTTCAGGCAAAAAGATTGAGTATAACTTTGGATTTACTAAATCAAAATCAACAATTGATTTTAATGATCCTGCCTTCATTCCCTATCTTCAGGATCCACATAACTTTGTTACAGGAATTAGTCAATATACAGATCCGAAATATATAAATATTGATACCAAAATTCCAAATGGCAGAAAATATATTTTATTGCCCAATATGTTTTTATATCCATATACTAAAATATCTATAGGACTTACAGTAACTGAACGTTATACAAATGGCAATACGGAAAATCCGAGTTTAGGCGGAGGGGATTTGCCTGAGGTCTTTGAATATCGTCTGGTAGATCCCACAACAGGTCAGGGAACAACTTATAAGGATGATACTGAAGCCATATCTGAAATAATAACCCCAGGTCATAATTATTATCTTGAAATTAGTGGGACGGGTGGAAAAGGTTTTTTCTCAATTATTGAAAAGACTTATAAACAGCCACCATACGAGAATAATTTTATTTTATCAGAACTTCCGGTCGTTCAGGATGTGAAATTTTATGATATTGCTGAAAATACCCATCCAAGTAATGCAGGCAGCACTTATGATCTTAAAAAAAGCATCAGTTATGATTACAACCTCTTTGATGGTTCCGGATTTTCAAGCGGTACACCATCTCCTGACCAGGAAAGTGTTCTGATATATAAAAATATTAAAGTGACCGAAAGTGACAAGCCGGGCTATACCAAATATTATTTTAAGACATTCGGAGATTATCCTAGTTATGTTTTTAATAGTATAAGCGTATTTCCTAATTTCAATCTGATCAAAAACGGACTCTTGGAGAAGAAAGAAGTACATGACATAGATAATAATATACAACAACAAGTTAATTATAACTACAGTTTACCACCATACGATGAGTCCCAACTATATCTTTATCAAGATTCTGGCGGTGGAATGTTGTACACTCAGGAATCTTTTTTTGACAGGATCACAACAACCGATATTTCCAAAGACCTATCCGGTAATTCTTTGACTGATATCTCCGAAAAGACTTTTAATCAGGCCAACAACAATCTGATGAGTGAGAAGAGCGTTTCGGCAGACGGAACAATTTCCGAGACGACTTACAAGTATGCCGCAGAAAAAGCTAACAGCAAACTTTTGAATGCGGGTATGACCTCAGTCCCACTGGAAGTGACTCAGAAACAGAATAATGTACAGATTGGTAAGCTGGAAACGAAATACGATCAGACCGGCAATTACTTTCCATCGTCAGTACAATCTTTTGGGATCAATAATGTGATCACAGGCGAGCAGACCAATGAGTATTACGATGATATGGGTAATGTGTTGCAGACCCGTTCAAAATCCGGAATGCCAACGGCAGTAATCTGGGGTTATGGCAGAACACAGCCTATTGCCAAGATAGAAGGCGGAGAATATTTTAATATTCTGGCTTTGATGGGTCAGACCGATGCCGGCTTGCTGGATATCGTGCAAAAATCAAATGCTGATATAGATGATGCCTCCGAGCAGCTCCTTAGAAATGCCCTGGAAGCTTTCCGCAAAAAGCCCGGATTTAAGAATTACCTCATTACCACCTATACTTATGATCCTCTAATCGGAATTAAAAGCGTAACCACTCCGAATGGAATGACCGAATATTACTATTATGACAATCAGAATCGCATGATAAGATTAGAGGATATGGACCATCATATCATAAAAGAGAATAAGTACGAGCAAAATGTTTTCCAGGATTAATACCAACCATTGCAATGAAAAAACAATTTATATATACATTACTGATATTGTGTATGTTTGGAAAGCTATGCGCTCAGACATTCACTCCTTATAAGACTTATACCTACAGCCGCACCTATCTGGAGCCTGTGACCTATAATGCCTCCAGTCCTGCCTCCAACAACACTAAAAAACAGGTACAATCTGTACAATATACCGACGGGCTTGGCAGGCCAAAGCAGGATATCGCCATTGGCGCAACCTATGGTGGGAACGACCTTGTAAGCACATACTTCTATGATCCGGCAACAGGCAGGCAGACCAGGCAGTATCTTCCCGTTGCCAAAGCCGGCACGCTGGGAGCAATGCAGGGTGTGAGTGAAGCAGACATTAATAACTATTATGGTGTTGATAATGCTTTTGCGGAAGTTAAGACAGAGAACTCCCCATTGTCCCGCCCAATTGAAACGGCAGCTCCGGGAAATGCCTGGAAAATGGCGGGCGGCAAGACCAAGAAGATGGAATACCTCCTGATCGGCCAGGATGAGATCAAAAAATACACAGCCGTATCGGATGATAATGAAAATGTATTCGAGCCTGTGGTCGCACAGATTGTCAACTATGCCAAAGGTTCGCTCCACAAGCTGAGATCTACAGATGAAGACGGCAATGTCGCCGTGGTTTACAAAAACTCCCTTGGCCAGACGCTCGTTACCCGCCAGGAAAACGGAGCCGAGAAGCTGGACACCCATTACCTCTACAACCAGTACGGCCAGCTGGTGATGATCGTTCCACCCAAAGCCTCAGCACAGGGCACACTGGACCAGACTGCGAAAGACCAGCTCTGCTACATCTACCGCTACGATGCCAAAGGCAGGCTGATAGAAAAGAAGCTGCCCGGCAAAGGCAAAGAGCAGATGGTTTATGATAAGGCAGACAGGCTGATCCTCTACCGCGATGCCAAAATGACTACTGATGGCAAATGGCTGCTTACGAAATATGACACGTTCGGCAGGGTTGTTTATACCGGTTTTTTCACAGGCTGGAACAGAGCGGACCTCCAAAACCTGATTGCAAATATGGTAATAATAGAAAAGCCAGACAGCACCGGATTTGGGCGCAATGGCCTGCAGATCTATTACTCCAATGATTATTTTGCCGATTTTAACACGGCACTTTCCGTTAATTATTACGATACCTATCCTACAGGCACACCGGCAAAACCAACTTTGATTACAGAGACGACATTATCATCTGATAATCTGGCGGACCGCAGCACCAAAACAATGCCCACGGCCTACTATGTAAAAAACATCAGTGATGACAGCTGGACCAAAACCTATTACTGGTACGACCAGCGTGGCAGAAGCATCGGTGCACAGGAGATCAACCATTTGGGAGGCGTCACCATTACGCACACCGAGCTGGACTGGGCAGGTATTACTCAAAAAGTAGAGACCAGGCACCAGCGTACAGCCACAAGCACCTCTATCAATGTGAAGGAGCGCTTTGTCTACAACACCCGTAACTATCTGCAGGAACATTATCACCAGGTTAACAGCAATGCAGAAGAGCTGCTGGCCAAATATACCTACAATGAACTGGGGCAGGTGACCAACAAGCAGGTAGGCGGTCTACCCTCCTCTGGAGGGGTTGGGGGAGGATTCCTGCAGAGCATAGATTACAACTACAACGTCCGTGGTTGGCTTACCAATATCAACAATGTAGATACCCTTGGCAGCAAGCTCTTTGCTTATAAGATCAATTATAACCAAAGAGACGGTCTGGAAACCCCAAACCTGGACTATCCCAACTTAAAGGTACAGCCGAGGTACAACGGCAATATTGCAGAAGTAGCGTGGAAAGCCGTTGATTATGACGGGCATATCCCGGCAGCGACACCGCAAAGACAAGGCTTTGTTTATGATAAGGCCAACAGGATCTCCGCAGGCTTATACCAGCTGCCGGGCAATCCTGCTATCAAGGCCAATAGCGAGATTATTGAGAATTATGACCCCAACGGGAACATCACGAAGCTGAAAAGAACCGGGATGCTGCAAAAGGGCCAGGTAAAGATGATCGACAACCTTACCTATAATATCGTAGGCAACAGGCTAAGCTCTGTGACAGATGCAGCGAACAACATTACCGGGTACGAAGTCGGCGGTAGAGCAATCTCTTATGATGCCAACGGCAATATGACCGCTATGGCAGACAAAGGAATATCCGCCATTGCGTACAACTTCCTGAACCTTCCGGAGCAGGTCACGCACACCAACGTGACCAAATACTACTACCGTGCAGATGGTGTGAAGACGAAGAAGGCCTTTACCCTGAACAACGCACTGGGAAGCACCACTACCAATACGGAATATCTGGATGGTTTTGTGTACACCACCGGGGATGATGTGGTGCAGGCCGCCTTCCGGGAGACAGACAGCAGCACGCTGAAAGCTGCCACTGCAGGAGAAGAGGAGGCCTTTGTCTCCGGCGAAGAAAGAGCCGTGCCGCAGCAATCGGGAATGGTACTGGCCTACTTCCCGACAGCGGAGGGCTATTACGATTATACAAATAATCGGTATATTTACCAGTACAAAGACCATTTGGGAAATGTAAGGTCAAGTTATACCAAAAACAGCGCAGGCGCTCTTACAATCCTTGACAGAAACGACTACTATGCCTTCGGGATGAATATGTACACGCAGACTTCTGTGTATGATGCCACCGGAACGCCTTTAAACAACAAGTATAACCAGAAAGAGCTCCAAGAGACAGGTTTTTATGACTATGGCTGGCGTCAATACATGCCTGATTTAGGGCGTTGGTTCGGGATGGACAAACTCTCTGAAACTTATAGTTCTACATCTCCTTATGCTTATGTAATGAACAATCCTGTTATGATGTTCGATCCGGATGGAAAGGTGTCATATAGCTGGATAGCTGGTTTATATAATGGTGCAAAGGCTGGAGGAGAAACTACTTATTCTGATTTTGATTCTAATGGTAATTGGGGCAGTTCTTCATTTTCACCTATGGGAAGTGGGGAAGTAACCAGTTTCTATAACTTTCTTGCTGGTGGCGGAACCGGAAATTATACATATTTTACGGGGACGGCTTCTATGTCCAGTAGTTACAATAGTTCGCAAGGTGCTTATAATGGAACTATGGATTTAGGGATTGGGCATAATATTACAATTAAAGATAATTCTCAAAATCAGTCTGGAAACTGGCTTGATGTGATAGGAACAGCCAATGATTATAGAGATAATATTGGAGGAGCATTTGCAGATAATGCCGGTTTAACACGTTTAGGTACAAATGGCAGTTTATATTTTCCAACTGCAAATGGGCGCGTATTTTATGGTAACCAATTTGTAAGAACAGCATCTTTAGCAAAATGGGGGAAATTAGCCTCAAAAGGAGCTATTTGGGTTAATGTTGGAATTGGAGGATATAAAACATATCAAGGAATACAGCAGGATGGTGGAAAGTTTGGATATAATGCTCAAAGAGCTTCCGTAGGTGCAACAGCAGGTGTATTAAGTGGCTGGGGTGGCGCAGAAGCAGGTGCATATATGGGTGCTGAGTTTGGAGCAACTGTTGGTTCTTTGTTTCCTGGTGCCGGAACTGCAATCGGAGGTGTAATCGGCGGAGTTGCGGGAGGTATAATTGGTGCTTTCGGCGGAGGAATGTGGGGTCAAGCTGTTGGAGAAGGAAGCGTTGATGCTTATTATTAACATTAATAAATTAAATTATGAAAAGATTAGAGATATTTTGGAATACTATTCATTATTTTGATTATAGGTTTGAATTAAAAATCCAAACGCTTCTAAGGGGAGACGGAAATTATAGCCACCCAACATCCGATCCTGAAGTACAGAAATGGAGAGATGTAGAAAAAGAAATTTTTGAGATAGGAGTTAAAGACCCTCGCTACGGCTTTAGCAGTATTATGGCTGGGAATTTTATATTGGGTTTAGCCGCAATTATTGGTGCAGGAGTATTTTTTATTTTGTCAGGTTTTATTAAATTTATAAATGGAACTTATATAAATGGGATCTTCATATTTGTATGTATGTTGCCTTTTGCAATTATTACTTATTATTTTGTATTTCACAAAGATAAATATCTTATATATTTCAAGGAATTTGATAGGAAACCAAAAGAATGGAGAAGAAGATGGAAATGGATAAGTTTCTTTACTATCATAGGAATTATTTTATTTTTAATATTGAGTTTGATAATAATGGATTATTTATCAAACATTAATTAACATATAACATCACAAAGCCACTCATTGAGTGGCTTTTTTTGATATATATAAAAATTTATGAATAGACTTACTTATTTTTAAATAATAATTTTTATTTTCGAAGCCCGAAATTAGTAGTTTATAAACTCATGCTTATGATTGTAAAAATTCATGCGCATGATTTCTTCAACTCATGCGCATGGTTTTGCAAAGTCATGCGCATGACTTAAAAACGACTGTGTAACGAATCAAATATATTAACAAACAAAAACACAAATTATGTCAATCAAATTCAAAACAATCGCAAGAAAGAACATCCAAAAACCTGATGCACCAGCCAAATGGTATGCTACCGCAGTTGGCGATGGTGAAACTAAGCTTCAGGATCTTGCAGCCTATGCTTCAGAAACATCCACAGTATCCAAAGCGGATATCCTTGCGGTATTGGAATCCTGTTTTACCAAAGTGACCAAAGATCTGTCAGAAGGCAGGATCGTGCGCGTGGGAGAATATTTCACTTTGCAAATGAGCCTTTCCAGTGAAGCCTCGGATAAGGAAGAAGAAGTGAATGCTTCCAAAATCAAGAAAAGCAAAATCAACTTCCGACCGGGAAAGATGCTGGCAGATATGATAAAGCTGGCAACCTATCAGAAAAAATAAGTTATATCATTTCATTAAATAAAGCCATCTAATCGATGGCTTTATTAATTATAAGCCTGCTGCAAAAAGGCCAGGTGAAGATGATCGACAACCTTACCTATAATATCGTAGGCAACAGGCTAAGCTCTGTGACAGATGCAGGGAACAACCTTGCCGGATACGAAGGCGGCGGCGGAGCAATAGGCTATGATGCCAATGGAAATATGACGTCTATGGCAGACAAAGGAATATCCGCCATTGCATACAACTTCCTGAATCTCCCGGAGCAGATCACGCAGACCAACGTGACCAAATACTACTACCGTGCAGATGGTGTGAAGACGAAGAAGGCCTTTACCCTGAACAACGCACTGGGAAACACCACTACCACTACGGAATACTTGGATGGTTTTGTGTACACCACCGGGGATGATGTGGTGCAGGCCGCCTTCCGGGAGACGGACAGCAGCACGCTGAAAGCTGCCACTGCGGGAGAAGAGGAGGCCTTTGTCTCCGGCGAAGAGAGAGCGGTACCACAGCAATCGGGAATGGTATTGGCTTATTTCCCGACGGCGGAGGGCTATTACGATTATACAAATAATCGGTATATTTACCAGTACAAAGACCACTTGGGAAATGTGCGTCTCAGCTACACCAAAAACAGCGCAGGCGCTCTTACAATTTTAGACAGGAATGATTATTATGCTTTTGGAATGAATTTTTATGGGTATAGCTCTGTTTATGATGCAACCGGAACGCCTTTAAACAACAAGTATAATCAGAAAGAATTACAGGAGACTGGTTTTTATGATTACGGCTGGAGACAGTATATGCCTGACTTGGGGAGGTGGTTTGGGATGGATCAGTTGTCTGAAAAGTTCCATGGGACTAGTCCTTATGCTTACGCTGTGAATAATCCGGTGATGTTTTACGATATAGATGGCAGGGATTTGCCAGATTGGGCACAGAATATGTGGGATAATACAACCACACATAGTTCTTGGTCAAGTAATGGAAACGGAGGCTTTACAGGTGGAGAAGTTAAAGGCGGTATGTCAAGCCAACAGGTAACTTCTTTTATTAATTTTGCTATGGGAGGTGGTACAGGTAATTTTAGATACTGGACTGGTGGCAGTAATACATATTCTGGATATGTAAGTAATGGTGAAGCCCATATAAGTGGAGATCTTGGAATTATGCATGAGATAAAGATTAAAGGGCATGACGATAATTCTTTTGGAGATTTTCTTGGTGATGCAGGGAATATTAATGATTTCTATGACAGTATGGGAGGATCTCTTGCTTCTAATGCCGGAAATACAAGAATAGGAACCAATGGAAGAATATACTTCCCGAATACCAATGGAAGAGTCTTCTTTGGTAACCAATATGTAAGAACACTTTCTTGGGCAGAGTATGGCTCTAAAATAGGAAAGATAGCCGGTCCTTTAGGATATGTCATAAATGGAGCTAAAATAGCAAATGGTATGTCACAAGATGGATGGAAATATGGAAAAAATGCAGAAGTTGCAACGGCAGGTGCTGCCGGAGGTATGGCAGGTGCTTGGATGGGTGCAGAAGCAGGTGCTTGGGCTGGTATGAAAGCTGGTGCTGCTGTCGGTGTTTGGGTTGAAGGTTGGGGCGCAGCACCAGGAGCAGCTATTGGAGGCATAGTAGGAGGTTTAATAGGAAGTTTTGCTGGCGGATATTATGGTGGCAATTATGCAGAACAAAAAGCAGAAGGATGGTTAAAATAAAAATTATGGAAAGAATTTGGAATCATGTATATTACTTTATCTATATATTTGAGATAAAAGCAACTTATTTTTTTAGAGCAATTTTGAATTTTATTTTTAGTCCAATTACTAAAATTAATTTTCTTAAAAAAGGGCTTGAAAAAAGAGGAAGTTCTTTTAAACAAATTGATGATATTGCGTTAAAACTATCTAATAATCCTAAAAATAGTAAAAGTGTTAATTTAGCTAATATTCACATTGGAGGGCAACTAGTTCTTATAGAGTTTGGCTTATTTAATTTATTACAAGCTGGTTTAGGAAAATCTCTTATCCAATATGTATGGGGACCGGGTAATCCTTATAAATGGATTTTTATAATAGGTATGCTAGTTATTCCTTACTTAATAAACAATCAACTATTATGGAAGAATGATAAGTATTTAAAATATTTTAAAGAATTCGATAAAGAGCCTAAACAAACAAGAAGAAAAATGGCTTGGATTAGCTTTGGGATTATCTTAGGCATTTTGGCATTTTTCGTTCTGAGTTTTGTAATAGCATCCAAAGTATTGCATAAATAATATGAATCAAATAGAAATAAAAAGCAGTAAAAAGAAAATTCTTTTATTAATATTATGCTTATTGGTATTTATAATACTTGAAATACCCTTAATTATTAACCCTGAAAAATATGTCTCTACATTATTTAGAAATGCCTCATTTATAAGAATTTCAAGTATTATAGGATTTGTAATTTGTGTTTTTGCATTAATTGCTTTTATAAGTGTTGTTTTTACAAGAAAAATGAGTCTTATCATAAATAATGAAGGGATAATTGATACTTCGAGTTATGTAAGTAAAGGAATGATTCCTTGGAATGATATAATTTCAATAAAAATAATTGATGTAATGTCTACAAAGTTTTTACTGATTAACGTAAAAAATCCAAAAAAATATGTAGATAATGAAACTAGTAAAATAAAGAAAAGCCTTTTGCAATCTACTCTTAAAAAATACGGAACACCAATTACTATTTCTTCAACAACATTACAATATGATTTTGATAAACTTGAGAAACTCATTTTAGATTCTTTTGAAAATTATAAATCTAGACAATAAGGATTACTCCTGATATCTTGGATTGTAAAACAACAGGTAATGTTCCAAACTTAGTGATGGTAATGATTTATAACATTAATCTGTTGAAAATCAATTAAAATAATAATTGGAAAATATAAATAACGAGGATAGATAAGTCTATCCTCGTTTATTTTTGTAGAAAAAATATATCGCAAATTATTAAGACAATTTCCTTATATTTATACGTCCCAGCAACCCCTGTTCATCGCCCGTCCTGGCTTACTTCCCAATAGCGGAAGGCGACTATGATTATGCAAATAATAAGTATATTTACCAGTACAAATAACTAAATAATGCTAACAGAAAACAAAGTTAAAGAGGAGCTAAACTTGGCTTATGTGCTTTCGGTAGCAGCTTCTAAAAAATTTTCTACTGAAATCACGAGAATTGATTCTGATAGTGTCGATGCAACTGTCAAATACAATGGTTATTTATCAGATGATTCGATTTTACATTCTCCAGAGATAAAGCTTCAGTTAAAAGCAACATCAGGAGCGAACATTGTGGGTGATGAAATTGTATTTCCATTACCACTTAAAAATTATAATGATTTAAGATTACGGTCAACTTCTCCGAGATTATTAGTAGTAATGTGTCTCCCTGAAAATTCTGAAGAGTGGCTAAGACACTCTAATGACGAGTTAATAATAAGAAAATGTTGTCATTATTTAAATTTAGACGGTTTACCAGAAACAGATAATACAACAAGTGTTACTGTAAAAGTTCCGTTAGCAAATGTATTTTCACCCGATTCTATTTATGATTTAATGGTGAAAGCTTCTAAACAAGAATTATTATGAGAAGTTTAGATAATATCTTAGATGTTGCTTCTGAAAAAATTGGTTTTCCAGTTTTACAGAAATATTTATTAAATAATGGCTTTAAAAAAGTTGAAAGTCGAAGACAAGATTTGGCAATATTTTTTAAAAATGGCGAAAATCCAACTGAAATAATTATCCCTTTAAATAGAGATTTTATAGATTACAAAAGTGCAATAAGAAGCATTTTGAATAAAATTGCTATTTACGAAGATAGGAATGTTGAATATGTAATTAATGATTTAATTATTCCTCCATCTGACATTATACGCTTTAGGGTTGTAAATGATGGAACTGAGAATGGACTAATATCACTTCACGATGGTTTTAATCTTTTAGAAAATGCTAAAAAGTCTCTGTATGCTGCTGCATGTGATATTGTTTCTCCAGCTATTTATCATAAAAAATTATATTCTAAATCGGCTAATCAGTTTATTGAATCTTGTTATTTAGGACAGACCGAAAGGGGAAGTTTTATTGCGTCTATAGTATGTCCCTTCATCAATTCATCAAGAGATGACAATGCAATACAGTTAAGTTTATTTAATGAGGAAGAAGTTTTAGGAACTAGTCTCACAAGGACAATTACTAAAAAATTTATTAAATCTCTACATGAGGTAAAATCAAATATAGAAATAGGAAATTACGATTTTTTAGAGGAACAAATAGCTACGGAGCAAATTAGTGTAAATTTTCTTGAATCAATAGTCGAACTAGGAGAATATGGTGATAAAGATAAAATTGATATTGGAGTTAGTTGGTCAAATCATATTGAAAAGATTCACGAACTTCCAACCGTTGTAACCTTTACAAAAGATTATATACAACCTCTCGAATATATAATAAATAGATATATACCAAAAGAGGAGGGGATAACGGGTTCCTTTGTGGGTAAAATTTCTAAAGCCGAAACCAATCCAGATATTGACAAAAGAAATAATGGGGAAATAACTTTTAATTTTATAAATGAATTAAATAAGATTGTCAAAGCAAAAGTCAATTTAAATTCGGAACAATTTAGTGATGCTTTAAAAGCATTAGATAACGGTCAGAACGTAAAAATAGATGGGGAATTAATTTCAGAAGGTAAAAGCAAGTTTATTAATAATCCAACATTTACAATAATTGAATAAGTTTTTATTTTGTATATTTTAGGATATAGTTATCAAAATAAATTTTAAAAACGAGAATAAGGGTTACCTGTTCTCGTTCATTTTGCAAAATGAATATGACAAATGGTTGAGGATGATATTAGATGTGTCAAATTTAGTGATGGAAAAAAATAAATAAACAAAATTTCAATAAAACTATGCATTGGCTTAATCCAGCCAAGCAGGGTGTCAATCGAAGAATCCGGATGATATGATAGAGCGGTCGTAGAGGAAGGATGTGTGCGAGACTTGGACAGAAGAGCAGCAGTAGTATATCCCAAAATACTTCAGTTCGTAGAACGATATTTTAGTGCAAGAAACAATGCAATTTGAAATTTAGCTCCTTTCTATCATCAATATAGTAAAATAACAGTTAATGAAAATCAACCACAAAAGAAAAATAAAAACACACCCTAATTTAAAATAAACCGGGTGTGTTTTTGGGTGTAAATCCTGTAAATGGTTGATTTACAGATGTATTTGTGGAGTTGGAGGGATTCGAACCCTCGTCCAAACAAGCAATACGTAAGATTTCTACATGCTTAGTTTGCTTTTGATTTTCGGGTAAAAGCAGAGAGCAAACGCCCAACTTTTACCTTATCTTCTAAAATTTTCGTTCCCGAACCGAAGATTTTCGAGACTTATTTCTGCATTGCTATGCCCCAGAATCAAACGCCGCAGAACAGAGCGTTTGTGAGACATCTTGCTTCCTTACTATCTTCGGGAAAGCGCTTAGAATCCTACTAAACTTCGGATTAAGCTGCAAGAGCGAACTCTTCGTTGCCAGTTAGAAGTGTGTAGCAAGGGATTCAAGAGATCGCGCCACGGTTCTCTGCATGCTTACTTACCCATTGACCTTGCTGTCGAAACCAGTCAACCCCAATTTTAAAATAAGACAACAAATTTACACAAAATTAATATACTCCCCAACCAAAAACTATCAACCAACAACCATCAACCCTATTTGAGCGTATCCCTCGCCAGCGCAATGCCATCCGCTCGGGTCGGGCTGTCCGTTGCAATCTTTTTGTCTTTTCACCCGAGGTCATCGGCAGAATACTTCAACCCAAGACAAAAAGGATTTCCACTACCATCCCTTACGCAGCTTCGCAAAAATCATGTTTTGTCAACTTTAGATGTTTCTCAAAAATTTGAATTCACCACAAAAATATCTTGAAATATCTGTCGAGTTTGAACTAGTGAGCCTGTCGAAGCGCCTTTGCGACCTTAGAAATATTTTCAATAAGGTCAAAAAAATCTTAGCGCACTTTACGTTTAAATTATTTCAAAATAAAATTAACAAAACCAAAAGCCACAATTTCTAAAAATATCACAAAACTCCTTAAAGTCGGTTAAACTCCAGCTCCAAAATCCCAATCAGATCGTGAACGAAGCAATAAACCCTAATTTTGCACAAAAAGCAACTTCCGTGAAAATCAAATTATTCTCCGTCTTTTTACTTCTTTTCTTCATCAAGGCATTTTCGCAATCAGATTATGTGATGGGAAACATCGCCAACGAAAATGGAGACAAATTGCCCAACACAAGCATTGTCAACCTACGGACAGAGCAAGTCGTCATCTCAGATGGTAGGGGCAACTTCGTCATCGCGGCTAAGGCTTCAGACGAACTTAGAGTGGCGCGACAAGGCTATGAAAGAAAAAATTTGATACTCAATACAGAAGATTTTTCCAAAAGCATCAATGTCAAACTTTTCACCATTCCGCAAGAAATTGAAGAAGTAAAACTCACTTTCCGCCCGACGGGGATCTTGAAAAAAGACGTCACCAGACTCAATCCGCCGCCCAGAGTCGTAGCACTCAACGGCGCCATGAATCTTTACATGAGAACGCCGCCAAACGGAGTTACTCCAACAGCTACAACACCTTCCGCCTTCAGACAGACCAATTTATCCGCAGGACAGCTGAATATTTTAGGATTAGCAAGTGCAATTGGTGGATTAATAAAAAAAGCCGGCGAATCGCCAAAAACCACAGCCAACTACGCCGAAAAACAAGAATTCTACAAGCGCGTCAAAGCGAGTGTCAATATGGATTATTACCTTGGGTATGGATTAGACGAATATGACTTTGATATTTTCCTGGCTTATGCAGACGAGTCCCGAGGACTTTCCAAGAATTATCGAAACAACTTCAACAAAGCGGCCATAGAATCTCAGCTCAAAATGGCCTTTGCAGAATATCTCAAGACGCACAACTTCTCGAAGAAACTTTCTGAAGGTTAATATTTTTAACCTGTTTATTCAATAGTTCTTTCCTCGCGCGATGCTCAGTTAATGCTTGTTTAGCCGCGAGTGCTCTCTTTTTCTATATGTAGCAGGTGGCTGTTTAGTCTAATTTTTAGAAGTTAACAGCCTTCCAACTTAGCATTGGAGCGCGACTTCCCTATCCATCCACCTTTCAGCATCATGTGGAAAACTTTTGCTGATGATTGTCAGTTTTTTGACACATTTCGCCCGTCTGCCCTTTCATTTATAGACTTCAATTTCTATTTTTGTATTCACTTAAAAGAATAGAAAGGGCATTTCTCGAGCAGAACTGTTCTCCTGCACATCACCTCTTTTCTTGAACATTTTTAAAAATAATTGATAAAAAAACGACTCATAATGGGAATTTTCGATAAAAGAATAAGCTACAAACCTTTCGAATATCCGGAAGTAATGCAATTTGTAGAAGCAATCAACAAGTCTTATTGGGTACACTCCGAAGTGGATTTTACGGCCGATGTGCAGGATTTCCAGTCTCAGTTAGAGCCTCACGAGAAAAACGCAGTGAAGAATGCTTTATTGGCGATCGCACAGATCGAAGTCAACGTCAAAACCTTCTGGGGCAATCTTTATGACCACCTTCCAAAGCCGGAACTTAACGGTCTTGGCGCCACTTTTGCCGAGTGCGAATTCCGTCATTCCGAAGCCTATTCCAGATTGTTGGAAGTGTTGGGATATAACGACGACTTTTTGGAAGTGGTGAACGTGCCTGCCGTGAAAAGCAGAATCGATTATTTGGGGAAAATGTTGAAACACGCCAATTCTCAGGATCCAAAATCCTATGTTTCTTCATTATTGCTTTTCAGTATTTTGATAGAGAATGTTTCTTTGTTCAGCCAGTTTGCAATCATCCTATCGTTCACCAGATTTCAAGGCTATATGAAAAATGTGTCCAACATCATCGCTTGGACTTCTGTAGATGAGCAAATCCACGCCAACGGCGGCATTTATTTGATCAATAAAATCCGGGAAGAGCAACCCGACTTGCTCACCGATGCCGACATCGAAGCGATCTACGATTTGGTGGACGAATCTCTGGAAATGGAATCTAATATTTTGGATTGGATCTTCGAACAGGGCGAACTGCAAAAAGTTTCTAAAAAGAATCTTCTCGACTTTATGAAATACAGAGTGGATGACTCTTTGAAGAAAATCGGAATGAAAACCAGATATAACATTTCGCCGGAAGATTATCGCCCGATGGTGTGGTTTGAAGAAGAAGTTTTTGCCAACTCTATGGATGATTTCTTCGCAAAACGTCCGGTAGATTACACCAAGCACGATAAGAGTATTACTGCGAACGATTTGTTTTAAAATTAAATTCCCCTTCCCTGAAGGGGTGGCAAAAATTCAGAGAATTTTTGATGGGGTAGTTGATAAGAAAATATATTGTTATTCTTGTTATAACAAATCAAAGTATAAAGTAATTTCACTTTAGCTAAAAAGAAAATTTGGAGAAACGTTTTTTTTATTCTTAGAATTTTCTTCTTTAGACGAAATCGTCAAAAATGGCGAAGCGCGCCCCGGCTTGAGTGGAGCTCTTTTTCTGGCATTGCGATGTGGAAAGTTCAAATGGATAAATTCCCGTCGTTCGCAATGCCAGAAAAAAGCGGGAACGGAAGACGGATAAAGGCGCCCAAACAATTAATAAAGTAAAAAATACCAATAGCAAAAAGCTAATTGCTATCGTCAAATAAGTTGCTAATTTCCCAAAAATATAAAATTATGATGGACGAAAATATAGATATATGGTGGCTCAATGAAGAGTCTGAACAAATGCTGAACAGAGGCTACCTTTTGAAAGGTGAAACCGTAGATGGCGCGATCGACCGTATTACCACGGCAGCGGCAAAACGCCTGTACAAACCGGAACTACAGCCGGCTTTCAAGGAAATGATCGTGAAAGGCTGGATCAGTTTCTCATCTCCTGTGTGGGCCAATATGGGAACACAGCGTGGTTTGCCGATCTCTTGTTTCAACGTTCACGTCCCGGATAATATCGAAGGCATCACGCACAAGTTGGGCGAAGTGATTATGCAGACGAAAATCGGCGGCGGAACGTCCGGTTATTTTGGAGAATTGAGAAACAGAGGGACTGCGGTCACGGACAACGGAAAATCCTCAGGCGCAGTTTCCTTCATGAAATTATATGACACGGCGATGGATGTGGTGTCGCAAGGCGGCGTGAGAAGAGGCGCGTTTGCTGCTTACCTGGACATCGACCACGGCGATATCGAAGAATTTTTGAGTATCAAAGATATCGGAAGCCCGATTCAGAACCTGTTTACAGGCGTTTGCGTTCCGGATTATTGGATGCAGGATATGATCGACGGGGATGCCGAGAAACGAAAAATCTGGGCGAGAGTTTTGGAAAGCCGCCAGCAGAAAGGCTTGCCATATATTTTCTTTACCGATAATGTGAACAGAAACAAGCCTCAGGTTTACAAAGATGCAGGATTGATGGTGAATGCTAGTAACCTTTGTTCCGAGATTATGTTGCCTTCCACCGCTAACGAATCTTTCATCTGCTGTCTATCTTCTATGAACTTGGAATTGTACGACGAATGGAAAGATACCAATGCCGTGAAATTGGCAATCTATTTCCTAGACGCCGTTCTTTCGGAATTCATTGATAAAACTGAAGGCAATTATTATCTGACTTCGGCCAGAAATTTTGCGATGCGTCACAGAGCTTTAGGTTTGGGCGTTTTAGGATACCATTCTTATTTGCAGAAAAACATGATTCCGTTTGAGAGTTTTGAGGCAACGCAGTTCAATGCCCGAGCGTTTCGCCACATCAAAGAACAATCCGAAATCGCTTCCAAAGAATTGGCCAACATCTACGGAGAACCCGATATGCTGAAAGGTTACGGATTGAGAAACACAACTTTGATGGCCATTGCACCAACCACTTCTAGTTCTGCAATTCTGGGTCAAACTTCTCCTGGAATTGAGCCATTTGCATCTAACTATTACAAAGCGGGTCTAGCAAAAGGAAACTTTATGCGTAAGAATAAATATTTGGCAAAATTGCTGGATGAGAAAGGTCTTGATAACGAAGAAACCTGGAGAACCATTATGCTGAACCACGGTTCTGTGCAACATCTTGAAGGTTTGTCTGCTGAGGAAAAAGCAGTTTTTAAAACATTTAGAGAGATTTCTCCAATGGAAATCGTTTCTCAGGCAGCTCAAAGACAGCAATATATCGATCAGGCACAGTCGCTTAACTTGCAGATTCCATCTACAATGCCAGTGAAAGACGTAAATTATGTAATGATTGAAGCTTGGAAGAAAGGGGTGAAAACTTTGTATTACCAAAGAAGTTCGTCGGTTTCTAAGGAAATGATGGTCAACTTTGTGACTTGCTCTGCTTGCGAAGCTTAAGGAAAAAAATACTCATAAGTAAAATGATAAAAACCATTTCGTTTGGAGCGAGGTGGTTTTTTTGGCAGAATTTCAAAATGGTTTTCCGCTTTTCAAATTCCATCAAAATTATTTTCCCCAGCCCTAAAGGGAGCAATTTCGATGAGATTTCAAAATGGTTTTTCCCCCTTTAGGGCTGGGGCAAAGAAAACCATTGGTCGATGCTTTCAAATTAAAAATTGCCTTGAATCCAAATTTCCTCAAAATTATTTCCCCCAACCCTAAAGGGAGCAATTTCGATGAGATTTCAAAATGGTTTTTCCCCCTTTAGGGCTGGGGCAAAGAAAACAGTTTTGAAATTTATCTTAGGTGAGTTATTTTAAATTCTTATTTTTATAGAAACAACAATGATGAAAAAATTAACAACAAACTATGATGATGGAATGTGGAAAGGTGCTCCATCTTCAAGTTTTGAAAAAGCAAAATACCTTAGAAATAATGAAACAAAAGCAGAGGCAAAGCTCTGGGAAAAACTTAGAAATAAACAGTTAGGAGGCTTTAAATTCAGAAGACAACATCCGATCAGTTTATATATTGCTGATTTTTATTGCCATCAATTAAAATTGATAATCGAAATTGATGGAGAATATCATGACACAAAAATACAAATTCCAAAAGATGAAGAGCGAACCAGAATTCTTGAATTTAATGGCATTCAGGTCATTAGATTTACTAATAAGCAGATTTTATCAAATATTGATGCTGTCCTAAAAGAAATTGAAACTTGCTTTCCCCAGCCCTAAAGGGAGCAATTTCGATGAGATTTCAAAATGGTTTTCCCCCCTTTAGGGCTGCGGCAAAGAAAACCATTGGTCGATGCTTTCAAATTAAAAATTGCCTTGAATCCAAATTTCCTCAAAATTATTTCCCCCAGCCCTAAAGGGAGCAATTTCGATGAGATTTCAAAATGGTTTTTCCCCCTTTAGGGCTGGGGGCAAAGAAAACCATTGGTCGATGCTTTCAAATTCTAATTTCTGCTTTTTTAAATTCCATCAAAATTATTTCCCCCAGCCCTAAAGGGAGCAATTTCGATGAGATTTCAAAATGGTTTTTCCCCCTTTAGGGCTGGGGCAAAGAAA
>JAKLPS010000003.1 GCA_022013695.1 Weeksellaceae bacterium
GGAGGGTATATCGTGCTATCAATAACAACCAGGTCATCAAAAAAATTCTCTATATTTTTTTTAAGTTCCCGGGCTGTTTTTATTTCATCTTCGATAATCAATACTGTAATCATTCTTTTGGTGTTTTTTGTTCTAAAGTATTAAAAATTCTGTCCCAAAAAGTAAAATATAAACCAAAGTTTTTTTTAGAATTTTTATGATGTACATTATGATAAGTTGCCGTATTAATCCATTTTCCCAAAGCTGAATTTGATATTTTTTTAGGAATCAATTCATAGCCCAAATGTCCATAAATATTAAATAGAATCATAAATAGCAAAAAAAGCCCAATCGCTATCTTGTGAATCGGAATGGTGAAAACAATCACCAAAATAACAGCACCCTCAATAATGGCTTCTGATGGATGAAAAGAATAGGAAGAAAACGGATTGGGATTGGTAGATTTGTGATGTATCAAATGAATATGCTTGAAAAATAAACGATGATGCATTATTCTGTGCATAAAATAGAAATAAGTATCGTGTATCAATATTGCCAAAATAATACTAGCAAAAAAATACAAAATACTATGTTCCTGAAAGTTATCATAAATCTGCGTTTTGCTTCTGAAATCATCACTGAAAATTAAAAAAGCATAACCTGCAAAAATTAAAATCGTGAGAAAAGAGTGTTTTATTTCCCGAATGTAATCTTTTTGCATCGGGAATTTCTGCTGAATTTTTAACCGAACTATTTTAAGTCGCAGGATTCTATAAAAAACAAAATAGGTGATTCCTGCAAGAAAAAAATATCTTAAACTTATCATTAAGACCAAAAGTGCATAATTTGTTTCGTGTAACATAATTTTATAAAATTGGAAGTTTTACCGTAAAATACAAGTCATCTTTTTCTATGATAACATCCTCATTTGATATTATTTTATAGCGCTCTTTTATATTCTTCAAACCTTTCTCTGTGGATTTTTCAGCGCTTATTTTTGGCTGAATATTATTGCGAACCACTATTTTATTTTCTGAATAATTAATGGTTATAAACAATGGATTTTTAGCCGATGCAATATTGTGTTTGATGGCATTTTCAATTAAAAGTTGTAAAACCACGGGTGGAATTTTGTTGTTTTTAATTTCGTTGGACAGTGCAATGTCTACCATTAAAGCATCTTCAAAACGTTCTTTAAGAATGTGAATATAAGATTTTGTAAAATCTAATTCTTCAGCAAGTGAAACCAAATCGCTCTCGTTCAATCTCAAAAGATATCGGTATACTTTGGAAAGATTGTTGATAAAATCCTCTGCTTTTTTATCTTCCACCATCGTACGAAGCGTACTTAGGGAATTGAAAAGGAAGTGCGGACTTATTTGCTGTTTCAAAGACGACAATTGCGCCTCTAGTTTTTCTTTTTTTAATAGTTCAATTTCCAGATTAATTTTTTGTTTATCAATTAATAATTTTAAATAAAAATTAATAATGTAAATAATCCCGCTAAAAAGAATACCTCGGAAAAACAAAATTATATTTTCATACTGTATATTTAGTTCTTCTACGATTGGAAAATTTCTATCAAGTAATTTGAAATTAAAGAAAAAATGATTGATAATAACGTTATAAATGATAGAAAAAAAACCAGTTACTAAAAAGTAGATGGCAATGCTTGGAATTATTTTCCAGTTTTTGCGTATTATAAATTGAGCAAAATACCAGTAAATAAAGTTTAGGGTAAATATATAGGCAAAATGCTTTAGTAAAGCCCAATCAGTAATTTGGTCAATCCCAACAATCCTCGGGATAACTATCAAAACACTTATGACCAAAGTGATAATGAATCCTATTTTATAATTGGTTCTTTCCATTTTTAATAAAAATATGTTCAAATATAAATGAATTAAAAAAATACATTCCCAAAGAGTTTAATGAAAAGGGCAAAACAAGGGATGAATCGATAGGAAACAATAGAAAATAACGAATAGAAATTATTTCAAAAACCTATTTTAAATTTTTAAATTTGCAACACAAAATTCTGAAATGAATATCATACAACATATACAGTCCAAAATATCCGAGATCGTCCCGAAACTTTATCCCGCAGAAGGCCTGGATCTGGATGTTCAAAAAAATAAAACCGACTTCGAGGGCGATTTCACCATCGTGATTTTTCCATTGGTAAAACTAGCCAAGAAAAGTCCGGATGTGATTGGGAATGAACTTGGAGAAGCCCTCATAAACGAAATCGATTTCATTGAAAGCTTCAACATCGTGAAAGGTTTTCTTAATCTTAAACTTAAAGATCAGGTTTTTGCCAATCAGTTGTCTGAGCTTGAAGACAATTTTGATAAGGTGACACCGAGAAATTCAACGGTAATGGTGGAATATTCTTCGCCAAATACAAACAAACCTTTGCACCTCGGCCACGTTAGAAATAATCTTTTGGGTTATTCTGTTGCTGAAATTTTGAAAGCTGACGGATACAAAGTCATCAAAACACAAATCATTAACGACCGCGGCATTCACATTTGCAAATCGATGTTGGCCTGGGAAAAATTCGGGAACGGCGAAACGCCTGAATCTACCGGTTTGAAAGGCGATAAATTGGTTGGGAATTACTATGTAGAGTTCGATAAATTATATAAATCCGAAATCAAAGCGATGGTTGCAGACGGCATAGACGAGGAAACTGCGAAAAAGCAGGCGCCAAGCATCATCGAGGCTCAGGAAATGCTTTTGAAATGGGAAAATAATGACCCGGAAATTCGACAACTTTGGGCTATGATGAACGCTTGGGTTTATGCTGGTTTCAACGAGACGTATTCCCGGTTGGGCGTTGATTTTGACCAAGTTCAATACGAAAGCACTACCTATATTCTTGGAAAAGATTTAATTCAAAAAGGTCTTGAGAAAGGCGTTTTGTACCGAAAAGAAGATGGCTCGGTTTGGTGCGATTTGACCGACGACGGTTTGGATCAGAAACTGCTTTTACGTTCCGACGGAACTTCGGTTTATATGACGCAGGATCTTGGAACTGCGGTGCAACGCTTCGAAGAAAATGATATTCAAAAACTGATCTATACCGTTGGGAATGAGCAGGATTATCACTTCCAAGTCTTGTTCAAAATCCTCAAAAAACTGGGTTACGAATGGGCCGATCAGCTTTACCATTTGTCTTACGGAATGGTGGAACTGCCTGAAGGAAAAATGAAATCCCGAGAAGGAACCGTGGTTGACGCAGACGACTTGATTGACGAAATGTATCAAACTGCGAAAGAAAAATCCCAGGAATTGGGCAAAATGGAAACACTTTCGGACGAGGAACGGGAAAAATCTTACGAGACCATTGGCTTGGGCGCTTTGAAATATTTCATTTTGAAAGTAGATCCGAGAAAGAAAATGCTTTTCAATCCTGCGGAAAGCATTGATTTTAACGGGAATACAGGACCTTTCCTCCAATATACTTATGCGAGAATCCAGTCGCTTTTGGCAAAGGCCGAATATTCCGGTAAAGAAAACTTCGGAGCTTATGTTCCAAATGAAGATGAGAAAGATGTGATTATGCTTTTGGCAGAATTCAAGGAGGTAATTGCACGTTCTGCGGAGTCTCTGAGTCCGGCTTTGGTGGCGAATTACGTTTATGAATTGGTGAAATCTTACAACTCCTTTTACCAAAACCATCCCATCGTAAAACAAGAAAATCCGGAGGCGAGGCAGTTCCGTCTTCAACTATCGGACTTGGTGGGGAAAACGATCAAGAAAGCGTTGTCACTTCTTGGAATCAGGGTGGTGAATAGAATGTAAAAACCATTAAACTCCAAAACATTACAAAAAAACAACCATTTGAAATTCAAATGGTTGCGCTTGTAAAATGTAGACCCACAGGGATTCGAACCCCGACTGATGGTACCAAAAACCAGAGTGCTACCGTTACACCATGGGTCTGTCATTTATGGTGGTGCAAATTTAGATTTTTTTTTCTAACTTCCAAACATTTTCCAATAAATTATTCATAATTTTATACCCTAATTTTTCGCTAAAGCTAATGTTAATCGACCTTTTCAAAGTATCACCCGCCCATCATAAGCCTTCTAAAGAATTTGAAACCAAAGTTTTAGACTTCCTCAAAGAATGGTATTCCGACTCAAAAACCGTCCAAATTCAAAGCTCAGGCTCCACAGGAACCCCAAAAATCTTTGATGTCGAAAAATCAAAAATGCGCCATTCTGCCGAGATGACCTGCAACTTTTTAGAATTAAAAGAAGGAAATCTTGCGCTACTGTGTCTTCCCATAGAATATATCTCCGGCAAAATGATGGTCGTACGAAGTATTTTGAGAAATTTGAAACTGCAAATCGCTGACCCGAGCACCCAACCGCTCCAAAATTTGACCGAACAAGTCGATTTCTGCGCTATGACACCTTTGCAAGTGGAAAATTCTTTGGACAAAATACACCTGATCAAAAACCTAATCGTTGGCGGAGCGGCCGTCTCGGAAAATTTGAAGAAAAAAATCTCTCAAGCGCTGCAGTCATCGGCCACTCAGAATCGCATTTTCGAAACCTACGGAATGAGCGAAACGTTTTCTCACATTGCGCTCAAGGAAATTTATCCGAACGAGGAAGATTGGTTTACGGTTTTCGACGGCGTCGAGATTGCTTTGGACGAAAGAGGTTGTTTAGAAATTTTTGCCCCGAAATTAAACAAAGAAGTATTGCATACGAACGATCTGGCGGAGATCCAAGGCAAAAAGCAATTCCGATTTCTGGGAAGAATCGATAATATTATCAATTCCGCAGGTGCCAAAATCTTCCCCGAAGAACTGGAAAAAATCGTAAAACAACACATCGCCAACGAAGCCGTTTTCCTGGGAATACCGGATGAAAAATGGGGCGAAAAATTAATCCTCGTGATTGAAGGCGAGGCCGACGAGGACCTAAAATCAACCATCAATCGGCTGCAATTTCGACAATCGTTTCACAAACCAAAAGAGATTGTTTTTGTACCACAAATCCCGAGAACGAAAAACGGCAAAGTAAGCCGGCCGGAACTAAAAAAAATGATGGCATCCAAAAACTTTTAGCCAAAAAAAAATGAAAGACTTCAGCCCGGAGATCCTCTACAAAACTTCCCGCTCTTCCGGTGTTGGCGGCCAAAACGTCAACAAGGTGGAAAGCGCGGTGACCGCACTTTGGAACGTCTCGCAAAGTTCTTTTTTCTCAGAAGATGAGAAGCGGAGAATCGCGGACAAGCTGAAGAACCGAATCAATGCCGACGGGGTTCTTCTAATCACATCCTCGGAAAGCCGCACCCAACTTCAAAATAAAAAAATCGTGACCGAGAGGATGCTGGAAATGGTAGAAAAATCGCTCTTTGTTCCCAAAAAACGCATCAAAACCAAGCCATCGAAAAGACAAGTGCAGAAAAGAATCGATACCAAAAAAAAATTATCCGAAAAGAAAGAAAACCGAAAATTCAAATTGTAGAACTTTGAAAATCAAGATATTAAATCTCTATTTTTGACTTTCCCATTATTTCAAAAACATAAATTCAAATCAATCCAACGTTGCCAAAATGCAGCTTTTCGCCGCATAAACAGACGATTTTTTTGACTAAGTTCAACTTTGTTACCATAAAACTCGTACTTTTACCTCCCTGCATTTTTTAAAAAATGGAAAAAGAAATCACAATCAATTTTGAAGTCATCCCGAGCTACGAACAACTTTCAGACCTCGAAAAAACCCTGTTCGACAAGGCCAAAACTATCCGCGAACAGGCCTATGCGCCCTACTCCAATTTCCTCGTCGGCTGCGCCATTCTCTTGGAAAATGGCGAAATAGTCACAGGCAGCAATCAGGAAAATGCGGCCTATCCCTCGGGATTGTGTGCGGAGCGAACCACTATTTTCTGGACCTCGGCGAACTATCCCGATGTCAAAATCAAAAAAATATTGGTGATTGGCGCGCCAAAAAACGCTTTAAACTCGCCCGCCATTCCGCCGTGCGGCGCCTGCCGGCAGTCGATCGTGGAGTATGAAGCCAAGCAAAAAGAAGCCATCCAAATCTATTTCGCATCGCCCAGCGGAGAAATCATCAAAACCAAATCCATCCGAGACCTGCTGCCCTTCTCCTTCGACGGCACTTTTTTGTAATATTTTTAGGAGCAAGACGCTTGGTCCGGTGGCAGACGTGACTCACCTGCTGTCCACTGTATCTTTTTTGTTTCCCAACGCTCCAAGGCCAGCGCCCAAACAAAAAAGGATGCCGTTCCCATCAGGGCTATGTTGAGGTTTTGTATTTCTTTTCACCTTTTTTGGGGGTTCAGAACCGTATCCAATTCTTAGATCAAATCTCAAAAATCCTGCTTTCCTCATCGATTTTTTTTACCATACTTGCCGTCCGGTCTTTGTGCGTATCGGTGATGAAGATCTGCCCAAAGCTTTCTTTGTTCACAAGTTCTATCAGCTGGGCAACGCGGATATCATCCAATTTATCAAAAATATCATCCAGAAGAAGAATGGGAGATTTGCCGGTCAATTCTTTGATCCTGTTGATTTGAGCCAGTTTCAGCGCCACCAAAAAAGACTTTTGTTGCCCTTGAGATCCTATTTTTTTTATCGGCTGCCCGCTCATCTCGAAAATCAGATCATCCTTATGAACACCTTTGGAAGTGTAGGTCAGAACCCTGTCTTTGTCAATGGACTGCAACAGTAATTCTTGAAAAGAAGCCTCCGAAAGATGCGAATCATAAACCACGGACACGCTTTCTTTACCGCCGGAAATGATGTCGTAATACTGTTGGACAATGGGATTTAGTTTTTGCACAAAATCTTTTCGTTTATCAAAAATTCTTGTTCCAAAAGTGGAAAGCGGGTCGTTATAGATTTCCAAAGAATCTTTGTCAAAAGTTCGGTTTTTAGCAAAATATTTGAGAAGCGCATTTCTCTGCTGAATGGTTTTTTGATACTGAATAAGGTCGAAAAGATAGGGAGAATCGGTCTGCGAAATCATCGCATCCAGAAACCGGCGGCGGCTTTCGCCAGAATCGGAGATCAGATTGGAATCGTAGGGCGAGATCATTACGCTTGGCAGATAGCCGATGTGATCGGCCAATCGGTCGTAGGTTTTATCGTTTTTCTTAATAATTTTTTTGGCTTCTCGGGGTTGGAGGATCTTGATGATATCTTCTTTGTCGCCATTTTGGATTTGGGATTCTATGGCAAAGAAATCTTCGTCCGTCTTGATATTTTGCACATCGCTGTTGCCCAAAAAACTTTTGCCCACAGAGAGGTAATGCAGCGCGTCCAGAATATTGGTTTTACCGGCGCCATTGTTGCCGACAAAGCAATTGATTTGTGCCGAAAAATCAAAGGAAACGTTCGCGTGGCTTTTGAAATTGAGGAGTGATAGTTTGTTAATAATCATAAGCCTATAACCTGTTTTGGTTCCGCCGTATTTTGAAGGCTATTGTTTCCACCGATTTGCTTGGCAAGTCTTGCATTTTCTCCATCAATCAAAAATTTTGGTAAAGATAAAGAAAGGGTTTTAGAATTACTTTCCAATTAAGAAAAGAGGAAACTCATTTTACTCTCCAAAATTGACGAAATGAGGAATATCTGCACCAAAAGAATTCAGTGGCAAAAGATTATTGCGGTTGCTGTTGAAATCGAATAAGGCATTATTATCAAAAGGCACCCTTGGATAGTAGGTAAACGAAATCTGAATCCTGTTGAAGACCAAGTAAGGATTGTTGATCAGCACGCCAATTCCTATTTTGGTATTTGTATTGGTCTTTAGCAATTTATCTTCGGGCATTGCCAGCCAGCCCAGCGCCGTGGTAAGGTAAGGGCTGAAATGGAAATTCTTCCAAGTTTTGTTGACGAAAAGCTGAAGCTGGTATCTCAGAATTAACTTTTTGGTGCCAATATAATCGGCGTTATAGACTGGAAATTCATCGGGTCCAGAAATATTGATTCGGTCTTTGTAGGAAAAATTGTGTTGTGGATTTCCCAGCGCGAATGTTGGTGAAAAGAAATGCCGAACCTGCCCAAATTTCCAGTTCATCACATGGGTAAAATAAGTACCGTCTAGGCGGAAAGATTCTCGATTTTCAGTCTCCTCATTGAAAAATCGCCCAAACTGAGCTTTGACATTAAAATAGCCAATCTTTGTAAACTCGCCATAGGCCGCCGAAACTCCTGCATACGGCATTACCGCCTTGCTTCGGGACAATAATCCGCCAGTGAGGCTGAAGGAATTACCGTAGGAGATATCCTCTGGCAATTCGTACTGGAAGATATTTTTCTCCACAGAGAATTTTCTTTGAATAAAACCTACTGAAGCCAGAAAACTGTTGTAAGTCTGGAAATAATCAAACTGATCGATGTACGGACTGTCTTTGTACTGATAATTTTGAAAACGGCCAATGAAGGCAATATTGCTGGACACTTTCTCCGACGGATGCGCTGCTACGGGAATTTGATAACCGCCCCAAAGATCCTGGCTGTAAACTTTGATCTGTACTGTTGGATATTCATCTACATCCGCCATTGGCAAAGCTACATTGCGCATAAAATACTCGAATGTGAAACCGCCGGCCCATCTGGTGAGCGGAGAAAAGAAATCCCGCCTGACACTGAAATTGATTCTTTCATTTTTGTCAAAATCTCTTTCGCCCAAAACCTGCGCATTGATGTAGGAACCGAAAAGATTATTGGCCGTGTAGCTCGCCATCAGATAATCTTTATGTGCCTTAGAATCGTTCCTGTACAGAAAATCTGCTTCGTGACCAAGACCTAAAAAATTCTCTTCCCGAACGCCCATTCCAATTTTGCTGCCCGAAAAACTAGCTCTCGGCTTCAAACTCCACGAATCCAAAACCTTAACGACAACATCGATGGAATCTTTGGTCGAGGCGCTGTCTGCAACACTGATGTTTACTCTGTTGACGAATGGCATTTCGCGAAGAAGACGTTCCGACTCGTAGAGTTTCTGAGCGTTATATTCTTCTCCTTTTTGAAAAAGAAGATAATTGTGTATGGTGGAGCTTCTTGTATTGGAATGAAGATGATTTGTAAACCAGTCGTACCATCTGGAGTTTTCCTTTTTGTCTTCGGAGCCATAGCCGAAAGGATCAATAATTTCTATTTTTATATTTCGGATATGCTTTCCACCATAGGATATTTGTGCCTGCTTTTTCGTCCGGGTCTTCACAGAAGCCGAATCTGCCTGCCGACGAAATACCAAACGGTGAAGAAATTTGGTAAATTTTCTTTGATCCGAGAATTCCTCGATTTTGTAATAGATGGAATCTTTTTTTTGTTTCTCCTGCGCAGAAACAAAAGAAACGCTCCACAAAAGCAATAATAGCGTGAAAAAAAATTTAGGCATGAGGTGACAAATACTTCAAAAAAATAATTAATATTCTGCTACTATCAATTTATAAGCCAACAAATATAAATAAATAACAACGGCAATCCACTACAACTTTCTGCACACAAAGAAAAGTAAACGTCTCTGTTTTGAGATTCGGAAAAATAAACTAAAAGAATGGAAACGACGGCTGCCAAATAAAAACTGAGTGCAAATTCCTTATCAAGAAACCATAAACTCAAAAGGGCAGCCGCGAATATCAAGAGAAAAGCCAGATGTTTGGTCTTTCGAACCCCGATTAATCTTGGAAAAGTCACCACGCTGTCGCTATTCATATCCCGAATGTCAAAAGGCAAAACCAAGGCCGAGATAAACAGAAAAGAAATCGAAAAAATCAGCCAACTGAATTGCGGCAAAATCAGCCAAGAATTGATTAAAGCCCAAGTGGCTCCAACGTAAAACACTTTCAACAAAGGGATTTTCCTAATGAATCTTTCCAGAAAAAAAGAATTGTACAGCAAGCCGATGGCGACGATTACCGCCCATTTCAACAGGCGGATTTCATTATGATTGAAGATAATCAAACAAAAACTCGCCAGCGCGCAGACGACGTTGAAAACCAGAATTTTCTTAAAAATGTTTTTCCGATGCTGATATTTGGTGTACAAATAACCGCTAAAATAAGTGATAAAAATCAGCAAGAGGCTGGGCCAGCGGAATATGTTTTGCTGCAACATAAAGAATGCGGCAAGCATCGTTCCCATCAAGGCCACAAAAATCTGGCTATCGATCAAATATTTTTTTATTAGATTTAAAATCGGCATATCTTTAACAAATTAAGGCAAATTACGTCTTACTACCAACGAAAGTAAAAATATGAAACTTATAAAATCAACTATTCTGGTCTCGATGACGCTTTTTTTCGTAAACATTTCGGCGCAGAAATACTACGATTCTCAATGGAAAAAAGTGGAAGAAAACTACAAAAAGGGAACTTACAAAAGTAATCTGCCCATCATTTTCGAGATTCAAAACCAAGCGACGAAAGACAACAACGCCATCCAAATTATCAAATCTCTGAAAGCGGAATTCAGCATTCTGAAACAGACCAATGATGATACTCAAAATGATGAAAACTCCAAATTCTTTTCGAAACTTCAAAGCACTGAAACCAAATTGAAGGGCGACGAAAAACAATTGTTTCATCTTTTGACTTTGGAATGCATCAGCGATTATTATAACGACAATTCTTGGAAAATCAATCGGAAAACGAATATCGACAATCAAAATCTGTCACAAATTGAAACCTGGAGCCAACTGGATTTCAAGAATTATTTGACTAAGAATTATTCAGATTTAGAAAAAGAGAATTCGCTTTTGAAGAAAATACCAACTCAGAAGTACAAAGAAATCTTCGAAGCGACCGAGAATTTGGATTATTTTCCTACGCTTTTCGATTGGTTAAATTTCAATTATATCGAATTTCTAAGAAATCAAAATCTCTTCACACCAAACGAACTGAAAGTCAATTCAAAAAAGATCAATGACATTTATGATTCGGAAATTGCAGCTAATTCCGGCAATGCAAAACTGTATTTCCAACATCAGAAAATCAATTATAATTGTGAATTGAATCATTGCAAAGACCAATTCGCTCAACTTGAAAAACTGGTTGAAGATGAATCTGCAAAAGGTGATTACAAAGTTCTCATCATCGATGAAATGATCGAACTTCTTCAGCAAAAAGAAGACTACAAAACGGCTTTGGTTTGGGTCAACAGAGCGAAAGAACTTGATCCCAAATCGAAATTCATCAATAATATTATCAACAATGAAAATGCGATAAAAAATCCGCAACTCCATCTGTTTTATGAGAAAGAAACGCAACCGAACCGGCCGATTCACATCGTGGCGGAATGTAAAAACGTCAAAGAATTTTCATTGAATATTTATGAAGTGAAAGCTGATTCGCAAGGTTTTCTGAATTACGTTTTTGATTCTTATAAAAATCCTTTTTCTAAAGTCAAAAAATCTTTAATTAGAAAAGACCAATTCAGTTTGCCGGAATCTTCGGATTTCAAATCTCACAAAACATCTTTGGAACTGAAAGCACTTCCGGCAGGAATTTATTTGGCGGAATATGTGGTGGAAAATTCGGTTCAGGGAAATTATTATTTCATTGTTTCGGACTCGAAAATTATTTTCTCCAAAAAAGATGACAACAATCCAAAAGCGAATATTCTAAAACTTGTGAACAACGAGAACGGAAAAGCTTTTATTAATGAAAACCTGGACGTAACGGAATATGTAAGAGGAAAAGCGGTTACGAAAAATACTGTAAAAACCGACAAATCTGGAAATTTTGTGTTACCAAATTCTGTGAACAAAGAATATTACAGAAACTTCCTTGTGAAAAATGGAAACAATTTTACGATGATCGAAGTTTATGGCTACGATTACGGAAACCGAAATAAGCCTAAAAATCAGGAAATTGCACAGATTTTCCTCGACCGAAAAATCTACAGACCCGGACAAATCGTTTACTTTAAAGTGATTGCAACCGGAATCAACAACGAAACTCAGAAAGTAAAAACGCTGGAAAAAGTAAAATTGAATATTACTTTGAACGACACAAACGGCGAAGAATTACAAACTTTGAAACTGACAACCAATGAATTTGGTTCCGTGAACGGAAGTTTTACTTTGCCAAAAAATAAGTTGAACGGAAATTTCAATATCGAAGTTGATAATGATGACGATGATGCAAAGTATAATATTTCTGGTTACACAGATTTTCAGGTTGAGGAATATAAACGTCCGAAGTTTGAAGTGACTTTTGAACCGATAAAAGACGAGTACAAATACGGCCAAACCATCGAACTGAAAGGAAAAGCGATGATGTTTTCCGGTGTTGCGTTGAGCAATTCGACCGTGAATTATGAAATCAAAAAACAGAATATCCGTTGGCGATATTTCTGGTGGTATCCACGTGGAAATGATAATGAAAATTCAATTCTTGGAACAGCAAAGACCAATGAAAAAGGCGAATTTATCATCAAAGTAGAACTTAAAAAAGATGAAACGCTGGACGGAATTCAGATTGATAATTACGCCATCAACGCTTCTGTGACGGACATCAACGGCGAAACGCAATCTGCGGACACGAATGTGAAAGTGGCTTCGGTTTCTCATTATATTACAGTTACGGACGCTTCGACTCCGCTCAGCGTGACAGATTATTTTACAAATGAAGCTGTAAAACTGAATGTTTCAACGAAGAATTACAATGACCAAGTTCTTGCAAAATCTTACAATGCAAAACTGGAAAAATTGGAAGAACCGAAGCAGATTTTCAGAAGTCAGTTTGAAAATACAATTCAGGATTTGCCGAAACTTTCTAAGGAAGAATTTGTGCAAAAATTTCCACACGATAGATTTGATAAAAATGAGGATGTGAAAAATTGGAAAGTTGAAAAAGTGGTGTTTGATAAAATACAAAACACTTCGACTCCGCTCAGTGTGACAAAAAATCCATCAACCGACAACCAACAACCGACAACCAATTTGGATTTGGGGAAATTGCAAGCTGGAACTTACAAACTTCAACTTTATAATATTGAAGGAAAAGACACGATAAAAACGGAACAATTCTTCAAAGTTTGGGACAAGAAATCGCTTGGTCAAAATCAAAAACCATTCTTGGAAGTCATTAAACCAAAACAGGATTTCAAGCGTGGTGAGAAAGCAAAAGTGTTTGTTTACTCCGCGGTTCCGGATGCTTTGGTGAATGTTTTTATTCAAAATGGAAAAGGCGAAACCGTGACGGAAACGCATTCTTTCAAAAATGGAATTTTGGAATATGAAACTGTGATTCCGAAAGATGAAACGGTTTCGAGAGTTAATTTGCAATTTCAGTTAGTTGCATTTAATGATGTAAAAACTGAGAATGTTGATTTGAAAATTGCTGACAGTAAGGATGATTTGAAAATTGAAACCGTGACTTTCCGCGACAAACTTCAGCCGGGACAAAAAGAAAAATGGACTATGAAAGTTTCTGGCGCTGATAAAGAGAAAATCAATGCAGAAGTTTTGGCGAGTATGTATGACAAATCGCTGGACCAGTTTGCTTCGAATAGTTGGAATTGGCAGGGATTTTATTCGCAGTTTTTCCAGAGTTCGTATGATTTGAGAAATGGACTTTCTGAAGAGAATTTTGAAAAAAATTATAAATTCTTAAATGTTTATTCGATTAACTCTCCGCAGTTTAAATGGTTTGATGGACGGCTTTATAATAGGAATGCATTATATGGAAATGCTTTGAATGCTTTAGAAGGCAAAGTTGCTGGAGTTCAAGTTCAAGCAATGGGGGCACCAGGAACTGCAGATAAAATTGTTATTAGAGGTTACGCCTCAGTAAAATCAGATACAGTAAAAACTCAAAATATTGAAGAAGTTGTTACTCAGAAAAAAAGTTTGAGTTACTCAGTGAAAAAAGTAGAAACTTTTGGCAATCTAGACAAAATCCCAGTTCGTCAAAACCTCAACGAAACGGCATTTTTCTACCCAACTCTTTTGACGGATAAAGATGGAAATGTGAGTTTTGAATTCACTTCTCCGGAAGCTTTGACGCAATGGAAATTGTTGTTTCTGGCTAATACAAAAGATGCAAGAGCTGCGACTTTGGAAAAATCGGTGGTGACGCAGAAAGAATTTTCTATCACGCCAAATTATCCGAGATTTTTGCGCGAAGGTGATGAATTGAATCTTCAATCAAAATTATCCAGTTTGGTGAATCAAAAACTGAGTGGTGTTGCGCAATTGCAGATTTTGGATGCGTTTACGAATGAAGATATTTCTGAAAAATTCGGGATTAGCACATTGACGGCGGTTGCAGGTTTTAATAAGGAACAATCCTTTTCATTAACAGAAAATGGAAATTCTGTTGTGAACTGGAAAGTGAAAGTTCCGAATGATGTTTCTTCGATTATTATTAAAATCGTTGCGAAAGCAGAACCCCAAAATCCCCTAAAGGGGACTTCATTTTCGGATGGCGAACAAAAAGCAATCGCAGTTTTGCCGAACAGAATGTTGGTGACGGATGCGCTTCCGATTTTTGTGAAAGAAGGGCAGACGAAAACGTTTACTTTGGAAAATCTTAAAAACTCCAATTCCAAAACTTTGACCAATGTCTCCAACACTTTGGAATTGACGACGAATCCGATTTGGGAGATTATGTTTGCACTTCCAAGCTTGAAAAATGATACGAATAATTCTGCGGATGTCATCTTTAATAAATGGTTTGCGGATGTTTTGGCTTCGGAAATTTTCAAAGCGAATCCGAAACTGAAAACGGTTTTCGAGGAATATCAATCCAAAGGTTTATTGACTTCGAATCTTGAAAAAAATCAAGAGTTGAAACAATTGTTATTGGAAGAAACGCCTTGGGTTTTGGAATCGAAAAACGAAACCGAGCAGATGGAAAAGCTGGCGAGATTATTTGATGCGAATACGATGAGAAATTCTATTCAAAATGATTGGTCGGAATTGCAGAAATTGCAAAATCCGGACGGCGGTTTCAGTTGGTATGCTGGTTATCCGAGTTCGTATTACAATTCGTTGTATATTTTGAAAAATCTTGGGAGAATCAATGAATGGTTAAAAGGAAATACAGCTGATTATCAAAGTTCTGAACAAAAAGAAATGGTTGCGAAACTGATTTCTTATGTTGATAATGAAGTGAATAAATACTGGAAAACGGATAAAGATAATGTTTGGAATAATTTCGTGATCGATTATCTTGATACTAGAAATCATTGGGAAAAAGAATATCCATTAAAAAATAAAGGGGCAAATCTGAAAACTTTGGTAATTTCAAAAGCTAAAACAGCAAAAATTACTGACTTCACTTTCTTTGGACTGCATCGTTCTGCGTTGTTATTCAATAATTATGGTTTGAAGGATGTTTCGAAAAAATTAATGACTTATCTTAAGGAAACATCGACAGATACTGAAACTCAAGGTGTTTATTGGAAACAGAATCTAAACGACTGGGGTTGGTATTCTTCAAAAACCGTGAATCACGCCGGCGCGTTGGAAGCTTTCCAAAAACTAACTCCAGCGGACGAAAACTTTATTGAAGAAATGAAAATCTGGCTCGTAACTCAAAAAGAAGTAAACTCTTGGGGAAGTTCGCGCGGAACGGCGGAAGTGATTTTTACGATTCTGAATTCAGGGAAATCCTGGACTTCTGCGGCATCTGACAAAGCAGAAATTAGTTGGGGCTCCTCATCGCTAAAATCCTCTCCCCAGCCCTCCCCAAAGGAGAGGGAGCTGAATGCGACTGGATATTACAAAAAAACTGTTGTTTCTGATAATTTAGATAAAAGCTTAGCCACAGTTTTTATTAAAAAAGACAGTCCGGGAGTGGTGCAAGGTGGCTTGTTCTGGCAATATTACGAGGATTTGGATAAGATAAAATCTTCGGAAAGCTATCTTTCTATCACGAAAGAATTGTATAAAAAAGTGAAAACTGAAAACGGTGAACAATTAATTAAAATCAATGAAAATTCTCCTTTGAAAGTTGGTGATAAAGTGACGGTAAGGATGATTCTGAACACGGAAAGAAATATGGAATTCATTCACCTGAAAGATATGCGCGCCGCTGGTTTTGAACCTTTGGATGTGATTTCGGGTTACGAATGGAAGAATAATTTGGGCTATTATCAAGTAACCAAAGATGCTTCCACCAATTTTTACATAGAAAATATGCCGAAAGGAAAATATGTTTTTGAATATGATTATGTGGCAAATGCAAGCGGAAAATTTTCTAATGGAATTACAACTTTGCAAAACTATTACGCACCGCAGATGAATGCACATACGCAGGGAACGAAGGTGATAATCCAACCATAGTTAAAATTTCAAAATGTTAAAATGACAACCGAATTATCATATTTGGTTGTTTTTTTATATTTTTATCAACTTAGAAATCCTAAAATTTAAATTACAATAGAAAATTATTAATTATGCTAAAACAATTATTAACGGTAACCGGCATTGTAGCGTCTTTGCTGATGAGTGCTCAAAAGAACTTTTGGAATGCGGTTCAAAATAAAACATCTCTGGCTAATGAGCCTTTGGTTGAAAGACTTACGATACCCACAGAGTATAAAATCTATAAATTAAATCTGCAAGGCATCACATCCGAGCTTGCAAAAGCACCAAGCAGAGAATCTATAGACGAAAGTTTGGTTTTAAAATTCCCGACGGTGTCCGGAAAATTTATTGATTACGTGGTGAAAGAGGCGCCAGTAATGGCCCAAGAACTCTCTAAAAAATATCCGGGCATCAACTCATATGTGGGTTACCAAAAAGAAAATCCTGAAAATAGCATCCGATTCAGCATTTCGCCTTTTGACGGGCTGAATATCATGTATTTTGACCAAGCAGAAATAAGCTATTTGGATACTTACACCTCGGATATGGGGAATTATATCATCTATAAAAGAAGTAGTCTGCCCGCCAATCCGATGAAGTTTAACTGCGAATATGACAAGTACAATCTTCATAATCCACCTGCAGAAGAGCCTGTTTCTTTGAGAGCCCCAATCGTGAAAGATGGTCAAATGCGAAAATATCGGTTGGCTTTAGCAGGAAACTATGAATATTCCAGATATCATTTTAACAAAGCGGGTCTTTCTGGCGGCACTATACCGCAGAAAAAAGCAGCTGTACTTGCTGCAATGAACACTTCTATGACCAGAGTAAACGGCGTCTATGAGAAGACCGTATCGCTGACGATGATAATGGTTCCAAATAATGACTTGATCATTTTCGTAGAAAATACCAATGATGGCTACACCAATGGTAACGGCGGAACAATGCTTAGTGAAAATCAAACTATTTGTGATTCGGTCATCGGTACAGCCAATTATGACATCGGGCACGTTTTCAGTACAGGCGGCGGCGGTGTTGCTTATTTGAGATCGCCTTGCAGCGGTATCAAAGCTGGCGGCGTAACGGGTCTTCCTGCTCCAGTCAATGATGCTTTCAACATAGATTATGTGGCGCACGAAATGGGACACCAGTTTGGAGGAAACCACACTTTCCGTGCTGATACTGGATCTTGCCAAGGAAACGCCAATACTTCTACAGCCGTCGAACCGGGCGGTGGCACAACGATTATGGCGTACGCTGGTATATGCTTAGCAGAAGCGGATATACAGCTTCATAGCGATCCCTATTTTCACTCCGTGAGCGTGAATGAAATGTACAATTTCATTACCAAAAACACCGACTGTTCTGTAAAAACGCCTAATAACAATGCCGTACCCACAGCAGACGCAGGCGCAGATTACGCCATTCCCAACGGAACAGCCTTTGTTTTGACAGGAGCCGGATCTGATCCAGATGGCGATCCCGTCACTTATCTTTGGGAACAGACCGACGTGGCATCATTGGCCAATAATCCACAACCACCAACTACCACAACAACCCTGGGAACCGTTTTCAGATCTTATTTGCCATCCCCATCTAACCAGAGATATTTCCCGACAATGGCATCAATTGCTAATAATATTTTGAACCCAACTTGGGAAGTCATTCCGACAGTAGCACGGTCATTAAACTTTTCTCTTTTGGTAAATGATAATAAAGCGACAGGAAATCAAGCGGCAAGAGATTTAATGAAAGTGACTGTGACAGCAACCGGTCCGTTCAAAGTCACTTCCCAAACTTCTGCAGCCAATTACGTAGGAGCAAGTCTGCTACCAGTGACTTGGGACGTTGCCGGAACGGATGCCGCTCCAATCAGCACACAAAATGTTCAAATCTTGCTCTCTTCTGATAATGGACTGACCTACCCTACTTTGCTTGGAGAATTTCCAAATAATGGATCTGCTTCTGTGACGCTTCCCAATGAAGATAATGCCAATGCGAGAATTATGGTAAAAGCTGTCAATAATATTTATTTTGCAGTCAATTCTGCTAAATTTAATATTAATAAAATTCTTGCGGTAAATGAGGCGGCAGTGGGAAAAGGTTTTGCAATCTATCCTAATCCAGCAAAAGGAGAAGTGAACATTTCTCTAAATAAGGCGACCAAAGGAGCAACGTATCACATCGTAGATCTATCAGGAAAATTGATTGGTAAAGGATCTTTGGACAATGAAAAAACAACACTCAATATCTCTACATTGAAAACCGGAACGTACAGAATTGTCATCGCGAATAATGGAGAAACGACCAGCAAAAATCTGATTGTAAAGTAGCCATTTTGTAAGCATATAAAAAAAGAAAAGACCAACTTGATGTTGGTCTTTTTTCTGATCCGGCCTTTCTAAAATCCGTATTCCAAACCGATTTGCAATGCGTTGTTGCGCAATTGCTTGTCATCATTGCTCCAAGTCGTAGAACCAGATTTCTTAATGTCGGTAAAGCCGGCAACATACCGCGCTCCAATTGTAATATTGTTAATTCTAAAACCCACGCCTACAGCGCCTCCCAAATCAAAGCTATTGTAGTTGGAATTGTTTCTGTATTTTTTGATGGTGACCACATCTTGCGTTTTATTACGATCACTATTTCCAATTAAAAAAGAAAACTGAGGACCCGCTTCCACAAATAATTTGGGAATGGGTTCAAACTGAAACATTATAGGCGCTGAAATATAGTCCAATCCCAGCGTGTGAGACACAGAGCCGTTATCATACTTCACGCCAAGATTGTTGTAGAGCACCTCGGGCTGGATGCTGAAAACACTATTTACCGGCGCATGCATATAGACACCGACGTAGTAGCCAAGTTTAGCGTTGGTGTCCTCCCAACTTCTTTCTTTGCTGATTGTGGAAAGATTTGCGCCGCCTTTTACACCAAAAGACTGGGCAGAGAGCAGAGAAGTTGCAGTGATCGCCAAGACCGGAAATATTCTTTTCATCATTGTTTAATTGATGAGCAAAAATATAAAATTTAAACAAAAAAAAGACCGATTCATTCGGTCTTTTTATAACATTTAGATTTGAGGGAATTAGAATTTGAAATAAACGCCACCTTGGAACGTATTATTTCTGTTTTTATTACCGTCGTTTTGCAATGAGGTATTTCCATCCTTATTAATATCTGTGAAACCCGCAACATACCGTGCATTGACTCCAAAATTTTCTGTGATATCAAACCCTAAGCCTAATCCCAATCCAAGATTAAAGGTGTTAAAATTATCTGTATCTATTTGATTGGTAGTGCTAAAATTACCGACTGTATCACTATCTTTTGCGCTTACCAAAAAACCAAATTCTGGTCCTGCTTCGATATAAAATTCCGGAGTCGCTCTGAATTGAAACATCACTGGAACGGTGATATAATCTAAACTCCTTGTTGTGCTGTAAGTTGTATTCGCAAATTTACCTTCGATTTTAGATCCCATCTGGCTGTACATAACCTCAGGCTGAATGCTAAACTGCTCGGATAAAGGGGCGTTCATAAAAAGCCCGCCGGAGAATCCTACTTTTGACTTCGTATCATCATATCCATCACCTGATAATGACGAAACGTTAACTCCTGCCTTGATACCAAATTTTGGACCCGCTGTTGATGTGGGAGTAGTTGTCTGTGCGAAAGCCAATGTTCCTGCGACTAAACCTAATCCTAAAAATAACTTTTTCATAATGTCAAATTTTAATTTTTGTTTTTACGGGAAGCATACTTTCAAATACTTTGCCAAAAAAATAAAAATAAAGAATAAATCTTTATGGTATTGACTTAATATTTTATTTTTCAGATACTTAAACACATCATCTTAAAATTATAAATTTTTATTAATTAAGAGTTTTATAGAAATCCAAAGTCAAATGGATCTGCTCCGGATGCAATTTCTGATCATAAAGACACGTTCCGAGGCCATTAATTAATGAGAAATTGATATTGCCATCCAGATTTTTTTTGTCATTAAACATGAGATTAATAATATCTTCATTCTTAAACTCGGCTATATCGATGTACGGAAAAAACCTTTGGATCTTGGAGATGACAGTAGATGAGTGCTCTACATCGATTAATCTGGCCAAAAAAGCGAGATGGGTTTCGCAGATCATTCCCAGCGCAACCGCCTCTCCGTGCAGGATCAAATTGCCTTTCTGAAGAAAAAGACTTTCGACTGCGTGACCAATCGTGTGGCCAAAATTCAGAATCTTGCGGACATTTTCTTCTTTGAAATCCTTTGTCACCACCTCATTTTTAATCGCCATACTTCGGCTGATGAGCGGAGCAAGTAGTTCCGGCGAAATTTTATTCAATGAACTGAGTGCTACCCAATGATCAGCATCTGCAATCAGACCGTGCTTCAGCATTTCTGCAAAACCACTTCTCAGTTCCTCAAACTTCAAGGTTTCAAGGAATTTGGGAAATAAAAAAATGCCTTCCGGCAGTGCAAAAGTCCCGATGATATTCTTAAGAAATTGATGATCGATTCCGGTTTTTCCGCCGATGGACGCATCGCACATCGCCAGCAAAGTGGTGGGAATATTAATGAATTTGAAACCTCTTTTGTAAGTTGACGCCACAAAACCGCCCATATCCGTCACTACTCCACCGCCAAGATTGATTAATAAAGATTTTCTATCTGCCTCCATTTCTGAAAAAATCTCCCAAAGTTGAGTTGCTGTTCCAATGTTTTTGTTTTCTTCGCCAGCTTCGATTTCGATGATCTCGAATGGCGCATCGGTTTCCAAATTCGGGAGCAGCATCGGCAAACAATAGCCGTGCGTATTTTCATCTACCAGAATGAAAATCTTGCTTGGCCGCAGCTGAGCGATATATTGGTTCAGAGCGCCAAAATCCTGATCAAGTTCCTGTATCATAACTAGTATTTTAACAAAAATAAAAACAAATTAATTAGCAATTTTAATTATTTGAAGATTAATTTTCATCAACCACAAAAAAAGAGAAGCATTGGCAGCTTCTCTTTTTCTAAGAATCTATAAATTGGATGATTACATATGGATCGACCTCTTTCCGGTCGCATCCAAAGCAGCTTCTTTCACTGCTTCTGCGTAAGTTGGATGTGCGTGGGAACTTCTTGCGATGTCTTCTGCACTAGCGCGGAACTCCATTGCGATAACGCCTTCTGCAACCAAATCCGCAGCTCTTGCTCCAATCATATGGAAACCTAAAACTTCGTCTGTTTTTTCGTCAGCGATGATTTTTACAAATCCGTCTGTGTCGCCACTTGCACGGCTTCTTCCCAAAGCTCTCATTGGGAAACTTCCTACTTTATAAGCCACGCCTTCTTCTTTCAGTTGCTCTTCTGTTTTACCAACGCCTGCAACTTCCGGCCAGGTGTAAACAACGCCAGGAATCAGGTTATAATTGATGTGAGGTTTCTGTCCGGCCAAGATCTCAGCAACCAAAGTCCCTTCCTCTTCTGCTTTGTGAGCCAACATTGCACCTTTGATTACATCACCGATTGCATAGATATTAGAAACATTGGTCTGTAGATGATCGTTGGTTTTCACTCTTCCCCTTTCGTCAAGTTCTACGCCAGCTTTTTCCAGTCCAAGTCCGTCTGTGTAAGGTTTTCTTCCCACAGAAACTAAAACGTAATCACCTTCGAAGTTTACTTCTTCGCCTTTTTTATTTTTGGCAGTCACTTTTACAGAATCTCCGTTTCTCTCAACAGCCGAAACAGCTGTAGAAAGTTCGAATTTCATGCCTTGTTTTCTAAGAACTTTTTGCAATTCCTTAGACAAACTTCCGTCCATTCCCGGGATGATTTTATCCATAAACTCAACAACAGTTACCTGAGAACCCAGTCTCAAATAAACAGAACCAAGTTCCAGACCGATAACTCCACCACCAATTACAACCAAATGTTTCGGAATTTCTTTCAGATTCAAAGCTTCTGTTGAAGTGATGATTCTTTCTTTATCAAGGTTGATGAAAGGCAGGCTGGATGGTTTGGAACCCGTGGCGATAATGATGTATTTGGAGTCGATCAGTTCCGAAGAACCGTCGTTTTTAGAAACTTTGATCTGGGTTGCCGATTCGAAACTACCCACGCCTTCAAAAACAGTGATTTTGTTTTTGTCCATCAAAAAGTTGATGCCCTTGGTCGTTTGATCCACCACTTCATTTTTGCGGGCAATCATTTTTGCGAGATCGACGGTTGGCTCATTGATGAGGATGCCGTGATTGGCAAAGTCGTGCTTGGCTTTTTCGAAATGTTCAGAGCTGTCCAGCAAAGCTTTTGAAGGAATACATCCCACATTAAGACAAGTCCCGCCCAAGGTAGGATATTTCTCGATAATTGCTGTTTTGAAACCCAATTGGGCAGCGCGGATTGCCGCCACATAGCCGCCGGGACCAGAACCGATAATGGTTACATCAAATTGACTCATATATTTTGAATATTAATTCGAATAAAAATTTCCTCAAATTTACGAATTTTAGAACAATTCGGGAGCTGGTTTTGTTAAGATAATTAATGATTACTTTTGCATTATATTACAAAATCGTATAGCAATGTCACTCCAATCAAATTATCAACATATCCTTTCCCTGCTTCCCGAAAATGTAAAACTGGTAGCGGTTTCCAAAACTAATCCAGCTGACAAGATCAAAGAATTATATGACTTGGGACAACGTGCTTTTGGCGAAAACAAGGTTCAGGAATTACTGGAGAAACAAATCGTTCTTCCAAACGATATTGAGTGGCATTTGATAGGACACCTTCAAACCAATAAAGTGAAATTTGTAGCCGGTTTTATATCAATGATAGAAAGTGTTGACAGCGAAAAAGTTTTAAAGGAAATTGATAAAGAAGCTCTTAAAAACAATCGCAAAATCAATGTTTTGCTTGAGGTGAAAATCGCGAAAGAAGAAACGAAATTTGGATTGACAGCTGATGAAGCCAAAGATATTTTCAACAATTATTTAAAAGGAAATTATCCAAATATCGAGATCAAAGGCTTAATGGGAATGGCGAGTTTTGGGGAAGATGAAACTCAAATCCGTGAAGAATTCGGCGTTTTGAAACAGCTTTTTAATGAACTTTCTGAACAGATACCATTAGAAACTTTATCAATGGGAATGAGCGGCGATTTTCTTTTGGCCATAGAAAGTGGTTCTAATTCTGTGCGAGTTGGATCAGCGATTTTTGGAGAAAGAAATTATGCATTAAACTAAACTTTCGTAAACCTTCATCAGATCTTTCGCAATCACGTCGTCATTGAATTTCTGAACAAATTGCAACCCTTTTTCCGCACGTCTTTTTCGTTCCGATTCGTTTTCCCAGAGAAACTTGATTTTGGATCTGATATCAGCGATATTTTTGGGATCGACGTAAACAGAATCGGAGCCGCCAGCTTCGGGAAGACAACTAGAATTGCTCGTAATGACGGCCGTTTCCGAAAATAATGCTTCTATCACGGGAATTCCAAAACCCTCGAAAAAACTGGCATAGACAAAAATATCGGCCAGCCTGTAAATCGCCGCCAACTCTTCCATCGAAACGCCTTCCAGAAACTGAACTTCCACTTTATTCTGTCGAATTTCCTTTTGCAAAAGTTTGAAATATTTCTTTTTCTTACCGCCTACAACCACCAGCGGAATCTCGGTGCCCTCCAGAGATTTTATAACGTTCAGAAGGTTTTTTCTGGGCTCAATAGTTCCAACATTCAAGATGAAATTTTCCGGAAGATTGAATTTTTCTTTGATTTGATCAAGAAATTCCGGCAGTTGTTTTTCTTTGAAACTGGCGTGGCAACCTTGATAAACCACCTCAATTTTGCTTTCTTGCACTCTCAGGAAATCTACAATATCGCGTTTTGTCTGCTCAGAAATGGCGATAATTTTATCAGCAGCAAATGCCGCTCTTTGGAATTTCCAGAAATGGATTTTTCGGTCGATCCAAGTGTAATATTGCGGAAATCTTTCGAAGATCAAGTCGTGAATTGTCACCACTTTCTTGATGGCTTTTTTGTTCCATCTCAAAGGCAACTCTCCGGACAAACCGTGGAAGATATCAGCCCCGATATTTTGCGCATCTTTTCCCATTTTGAACTGCCTAGACAAGGTTCCTTTGGAAGTTTGGACGTGCGAAACATTCGGGAGTTTCAACAATTCATTCCCTTTTTCCGAGGTTTTCTTACTGATCAAAACATATTGATTTTCCGGATATATCTTCGAAAGAATCCTCACTAGATCGCGGGAATAGTTTCCCAAACCCGATGTGCTGGAAAAAATCCGCTTGGCGTCGTAGGCTATTTTCATCAGCTATTTTTTAGGTTTAGATCGTTCAGGAAATCAGCAATTGTACCAAATTGATAATGGTTGTTCTTGGCCCAAACTATAAAATTTTCGAACCGATTTTCCATTTGAATGCCTGTTTTCCTGAAGGTGTATGCTGGTAATTTATATTTGGGATCAGAAATATTTGAAAACTCCCACGGATGAAAATAAATATTTAAAAAACCCGTGGATTCAATCGATAATTTGCTCAGAAATCGGTAAAACCAAATTGGAAAGTTGTGAAAACTTAACCAAAACAAAGGAATTCTAAATGATGTGGCAACGGAAGCTGGAAATTGCAAAACTTTTCCCTGCCAAAAAGCTTTTCTGCTAACTTTGAAGTTATTGTATCGCCCAGGAAGCCAAGTAGGATTGATGGAAGAATTGTAAAAATAACCAGCTTCTGCGACGGCATTTTGAGAGACTGGACTCATTCTCGGCATTCTTAAACCAACCACTTTGGTATGGAATAATTGTTCTAATTTTTGCTTTGATTCTGCCAGATGTTTTTCTTTGAAATCAGAATGAAACCACGTGTGAGAAGCCAATTCGTGACCCTGAGATAATAATTCCTTAATTAAATCTTTATTTTCTTCTGCAAAAATCACGGTGGAGAAAAATGTGGCTTTGATCTCGTGTTTTTTCAGAATCGGCAGAATCTGCTGCAGGCCTTGCCTAGAAATGGAAATCTGCTCGTCAAAACGGATCTCGCCCTCATATTCCAAGGGCATATCGAATTCTTCTATGTCGAATGAAAGTAATATCATTTATAACTTTTTTGAACGGACAATATAAATGGGACGATCCTTCATCTGCTTGAATATCTTGCCCATATAAATTCCCAAAATCCCGAGTATAATCAGCTGTACGCCGCCAAAAAAAACGATGGTCATTATGAGCGAGGCCCAGCCAGAAATTTGAGTTCTATGAATAAAAGCGTTGATGACGTACGGGATGTACAACAGCGGCAACAGTGAAAAAAAGAAGCCCAAATATGCCGCCAGATAAAGCGGTTTCACGCTGAAAGCCGTTATTCCCGTGAAAGCAAATTTGATCATTCTTTTGAAACTGTACTTACTGCTGCCGGAAAAACGATCTGCTGCTACAAATGGAATCGCAAACTGCTTGAATCCCACCCACTTGACTAATCCGCGAAGAAAAATATCGGATTCTCCAGAATTTCGGATGACCTCTACCACAGAAGCATCCATCAAACGAAAATCCGAACTGCCTTTTTCCAGCTCTACATCGGACAGGCTGGATAGCAAGTAATAGAAAAAATCGGAGCTTTTTCTTTTGAAATAACTTATGTTTTTGGAATATTTGCGGATCGTATAGACGATGTCGTACCCTTGCTCCCATTTCTGAATCATTTGCAAAATCATCTCCGGAGGATGTTGCAAATCGCCATCCATTGAGATTACGGCATTGCCGTCTGCAAAATCCAAACCGGCCTTCACGGCATTTTGATGACCAAAATTTCGGGAAAATTCTATATACTTAACTTCAGAAAATTTCTCGGCGAGATCTTCTAAAATCGACTGAGTCCTATCTCGGCTGCCATCATTAATAAAAATAATGTCGTAATCATAGCCTGACGTGGATTTGAAAACCTCCGCAACGGCTTGTCTGATCTGAGGAATATTTTCTTCCTCATTAAAAGCTGGGACTACTATTGAAATTTTTTTCATCAGTCTAATTTATAATCTTGCTCGAAATCTTTGGTCAGCAGTTCATACATCACGCGAAACCAAATCAAAATACAAGGAATTGCTTTCGTAGAATATTTTATAAAAACGTCTTCTTTAATTGCTTTCGGAAACAGATCCGAAAATGCAAAACAAGTGAAAATCATCACGAAAACCAATAATCCAATATCAATTTTTGAAATTTTCTGCTGCATCAGAAACCAAATCGCGACGCCAGAAACCGCAATAATGTAAGTTGGACTTTCTGAACTGGAACTGAATAATACGATAAATAATAAAGTGGAAGCCAAAATCATCAACTGAAATGGTAGAAATTGATATTGCTTTATCCTAAAATAGGGCAGCATAAATAAGGCAAATCCCGGAACTAGAAATAATAGGTTGGAGATATCTGCCTTCCCCAAAACACGCCGTACCACGCCCATCAAGGAATAATCTTGGCGACTCGTCAAAGATTGATTTGATAGATTTTTTTCGGTCAAAGAATGGTACCAATCTGCGTAGGACTGAACGCCAAACTGGGGACTGGAAATAAACATCGGAAGAACAAAAAATAGAATGGCAATAGTAAGAAGCGAAATGATAAATCTTGTTTTGTTTTTGATAAAGAAAAAGCCAGACAGGCCGACGATCCCGTAAACTTTGACAAAGGTTCCTATGAGAATTGCGAAAGCTGATCTTGCTTCTTTTCTTTGATAAATGTAAATTGCGGATAACATTAATAATCCTGTCAATATCATATTAAACTGAAAATAGGTGGCTGCCGTGATGAATTCCTGGAGGCAAAGCCAGCCGAAAAAAGACTTTTTTGCGTCTGAAAAGGGAAGTTTGTAAATGGCAAAGAGAAAAACCAAGGTGCTGGCCACGTTCCACAAAACAGCGCCAAAAGCGTCTGGCAGCAATGCAAAAGGTGCAATTAAAAGACTGAAAAAAACACCGTAATGATTGCTGTCAAAAAACAAATCTGGATATTGCAGAAAGATATTTCTCTCTTGCAATGTATTATAAAACACACCTTTGAAAATGAGATAATTATTGTAACCGCCAGTTCCTCTTTTATATTTGGTGTAAGCCGTAATAGCCGCAACAATAATATAAATCACAAAAATAATCCGATAATCCGAAATGAATTTCAAGAACTTCTGTTTCACGATGCTTTCATAGGTTATTAATTAAAAAATGTCATCCCAATAAGAAGTTTAGTTCTCATTAGAATGACAAATATAAGTTTAAAAACAACAGGACTTAGACTGCCACATTATTTTCCCGCAAAGCATCATTAAGAGAGGTTTTTTTATCGGTCGATTCTTTCCTTTTCCCGATGATCAGGGCGCACGGTACTTGATATTCGCCTGCAGGAAACTGTTTTGTATAACTTCCCGGAATTACAACGGAACGTTCTGGAACATAACCTTTGGTTTCGATTGGTTCAGATCCTGTAACGTCTATAATCTTAGTAGACATCGTCAAACAGACATTCGCACCCAAAACAGCTTCTTTGCCCACACGGACACCTTCCACAACTATACAACGAGAACCAATAAAAGCATCATCCTCGATGATTACCGGCGCTGCCTGCAAAGGTTCTAAAACGCCGCCAATTCCCACACCGCCACTCAAATGTACATTTTTACCAATCTGCGCGCAACTTCCAACCGTTGCCCAGGTATCTACCATCGTTCCGGAATCGACGTAGGCGCCAATATTGACGTAAGAGGGCATCAAAATCACGCCGCTGGCGACAAAACTGCCGTGTCTTGCGATGGCATGCGGCACTACTCGGACGCCTTTTTCGGAATAGTTCTTCTTCAAAGGAATCTTGTCGTGGAATTCGAAAGGACCCACTTCTATGGTTTCCATCGTTTGGATTGGGAAGTACATTACGACACCTTTCTTCACCCATTCGTTGATCTGCCAGCCGTTTTCCGTAGGTTCGGCTGTTCTCAGCTCTCCCGCATCCAGCTTTGCAACCACTTCTCTCACCGCAGTTTGGTACTCTTCCTCCTTCAAAAGTTCGCGCTGATCCCACGCTTTTTCGATTTTTTCCTGTAGAGACATATTTTTAAATGATAATTAATGATAATTGATTTTTTTGACTAGAAACAAGGTTGGCGCAAAAATAATAAAACTAAAGCACACTTCTCGCAAAAAGAAATGCTTTGTTCCAATAGGCTTCGTTGAGCGATGAGATGATGACCCCTTTCGACGTGGACGAGTGGATGAAAGTGACTTCGCCATTAGTTGAAATATCGTGAACAATGCCCACGTGTGTGACGGCGGATCCGCCGGCGGTTGCAAAAAATAAAAGATCGCCCGGTTTCACCGCAGAAATATTGATGGCAGATCCTGTCTTCCCCTGATCCTGAGAGCGTCTTGGCATTTTGAGATTATTCTCATCAAACACTTTGCAAACCAAACCGGAGCAATCGAACCCTGCTTTGGTATTGCCGGCGTATTTGTAAGGCGCACCCAGATAGCTTTCTGCATCGCTGACGACGGACGCTCTCTTGCCGGAAACATTGCCAGAATAAGCCGATTTCAATTTTTTGAGATTGGTAGATGACGTATTTGTCGGCTTTTTATAGGAATATTTTTTTGCAGACTTCGAAGCTGCGCAAGATAGTAGAACGATTGAAAATAGAATTACCAAGGCCCATCTTTTCATAAATAAGATTTTAATCAACTTGTTCTCCATTTTTTAGTTTAGAAAATTAGATGAAAGGTTGTGAGCTTGTTATCATAAATTTTTTCGATTATTTTTGAAAGAACTGTTCGTGAAAATGTGTTGTATGATAAAGTAAATGGATTGCTTACTCTATAAAGTAACAAAAATAGAACACACCGTCAAATTGAGCAAGATTTTGCATTAAAACTTTAAGGTGACTCAACAAAATGTTTCTATCAATCTCTAACAATCCTGACAAAAAAATTAAAAATTCTTTACCAATCCGATTCCGAAATTTTTGTTCTGATAAAAAGGCATTACCATCGTTTGTAACTGACCGATTTTCCCGTCTAAGAGCCGATTGATCGTTGGATAAAGCCAATAAGCGATTTCCGTGGAAGCAATCCCAAAACCTGCACCCGCAACAACATCACTGAACCAATGTTTATCATTCATCAGCCGGTAAACTGCTGTGAACACTGCAAAGGAATATCCTGAAATGCCCAACAGAAAATTAGAATCTTTGTATTCTCTGAACATGAACTGAGCCGATGCAAACGCAAAGGCCGAATGCCCAGATGGGAACGAGAGATTGTCGGACCCATCTGGTCTTTCCTCTTTGGTGATATGCTTCAAAGGCACGACAAAGGCCGACGCTATCAGTAAAGACGTTCCATAAATAAGCGTTCTTTCTTTAAAGTTATGCTGGCCTCGAACTCCCAAAGCATTGAGACCATAGACCAGGATTCCTGGTGCAAACTGCGTATAATTATCCAATTTGATATGATCCGGCTGATGCTCATTGATCTCGTTGCGCGTCGAAAAGTTCAATTGCTTCAGCGCATCTATCTTCAAGGTGGCCACACCGTAAGAAATAAAAACGGCTGGAATAATCAATTTTTTGTAACTCAATTGATGTGTCTTATCCAAAAGTGATTTTTGAAAAATGCTAACGGCCGAATCACTTTTTGACACCAAACTATCCTGAGCAAAAAGATTTTGAAAACTCAATAAGACAAAAAACAAACTTGCAAACATATTCTTCATGGGACTGGTATTTGACTAAATTTAATTTTTAAATTTTGATTCTCCTCAGTTGGCAGTGCTTTTCATCTTTCCATTTTTGAAGCGTTCGCTCGCGGTCTGGTAGTACGAAATGGTTTCGGAAACGAGATCGTTGCTTTTAGTTTTCGTCTCGATCAGTTCCTGTTTATTTCCGGACATACGAAATTGTTTGACTCTTTTTCGGTCATCAATCTGGGTGAAGATATTACCCTTCAGCATCCCCAAAGTTCTGTAATTGCCAAGGAAAGCCCTTTCTTCGCCCTTCTTGGTGTGATTAATATCTTTTCCGTACAAGCTGGTTTTGTAACTCCAACCCAGATATCCAAACAAAGTTGGCATTAAATCAATCTGAGACGTCAAGCGGTCAATTTTTTCACTTTTATTCGGAAGATTGTAAATGATGGCCGGGATGTGATGATTTTTGGGGTTGATTTCCCAACGGCCGGCACTATTGGCACAATGATCTGCAACGATCACGAAAACGGTATTTTTGAACCAAGATTTGGTTTTGGCTTCGTCCAAAAATTTTCCCAACGCATAGTCTGTATATTTCACTGCTCCATTTCTGTTGCCCTGCGGCAGATCTATCTTTCCGGACGGAAACGTGTAGGGTTTGTGGTTAGAAGTGGTCATCACGAATTGGAAAAATGGTTTTCCAGATTTGCTGTTTATATCGGCATATTTTATCGATTGTTTGTAAAGATCTTCGTCACAAATTCCCCAGGCATTCTCGAAACTCACTTCGCTATCAGAGATCGGGAATCGCTTCGTTTTGATATCATCGGACAAGGCATTTCCTCTGTTTCTATCGACAATATCGAAGCCTTGACCACCGAAAAAATTGTTCATATTATCAAAATAGCCATCGCCACCGTAGATAAAATAAGGCTGATAATTCTTCTTTTGAAGGATTGTTGAAATGGAGAACAAATTTTGATTATTGGGTCTTCTCACAATGCTGTTTCCGGGCGTTGGCGGGACCGACAGGGTCAAGGCTTCCATCCCGCGGACCGTTCGGGTTCCTGTGGCATATAGATTGGTGAAGAAAACGCTTTGCTCTGCCAGTCGGTCGTAGTTGGGTGTGATGTGATCTTGGTTGCCAAATGCCGTGATGAACTCGCCGCTGAAGCTTTCTATGGTGATCAAAATGATATTGGGCCTCTGTTCGCTATTGCCATTCGTAATCCTGGAAATATCATCCGGCTTATCGGAAGCGTAGGTTTGATTATCCTGCAAAAGCTTTGGTTTCAAAATGTTGTAAGCTTCTTTGTCAGAAAGTTTTGGATAGAAAGTGTTATAGTCCAATTCGTTGGCTTTGAACGCTGTAAAAAAAGAGAAAACACCGTTTTTTCCCAACTCATTCACGACCAAATTACTATTGGATTCTGCCTGCTTATTTTTCATAAATAATCCCAAACCTACGGCAATGATGATAAAAGGAAAAGCAAATCCTGACCGAACAGCGAGGGATCTTTTGTCCGTAAATGTATAGCGAACAGCCCCGATTTTTTTAAGCCAAAAAAGCGTTAACGCAACTAAGGCAATCAGAATGGCAAAAATCAACGGAAGCGGATAAGACTGATTGATGTTCTGAACGACTTCGAAAGTATAAATCAAATAATCGACCGCGATAAAATTGAACCTAACGCCAAACTCATCCCAAAACGGAATCTCGGCCAAAAGACTGAAATAGATGATGATCAGAATTAAAATCAAATAGAAATAGGTAAAAATCCTGTCGAACAAACAACCGATCCACTTTTTTGGGAAAATGAACAGATAAATAGCATATAAAATTAAAAATAATGCGCCCACAGCGAGATCAAAAAAGAATCCTGTGAAAAATGCGCGTGCAAGTGGAACAATGCTAAAATCCACATCCTTGGACGACCAAACGAGAAATACAAGCCTGACGACGAAGGAAAGCACCACGTAAAGACTTAATATGGAGAATAATACCGAAAATCTGCTTTTGAACAGCCTGGCAAAGAATGCTTTTGGAATCATAATATCAATTTTTTTTTGAAGTTCTCTTTTTGCAGCGCTTTTTAGAACGCATTTTTTGAATTCCAAATTTAAGTAAATATTGAGGATTTTCATTCTTTGAATTTACAATTTAACGCCACACGGCGACTACAATTTTGGGCGCAAAAAAATCCTTACAAAAAATTGTAAGGACATGCTTAAGTGGAGAATACGGGGATCGAACCCGTCACCTTTAGACTGCCAGTCTAACGCTCTAGCCAGATGAGCTAATTCCCCTTTTTTGGAATTGCAATGATAAGGATTTTATGATTAATTACAAACTTAATGACGATATTTCAACAAAAAAATCGGATCCAAAGAATTTTGAACCCGACTTCTGTAAAACGTAAAATTTAAAAATATGAAATCGACATAAGCCGAAATTAACGATAAATAAACCGATTAAGCGGAGATAACATCTGACAAATAAAATAATAAAATTTACAGATGAAATCAATTTTGACTTGATTTTAAATACTCATCGATGATCTCAAACGCCCTTTTTTCGTCTCGAAGATCCACTTTTATAAAAGTATTGGTCGCAGTGGGCGTCGACAGAAAACTGAGATAAGCGTTTTCTACATCGCATTTTATTCCTGCATCTTCCAGCTTAGACTTCATCAGCTGGATCTCCTGGGGGCTGCTGCTTTCGTAAACAGAGACTCTTGTGGTGGCATCCATAATTCAGATTTTGATGTTAATAAGGAATAGCAATTTAGCAAAAAAATATCAAAAGCAGAAATTCTTTATATTAAATTCTCAAAAATTGAATCTATCTTGTCTAAAACGGTCTGGATTTCTGCTTTCGTTACATTAAGATGCGGGCGGAATCTGATCGACTTGTCGCCACAACCCAACACAATGACGCCTTCTTTGTAAAGCCTTTCCCTAAGTTGGTTGCGGCTTTCAGGATCTTTGAGGTCAAAGGCGCACATCAGTCCTTTTCCTCTGGAAGCGAAGATGTTTTCCGGATATTTTTGTTCTATTTTTAATAATCCATCTAATAAAAATTCGCCGACAACTTTGGCATTTTCCAACAGATTTTCATTTTCGATAATTTCTAAAATCAACTGAAAACGAAGCATATCGATGAAATTGCCGCCAAAAGTAGAGTTAATTCTCGAACTTTCTTGGAAAACGTGGTGTTCCACTTCGTCCAGTTTTTCTTTATTAGCCAATATCCCGCAGACCTGGGTTTTTTTGCCAAAAGCAATCACATCCGGAGTGATTCCCAAATGCTGGTAAGCCCACATTTTCCCCGTCATTCCGATGCCTGTTTGAACCTCGTCCAGAATCAAAAGAATTTCGTTTTCGTCGCAGATTCTTCTTAATTCTACAAAAAACTCATTTCGGAAATGATTGTCACCACCTTCCGCTTGGATGGGTTCGATAATGATACACGCCACCTGATCCGGATTCACCAAAATAGCTTCCTGGATGTGAAGCAACGCCATTTGCTCGTGCTTGATGGTTTCTTCCAGATTCTCTTCCGTGATTGGGAAATTAAGTTTTGGATTGGTAATTCTTGGCCAATCAAATTTTGGGAAATATTGGTGTTTTCTTGGATCAGAGGTGTTGGTTAATGACAAGGTATAACCACTTCTCCCGTGGAAAGACTGTTTGAAATGAATGACTAAATTAGCTTCTTTATCGATATCTTTCTGCCAGTTTTTTCTTGTTTTCCAATCGAAAGCCGTTTTCAAAGCGTTTTCTACAGCCAATGCGCCGCCTTCTACAAAAAAGCAATAAGGCAATTCTTTTGGGATTGCCACTCTGGAAAAAACCTCCATAAAATCGGCAAATTCCTGCAAATAAACATCGCTCAAAGTGGGTTTGTAAATCGCCATTTTTCCCAGCCAATTCGCTTTTTCCAAAATGTAAGGATGGTTGTAACCAACGGAAGCCGACGCAAACATCGAGAACATATCAAGATATTCTGTGCCCGTCAATCGGTCAACGATGTAAGAACCGTGGGATTTTTCATAATCCATCACAAAATCGAAACCGTCTGCTAGGATGTGTTTTCCGAGGGTTTCTTTTACTTTATTCTCTGTAGTTGTTATCATATTTTGTATTTTTAGTTACAGTTTTTTTCAAAATAATTTGAGGTGCTAGCAGGATCATAGGTCGTATTAAAATAATTCCCATTAAAAACAAACGTTCCATTTAGCAAATCATAAGTTTTAGAATCTATTTTATTATATATATTACTTGAAAAAGCTGAATAAAAGGCTCCATTGATAAAAAATTTATCTTTTAGAAGATTCTCCTGTTTATCATAATCGGAATAGATAATCTCTGTTTTTCCGTTGATATTTCCGTCCAGGTTATATCTCCATTTTACGACTTTAGTTAGATTCCCATTTTCAACAGTCAAAGTTTTATTAAGTCTGTTGTTTAAAATACCATTGAACTTTTCCAATATTTGATTTCCTGAATATTCATAACTGAAATTTGTTGATATTGTATTATTTGAAACAGGAAACTTTGAAGTGATCTTTTGACTCAAAAGTTTACCATTTTCTATCACAAATTCCTTGTCGTATGGTCTGATGCCCATATTAGCCGAAACTTTGACAAAAACAGTATTTCCCGAGTAGGTAATTTCGTCTGATGCTGTATTACTTAAATAGAAACCGCCTAGATCTCCTGCCGAACTGGCAATCAAACCACCTATAACTTTATTAATCCTCTTTTGAGAATCATATTCAAAAGTAAATTTGTTAAAATTCACATCAAAACTAGATGTTGAAATAGCCACATCATCAAACAAATAATTATGTCTTTTTGCTGTGACAATTTTACACTGATTTTGAGGAGTTTCAGAATCATCTTCATCTCTGGAACAAGAAAAAAATGATAAAAATGCAAATGCTAATAAAAAGTGTTTTTTCATTTACAAATCAAATTTAATTCCCTGAGCCAAAGGCAAACTGCTCGTATAATTAATCGTATTGGTTTGCCTTCTCATATAATATTTCCAGACATCGGAGCCGGATTCTCTTCCGCCGCCCGTTTCTTTTTCGCCGCCAAAAGCGCCACCAATTTCCGCACCTGAAGTTCCGATATTCACGTTGGCAATGCCACAATCGGAACCGCTGTTTGAAAGGAACAATTCTGCTTCTCTTAGATTTTGAGTCATTATTGCGGAGCTTAAACCTTGAGGAACATCGTTTTGTAAAGCGATTGCTTCGTCCAGAGTTTTATATTTAATCAAATAAAGAATTGGTGCAAAAGTCTCGTGCTGAACGATTTCGTAATGATTCTCCACCTCGGCAACGCAAGGTTTCACATAACAGCCGGAAGTGTAGTTCTCACCTTCCAAAACGCCACCTTCCACCACGAATTTTCCGCCTTCTGCTTTACATTTTTCGATGGAATCCAAATACTGTTGTACGGCAGCTTTGTCGATCAATGGACCAACGTGATTGGATTCGTCCAACGGATTTCCGATTTTTAATTGTCCATAAGCTTTCACCAAGCGGTTTCTCACTTCGTCATAAACAGATTCGTGGATGATTAATCGTCTTGTAGAAGTACATCTTTGTCCGGCCGTTCCCACTGCGCCGAACACAGCGCCGATAATGCTCATATTGATATCGGCATTTTCTGTGATAATAATTGCATTATTGCCGCCCAATTCCAGAATCGATTTTCCGAAACGTTTTGCCACGTTTTGTCCTACGATTCTTCCAACTCTGGTCGAGCCTGTGAAAGAAAGGAGCGAAATTCTTTTGTCGTTGACCAGTTTATCACCAATCTCGTGATCTGCGACGAGCACACTGGAAATCCCTTCCGGGAGATTATTTTCTTTGATAACCTCTGCCAGAATATTTTGGCAGGCCAGGGCGCAGAGTGGCGTTTTCTCAGAGGGTTTCCAGATGACGACATTGCCGCAAACCAAAGACAGAGCAGCGTTCCAACTCCAAACGGCAACCGGGAAATTGAATGCAGAGATCACACCCACAATTCCCAACGGGTGATATTGCTCGTACATCCTATGGCCAGGCCTTTCGGAATGCATCGTGTAGCCGTGCAGCTGCCTAGACAGACCCAGCGCATAATCGCATATATCGATCATTTCCTGAACTTCGCCCATCCCTTCCTGCAAGGATTTGCCCATTTCGTAGGACACCAGTTTGCCCAAATCCGCTTTGTATTCTCTCAATTTATTTCCAAATTGACGCACCAGATCGCCACGTTTTGGAGAAGGAATTTGTCTGAATTCTTGATAGGCTTCCTGCGCTTTGGCGAGCACTTTTTCGTAGTCGGCTTGGTCAGCGGTTTGGATGGAGGCAATCACTTTTCCGTCTGCGGGAGAAATGCTGTCGATTGATTTTCCTGAGGAAAAAAAGTCTAATCCTGTGGAAGTTCCTTTGTTTTGCTGCGAAATGCCTAATTTTTTAAGGCTTTCTGATATGGAAATAGCGGACATGAAATTGTATATTTTTAGAAGTCTCTAAAGATAAAAATATAATCTGACTGGCAAAATTAAAAGCTAACAAACGTTAATCATGAATCTAAATTTTCGCAACGATTGTAGAACAGTTAGCGTGCAGAACTGACGTAGAAATCGTTGAGGTTTTCTTATTTTTGAAAAAAAATTTAAATGGAAAAGTTTCCGGAGACTGAGGAGAAAAAATCGCCAAAATGGAAGGATTTGCTGAAGAAGTTTGGCATTGGCGGAATCATCTTTTTCACGGTCAAAGGCATTATCACTTCTACCCTCATCTATTTTCTTGGCAAAAATTTCTGGGCTATCATCAAAGACTATGTCGCGCAATGGGTTGATTAGCAAAACGGTACACATTATTTCATAGAAAGAACAATTCTGGTTTTATTGGTCAATTCAAATTTAGCCTTGTCATATTTCGGCGAAGAAAACTTGTTTTTAGCGTTATTGGAAATGGTATAATCTTCCTTCGGAACGCCTATCATATTGGTATCCAGTTTACCATTATCATTTTTATCGTGGAATGCCGACAGCGCATATTGCCCTGCAGGTACGTTTTTAAAAGTCACGATCGCTTCGTGCTTCCAGATTTTGGAAATATTTCCTAAATATACATTTTTGAGAAAATCTTTTTCAGAATTGTACAGTCCAACATAGACTTTTCCTTTGTTATTGGATAGACCTTTGATGACCACTTCCAAATCGTAAGTATTTTGCGCAAAACCTAAAAAAGGGGAAAAAAAGAGAACAATAAATATGCTTTTCATAGTTTAAAAGACAATTGCGCTTTTCTCTTGATATCGAAAAATTACAACCGTAAAAAATAGAATAAATAGTAATGAGAAATCCGAAGACCAATTTTTTTAGACTGGCAATTACCGCGCCACCGGACTGCCAGAACCGGCAAAAATCCGCAGAGCAAGGCAATCTGCTAATGATAACCAAAGTTTTTGAGATCTCTGTCATTTTTCCGCCAATCTTTTTTCACTTTGACGAAAAGATTGAGATGGATTTTTTTGCCGAAAAATTTCTCTAAATCGATGCGCGCCTCTGTCCCCACTTTTTTGATCATTTCGCCTTTGTGGCCTATGATGATGCCTTTTTGCGTATCGCGCTCCACATAGATGATAGAATCTATAAAAATAATGCCTTCTTTTTCTTTAAACTGCTCCGTCACTACTTCAACAGCGTAAGGTATTTCCTTATCATAATTCAAAAGGATTTTTTCACGGATGGACTCATTGACGAAGAAACGTTCCGGCCTGTCGGTGTACATTTCTTTATCGTAATACGGCGGGTTTTCCGGCAGCATATCCTTTAGTTTTGGAAGAATGATATCGGTATTAAAGGCGTTAAGCGCAGAAATGGGCAGAATCTCGGCTTTTGGGATTCGCTCGTGCCACTCGGTTGCGGTTTTCTCCAAGGTTTCCTGATTGGTTTGATCTATTTTATTGAGTAATATCAATACCGGAACGGGGATTTTGTTGAGCTTTTCGATCAGGAATTCGGACTGTTCGCCTTTATCCGTGACATCCACGATGTACAAAAACACATCGGCGTCCTGCAAAGAATCTTTCACGAGATCCATCATTTTTTCCTGCAGACCATATTTGGGATCGAGCACGCCAGGCGTGTCGGAAAAAACGATTTGAAGATCATCCTCATTGTAAATTCCGAAAATCCTATGTCTGGTGGTTTGCGCTTTCTGCGTCACGATGGCCAGCTTCTCTCCCATCAATTGATTGAGAAGAGTAGATTTTCCCGCGTTTGGCTTCCCAACGATGTTTACGAATCCAGCTTTGTGCATTGACTTGAGTTAAATAACCAAATGATTAATTAAAATTTAAACACTCAATTGTAGAAGTGATGGTGCAAAGTTAAGGAATTTCTAAGGTTATGCTTCTATAAATCATAATATTAAATGTATCAACAAGTTATCTATCCATTCAAAAAAATATTTTTAATTTAAATCATCAACATTCATCCTGAGAAAATCGGTTCAAATTTGAGCCGATTTTTTTATTTTAAAGTTTTACCTTTGGAACTTCACTTTTTCAAACTTCGTTTATGTTCACAGCCAAAGAAATTTCAGAGATCAACGCGCTCCTCGTTCCGGAAAACAACATCGTCATCGTAACCCATCACAACCCCGACGGCGACGCCATTGGCTCTACTCTTGGACTGAAACATTACTTGAAAACAAAAGGAATCGACGCCACCGTCATCGTTCCAAACGACTTTCCAAAATTCCTGAAATGGATGCCGGAAGCCAAGAAAATCGTGATCGGCGAATACAAAAGAAAAGCAGCCGGCGAGGCGATTTATAACGCCGATGTTATCTTCTGTCTCGATTTTAACTCTCCTACAAGGATTGGACTTCTCGGCGATTGGGTGACAAAAGCTAAGGCCAAAAAAATCCTGATCGATCATCATCAGATGCCCGATAAATTTGATTACGTCTATTCCGACGTCACGATTCCGGCCACTTGCCAGATGGTTTATCATTTCATCCAAGCCAATCATGACGAAAAATCTGTGAATCTGGATATCGCGCAATGTCTATATACCGGCATAATGACCGATACAGGCGGTTTCCGCTACCGATCGACGAGCGCGAGCACCCACCGGATTGTGGCCGATTTGATCGAGAAAGGTGCCGATCCGGCGTTCATCAGCTCCAACACTTGGGACACCAATACGATTTCCCGTTTACATTTACTTTCGCTCGTGCTCAGCAGAATCGAATTGACAAAGGAAGGAAAAGTGGCCATCCTCTGGCTAAAACGGTCGGAACTTAAGGAATATGGCTTCGACAAAGGCGATACCGAAGGTTTTGTGAATTACGGCCTGAGCGTCATCGGCACCAAAATGGCGGCTTTTTTTATGGAAGATCTTTACGAAGATTTTATCAAGATCTCTTTCCGATCCAAAGATTCGGTGGATACCAATCAGTTTGCGAGAAAATATTTCAACGGCGGCGGCCACATCAATGCTGCCGGCGGGAAATATTTCAAATCGATCGAGGAAACCATTGCCGATTTCAAGGAAAAGGTTGAGGCTGAGGATTTCTAAAAGTCTATCTGATTGATTTTCAAATAATTCAAAATTTTACATCAAAAAATAAACTTTTTGGGCAGGTGATGCAGCAATTCTGTGTTGATAATCGCGGCGCAAATCTCGGGTTTTTCCCAATGCCCGTTGTGTCCGCAATCCAGAACGTAGGATTTGATGTTCGTGTTATCCGGCAGATTTTTGATGGTTTTTTCAGAATTGACCGCCGAATCGTGTTTGCCGGCAAGAACCAGTATTTTCCCCTCGAAGTCTTCCAAAACTTTAGCGCGGTCTGGTCGTTCTATCATTCCCTTTTGCGAAGCCAAAACACCATCAACGGACGATGTGTAGGCAATTTCCTTCGCAATTTCGATTTTATGTTCCAGAACATCGTGTTCGTTGGGATTGAAAAGATTTGGGACGCTGGCGTTGACGAAAGCCCGGAAATTTTCTTTGATGATTCGCAACCCTTTGGTTCTGGTTTGTTTTTTTTCCTCGTCGTCGGCAAAATAGGTTGAAAAAAATAGCGTGAAAGATTTCAAAAGTAGCGGATATTTTTCGGCAAAAGCCAAGGTAATGTAGCCGCCCATCGAGTGTCCCAGCAAGTGGAAGTCTTTCAATTTCAAATGATCGGTCACTTTTTTGACTTCCTCCGCCATCAGATCCATCGTTTGGATTTCTGCCACAACTTCCGACTTTCCGAAGCCCGGCAAATCGATTTTGATCAATTGAAATTTGTCCGACAGGTAAGGTATCACATCGTCCCAAATGGAGAGATTTTCCATAAAACCGTGGAGCAAAACCAAGCTTTCTGTTCCGTTTCCTTCTATTTCGTAGTTAAGCATCATTTTACATTTTAATGATTATTTGGTCGGCAAATCCCGAGCTGTTAACCGATTCGTGAAGCTTGAAGGTTTTGCCGCCGTCTTTTGTAGAAAAGTTTCTCTTGCCACTTCGCATATCCAGCTTTCCGTTGTCGTTGTCGGAAATGCTTTGTTTGATGGTTCCGTCAAATTTAAGATTTTTTGGCGAAGTCATTCTGGCGGTTCCGTCAATCATCAGAAACTGCTTGCCGTCGGTTTGTTTGCCTGAAATCCGGTACTCGTCCTGGCCGGTTTTTGTAAAAGTGATTTTTCCCGTTCCCTTCAGCATATCGTGTGTCAAAACATGTGTTCCTTCGAGGTTTTTGAATCCACGCCTTCCTAAAATACTGTCGTTGATTTGAGTCCGTACAAGGTTGATAGAATCGATGATTTTTGCGCTATCGACTTTGGAAATACTTTTTTCCGCAGGTTTATTACACGAAAAAATTAAAATTAAACCAAAAATCGACCAAAGCTGTTTCATTGCTAAAATTTTCTTCTAAAATAAATATTTTTTAGGAAAAAGATCGACTTGATTTGGAAATTAATTCGTTTCGTTTTTATAAAAATCGATACCGCATTGGAGGAATTTTTTGAACTCTTCTTTGGGCATATATCCGGAAACCGGAATGTTGATCACTTTTTGATCGGGCGTTACCAACACATAGTGTGGCTGGGAATTGTTATTAAAATTAACCTGCTGAAACAAGCTCCATTTATCGCCGATGGTTTTGATTTTTTTCATTTGGCCATCGCCCATATCGATTTTGATTTGCTCATTTTGCGGCAGTTCTTCTTTATCATCCACATAAACGGAAGCAATGATGAGCTCATTTTGGAGAATCGGCAAAACATCATCCTGACTCCATACAAATTCCTCCATTTTTCGGCAATTTTCGCAACCGTAACCCGTAAAATCTATCAATACAGGTTTATTCTCTTTCTTCGCCACTTCTATCGCCTCGAAATAATTATGATATGGTTTTAAACCCAATATTCCGTCTTTTTCGTCGTGAAAATAACTGACATTCAAGGGTGGCAAAATCCCGCTCAGCATCTGTAATTTGGGTTTCTCGGACGGGATCAATCCTTGGATCAAATAAACCACAAACACAATTCCGAAAACCCCGAGAATCCTTCTTCCCAAACCGATTTTTGGATTTTTGTCATCGTGCGGAAATCTGATTTTTCCAAACAGATAGAGCACCAATCCGATGGCAATGATGATCCAAAGCACAATAAACAATTCTCTTTTCAGGAAAAATGTTTTGGAAACCAAATCTGCTTTGGACAAAAATTTCAAAGCCAGAGCCAACTCGATGAAACCCAAAACGACTTTCACAGAGTTCATCCAACCGCCCGATTTTGGCAAACTTTGCAAGGCTTGCGGGAACAAAGCCAGCAATCCGAAAACCAATGCCCAAGCCAATCCGAAACCGGCCAACGCGAAGGTCAATAAGGTGGGAACATTCTTTGCGCCGGCAACCACGCCGCCCAATAAACTGCCCAAAATAGGTCCTGTGCAGGAGAAGGAAACGATGACCAATGTCAATGCCATAAAGAAAATCCCGATGAGCCCGCCGGCGTCCTCGGCTTTGGAAGAGCGGTTGGCAACCCAGCTTGGCAAAGTGATTTCGTAATAGCCAAAAAAACTCAATGCGAAGAAAAGGAATATCGCAAAGAAAAATAAGTTGAGCCAAATATTCGTCGAAATCTGATTGAAAATATTCCCGGAAATGCCCTCGATAATATGAAAGGGAATGCTCAACAAAACAAAAATCAGTAAAATGAAAAATCCGTAGAGCAAGGCGTCTCGTCTGCCTTTCGCCTTATCTTTGCTGCCTTTGGTGAAAAATGAAACCGTCAACGGAATCATAGGGAAAACGCACGGCGTGAGCAACGCGATTAATCCGCCGAGGAAACCGAGACCCAAAACCAGCCAATTGTCGTTGGCCAATTTTTGTGGCGCCGTGCCACAAGTGGTCAACGGATTTTTAAAGTCTAAAGCGTTGATTTTCAATCCTGTTTGGTTGCCGCTTGCTGGTGCGGAAACGGCGGCTACTTCTGTTTTAGAATCAGGAACTGGTGCGGAGATGCTGTCGGTTTTTAGATCCTGTTTTTCCACTTCCGAAACGGCAGTTGCTGCGATTTGCTTTTGAAACTCTAAAGTATTCGGCGCGAGGCAAACCTTGTCGTTGCAAGTTTGATAAGTGATTTCTGCCGTAATAGTCGATGCTTTGGAGGGATTTTTGGGTTTAAATTTTTGTTTGAAAACCACCTGATCGGAATAATAAACGATCTGCGTTCCGAAAGCTTCCGAGAATTCGTCGTGTTTTTTCCCCACTTCGATCACTTTTCCGATTAATTGGATGCCGTCCGGAGAAGCGATTTTAAACTCCGTCGGGATGCCGGAATCCGGCGGAAGATCTTGCGAATAGATGTGCCATTGGTCCTCGATCGTTGCCGTGAGAACGGCTTCGTATTGATCCTTTCCCGCGGCAACCACGTCGAATTTGAATTTGACGGGATTTTTGATCTGCGCATTGAAAACGCTTATTATCAATATAAAAAGTGCGGATAACACCCGTTTTAGATCTTTCATTTTTTGATTTTAAATTTTAACTCCCAAAGATTCAGAATCATTTGAGTGGAACCTTCCGTCTTGCCGGAAAGGCAACACGCCCAGAATCTGATCATTGGCGTCGCAGAGGAGCCAGATTTTTCGCTTCGCTAAAATAGACAATTTTTCGTCCTTAAAAAATTTGGCGATTTTCTTTTTGCCCGCCAATCCAATTGGGAAAAATGTGTCGCCCGATCTTTTTTTCCTCAATTTTAGCGGCAAGTTTATTTTATTGTTATCGATTTTCCAATTGCAATTCCCGAATTCTCGGATTTCGGTTTTAATATTTTCAGGAACCACAATTTCGTTTCCGACCATTTCAAGAGCAATTTCTTCATCTTCCATCTTTCCTCTTCCCTCTTCCATCCTTTGATTCAAAATCAATTCGTTTCTGTTGACAATCAATTGGTATTCTGAATTGAAAAATGTACTGCCGGTCTGCGCTGTGAAGATTTTTTGCATTTCTTTTTCATCCTTAAAACCAAAATTTTTCAAAATCTCAAAACGAATTAAATCTGATTCTTCGGAGAATTTCGTTTTATCTATGACTGTTTGTCCCGTTTCAACATTCGTTTCAAAAGCCTTTATTTTTTCATCAATCCAATCATTCAAAACATTTTTTGTCTGATTGAGGATGTCCATACTTTTCGCAAAATTCTGCAGGAAATGATCGTTGATTTTTTCCAATTGGGGAACGATATGGTGCCGGATTTTATTTCTCAAATAATCGCTTTTTTGGTTAGATAGATCTTCGCGGAATTCAATGTGATGTTGGTTGGCAAATTCGTAAATCTCTTGCTTGGAAAAACCGAGCAGTGGCCGGACAATCCCATTTTCATTAGCCGGAATGCCGCTCAAACCTTGGATTCCCGCCGCTTTGGAAAGGTTGATCATGAAAGTTTCCAACTGGTCGTTCAGATGATGGGCGGTGACGATATATTCGAGATTTTGCTCCTGTTGGATTTTTCGGAAAAACCGATAGCGCAACTCTCTCGCCCAGTTCTGAATAGAATTTGCCGGCTTGCCATCTTCCTCCGAAACTTCGTACCAATGAAACGGAATGCCGTGCTTGCTGCAAAAATCAGAAACCAGCTCCTGATCGCGGTTGGAATCCTCGCCCCGAAGATGATAATTGACGTGCGCCACCTGAAAATGATAACCGGAATGCTGAAATAAATCAGCCAAAACCATAGAATCTACGCCGCCACTCACGGCCAAAAGGTATGTTTTTTGTTGCGACTGAGACAACAGTTGTTCGAGCGCGTTTTGAAATTTGAGGAGACTTAGCACAATGATGTAAAGAAAATATTGCTGATCATTACAAATATACGTTTAATAATTCTTACTTTTGAAATGTTGGAACAACTCGCACGAAGCTTGGCCAATTGAGCCGGTTGCAAAGAACGATTTGAAACATTTAAACTCCAAGATATGAAATTATTCAAAATTTTGACCATAGCGGTGATGGGACTTTCCCTAAGCTCATGTGTCAGCAAAAAACAGTTTGATGCCCTGAATCTGAACTACAAACAGTGCGTAGAAGATGCCGGAGAAAGAATGCGTCAAATCCAAGATTTGAAAGCAGAGAATTCTTCTTTGAAAGGTCAAAACGATCTCCTCGTGGGACAAAACAATGCGCTGAAATCCAGCCTTGATGCTTGCCTTAGCAACAGTGGAAAATCCTCTACCAACATTGATAAGCTGGTGAGCGAGATCAACGCTTCCAATGCTTACATCAAACAACTGATCGCCGGAAAAAGCAGAAACGACAGTTTGAATATCGCATTATCCAACAAACTGAAACGTTCTCTGGACAATGTGGCTGATGAGGACGTGGATGTAAAAGTGCTGAAAGGCGTTGTAATGATCTCATTGTCAGACAAAATGCTTTATCAAGTCGGCAAATACGACATCCAACCTGCTGCGGCCGATGTGCTGGCGAAGGTTGCTAAAGTCATCAACGACTACGACAAGTACAGCGTTCTGATTGAAGGAAATACCGACAATACGCCACTGAACAGTGCCACTCCGCCGCGAGACAATTGGGATCTTTCTGCTCTGCGGGCGACTGCGGTTGCCAAGGTTTTGCAGACCCAGTTTGGCGTAGATCCTAGCCGAATCACGGCAGGCGGAAGATCTGAGTATAATCCGAAAACGACCAACGCATCGGTCTCCGGACGAAGCGAGAACCGAAGAACGGAAATCATCATTATGCCGAAACTGGATGAGTTTATGAAGCTGATGGACATCGCTCCGGTGAAAAAATAAACGGTGAATCTTCATTGATTTATATCAAAAATCTAAAATTGAAAACCTTGTCAGGGAACGGCAAGGTTTTTTTGTGATTTCAAATTAGATTAACTTTGGATTTCAAAACCTCAAACGCTGAACAGAAAATGAGTTATTTCGAAGAATTGGACAAAGAAATGGACCGCTACTTGGAAGACCATGCTTCCGAAGAACCCGCCATTCTCAAAAAATTACGAAAAGAAACTTATCAAAAAACCACGCAGCCCCATATGATTTCCGGCTATTTGCAAGGGCGATTGCTGAGCATCCTGTCGCACATCATCCAGCCCAAAAACGTTTTGGAAATCGGAACTTTTACGGGGTATGCGGCGCTAAGTTTGGCGGAAGGCCTTCCCAAAGACGGCAAAATCTATACGATTGATAAAAATGAAGACTTGGCCTACATTCCCAAGAAATATTTCTCGGAAAGTGCTTATAAAGACCAAATCGAATTCATCATCGGTGATGCCAAAGAAGTGATTAAAAAACTGGACAAAACTTGGGATTTGATCTTCATCGATGCCGATAAAGAAAGCTATCTCGACTATCTGAAACTCATCAAACCCAACCTGCGTTCGGGAAGCGTGATCCTCATCGACAACGTGCTGTGGTACGGCAAAGTTCTTGAAGATCATCCGAAAGACCAACAGACCGAACAAATCAAAATGGTAAATAAAATCGTGGCGCAAGATCCTGATTTTGAAAATCTGATTTTACCGTTGCGAGATGGGCTGCACCTCATCCGGCGAAAATAAAAATAGAAAACTTTGAAATCTAAGTGCAGTGATTTTTCGCAACATACTTGGAATGGTATTTTTTGAAATGGATCATTTTTCATAAGCAGATTTGATTCATTTTTTTTGCTCCTTTTTCGGGTTTTCTTCGACTCTTGTTGCAGGTTTCTTCGAGAGCGCTTCGAAAAAAGTATCGTTTTTTCGAACAAGACTCGAACACTTCTCGAACACTTCTGCAAGGAAAGGCTTTTTTTGGTTTGAATAATCGTTAAAAATTGGAATGTTGCGAAAGAGGATTTCCACCGTTTTTTTTTCGCTCCGATTTCGGGTTTTCTTCGAGTTTTCTTTCACACTTCTTCGAGAGCGCTTCGAAAAAAGTACCGTTTTTCCGAACAAGAGTCGAACACTTCTCGAACACTTCTGCAAGGAAAGGCTTTTTTTGTTGGGTTTAATCTCGGGAAAATGGAATGTTGGAAAAGAAGATTTCCAGCGTTTTTTTTCTGCTCCTTTTTCGGGTTTTGTTCGAGTTTTCTTTCACACTTCTTCGAGAGCGCTTCGAAAAAAGTACCCTTTTTCCGAACAAGAGTCGAACACTTCTCGAACACTTCTGCAAGAAAAGGCTTTTTTTGCTGTGTTTAATCGCCGGAAAATGGAATGTTGCGAAAGAGGAGTTGCGTTGTTTTTTTTATTCATATTTCGGGTTTTGTTTTAGTTTTTTTGCACACACTGTTTTTTGTTTTTAGTGTTTTAACTATATTTAGCGATTAATTATAATTTGTTGATGAAATTACAATTCAAAGAGCAGGATTTTCAAATACACGCTGTAGAATCCGTGGTAAGATGTTTTGAAGGCCAAAGTCTGAAGACTAATCGTTTTACACTTGAGAAGACATCTGAGATTTTAAGAAGAGCTCGGGAGCAATCAAAAAGTGTTGCTACCTTGGGATATGATGTGGAAGAACTTATCGGTTACAGAAACAGTGCCATACAAATCACCGATTCTCAAATCTTTGATAATATTGTGAATGTGCAAAGAGAGCATTACCTTATTGAAAATCAAAAATTAGATACTGTAAAAGGGGCGAATATCGGCTATAATTTTACGATCGAAATGGAAACAGGTACGGGCAAAACCTACACCTACATCCGGACAATGCATGAATTGAACAAAAAGTATGGTTGGAGCAAATTTATCATTATTGTTCCCAGTATTGCTGTCCGAGAAGGAGTTTTCAAAACTTTTGAATCAACGCAAGATCATTTCCAAGAAATCTATGGACATAAAATCAGTCCTTTCATTTATAATTCTTCCCGCCCTCAAGATATAGAAACTTTTGCGTCCGATGGAAGAATCAGCGTAATGGTTATCAATACGCAGGCATTTGCGGCGAAAGGTGCTGACGCAAGACGTATTCATCAGGAGTTAGATCATTTCGGATCAAGAAGACCTATTGATATTATTGCCCAAACAAAACCTATCCTCATTATCGACGAACCGCAGTCTGTCGGGAAGGAAGGTTCGGTTACGCTAAAAAGTATGGAGGATTTTCAGCCGCTTTTTACTTTGCGTTATTCTGCAACGCATTTGGAAGAATACAATAAAATTTACCGACTGGATGCACTTGATGCGTACAACAAAAAGCTGGTTAAGAAAATTCAGGTCAAAGGAATTAATTTGAAAGGTTCTACGGGAACTACTGGATATTTGTATCTGGAATATATTAGCCTTAGTGCCAACAACCCACCAATGGCCTATTTAGAATACGAAAAACGCTCAGGCAACGGAGTGAAGCGTGTTCGCGAAAAAATAGCTCAGGGAACCGATTTGTATGAAATATCAGGAAACTTACCTTCGTATAAAAATTGCTTGGTTACAGAAGTTAATGGTTATCTGAATAAAATTATTGTCAATGGTCAGGATATTTATCCGGGAGATATTCTCAATGACAAAGACGAATTGGCTTTCAGAAGAATTCAAATCCGTGAAACCATTCTTTCGCATTTGCAGAAGGAAAAATATCTTTTTGAAAAAGGCATTAAAGTTCTATCGCTTTTCTTCATCGATTCCGTTGAGAAATACCGAAAGTATGATGAAATGGGCGAGGAAGTTTTGGGCGAATATGCGCAAATCTTTGAAGAAGAATATAAAAATGCCATAAACCAATATGTGGATCTTTTCCATCAAGAATATAGCGATTATGTTATTAAAAACGATGGCCAGAAAACTGCAAAAGTGTATGCACCCGGCAATTATCTGGATTATTTGAAACGTGATGATGCCGATAGGGTGCATGACGGCTATTTTTCCATAGACAAAAAAGGAAAACCTGTTGACCCCACCATCAAGCGTGGCAGCGAAGATTCTGATGATGTTTCTGCTTATGATTTGATTATGAAAGATAAAGAACGTTTGTTGAGCTTTGAGGAACCAACACGGTTTATCTTTTCGCATTCGGCTTTGAAGGAAGGATGGGACAATCCGAATGTTTTCCAGATCTGTGCTTTGAAAAATCCAGATGGCGCCAGCCAAACACGCCGCCGGCAGGAAGTAGGCCGCGGAATGCGATTGTGCGTTGACAAAAATGGTGTTCGCCAAGATTTTGAACAAGTGGGTGAGCAAGTGCACGACCTCAATGTGTTGACGGTCATTGCTTCTGAAAGCTATGAAGATTTCGCTAAAGGATTGCAGACAGAAATTGCAAAATCACTGAAAGACCGCCCTGTAAGAGCCGATGTCAAATTTTTCTTAGGAAAAATATTGGCCAATGAATTGGGAGATACGCACCGTTTGACGGATGAAGATGCTAAAAAACTCAATAAGTTTTTGTACAAAAACGATATTCTGGATGACGATGACAAAATCACACCCGAAGGAAAAGAACGCATCGAAAAAAATGAAGTTCCTGTACCGGAACATTTGGCTGCTTATGCTTCTGCTGTGAGTCAATTGTTGCAGTCTGTTTATAATGGAGAAGGCATAAAACCTGAAAATGCTAATGATACCGTTCCGCTGAATATCAATAAGAATTTTGCGAAGAAAGAATTTCAGGAGCTTTGGAAAAAGATTAGCCTGAAAACCGTATATGAAGTGAAATTTGATACCGATAAATTGATTGAGGACAGCAACATACGCATCAATGCCGATCTGCATATTTCTGAACGGAAATACGAAATCAAGACGGGAGAAATGGGTGCGGTTTCTAAAGAAGATTTGAAGGATGGAACCGCATTCAATGTGACCAGAACCGACCCTAAAAAATTGTCTTCTGACCTGTACACCGATGTGGCTTATGACATCGTAGGCGAGATAGAAGCATTAACCAATCTGAAAAGAACGACCATCGTTGCTATTCTTAAAAAAATAAATCAGGAGAAATTCTTCTTATTGCGAAAAAATCCGGAAGAGTTTATTGCCAAGTGCGCCAAGCTCATCAATGAAACCAAAGCATCGCTCATCATCAATAATATTGCTTATAACAAAACCGAAGAATCATTTGATGCAAAAACCGTTTTTACCAACGGGAAAAATGTGTTACGTACCGAGGAAATTCTTCAAAAACATATCTATGATTTCTTGGAAACCGATTCTAAAATAGAAAGAGAATTTACCAAAAATCTGGAGCAAGCCGTAGAAGTTGTAGTTTATGCCAAATTGCCAAAAGGATTTTACATTGCCACACCTGTTGCCAATTACAGTCCCGACTGGGCAATTGTTTTGGATAACGAAAAAGTAAAACACATCTATTTTGTAGCCGAAACCAAAGGTTCTGAAAACGCAAACGACCTGAGAGGAATTGAACAATTAAAAATACATTGTGCTCAGGAACATTTTAAAACCATAAGTAATGGCGAAGTGAAATTTGATGTCATTGCCACTTACAGTAAACTCCTAGATATTGCACAATTAAAATAAACCAAGATGAACGATAAATTAGACCTACAATCTAGCGATTTCACCAGCCTGAATATAGAAAAAATAGCCGCCCTTTTCCCCAACTGCGTTACCGAAACGGCAGAAGGCAAAAAGATAGATTTCGATTTGCTGAAGCAGGAACTCTCTACTGAAATAGTAGAAGGCAACAAAGAACGCTACCGGCTGGAATGGCCTGGAAAACGCGAATCTATCGTTGCCGCCAATTTACCCACCACCAAAACCCTGCGCCCGGTGCGAGAAGACAGTGTGGATTTTGATACCACCGAAAACATTTACATCGAAGGCGATAACCTGGAAGTGCTGAAACTATTGCAGGAAAGCTACCTGAACAAGATAAAAATGATCTACATAGATCCGCCTTACAACACAGGTAATGATTTTGTATATAAAGACAATTTTGCCAAAGCCGGCGAAGAAGAACTTTTTGAGAGCGGACAAAAAGACGAGTACAACCAACGCCTGGTAGCCAACCCCGAAACCAATGGACGTTACCATTCTGATTGGCTTTCTATGATGTACCCAAGATTAAAACTAGCAAGAAATCTTTTGACGGAAGATGGAGTTATTTTTATTTCAATTGATGATAATGAAGTGCATAACCTGAGAAAGATGTGTGATGAGATTTTTGGAGACGGGAATTTTGTTGCAGATTTGATTTGGTCAAATAAAGAAGGCGGAGGCAGTTCAGACACAAAATATTTTAGAATAAAGCACGAACATATAATTTGTATTTCGAGAAATTTAGAACTTACTAATATTATTGGTACTTCAATAAATAATGAAGACAGATATAAATCGACAGATGATCACTTAAATGAAAGAGGACCTTATTATTTGCAAAAATTAGGGATGGGTTCAATTCAGTATTCGGAAAGTTTGGATTATCCAATTAAAACTCCTGACGGTTCTACTGTTTATCCAAAAGACAATAATTCGGGTAAACAAGCTTGTTGGAGATGGTCTAAACCTAAATTAGAATGGGGAATTGGAAATGACTTTGTTGTAATTAAAAAAGATTCGAAAGATATTTGGACTGTTTACACTAAGCAATATTTGAATTGTGACAATGAAGGCAATATCATAAGTAGAACGCAAAGACCATTTGGAGTAATTGATAGTTTTTCAAGTACGCAAGCAAGTAAGCTTTTAGACAGCTTGGAATTAGGGAACTATTTTTCTTACGCAAAACCGCCAGAGTTAATTAGTTATTTGATTGATAGAATTATAAATAAGAATGACTCCATCCTCGACTTCTTTTCTGGTTCCGCGACAACAGCGCATTCCGTAATGCAACTTAATGCAGAAGACGGAGGAAACCGAAAATACATAATGGTACAACTTCCCGAAGTCACCGATGAAAAAAGCGAAGCCTACAAAGCCGGTTACAAAAACATCTGCGAAATAGGCAAAGAAAGAATTCGACGTGCTGCCAATAAAATAAAAGAAGAAAAAATAGAAACAGCCAAAAAAGACGGTTTGTTTGCAGATTTCAAAGATGAGCAGGATTATGTTTTCCGGGTGTACCGTTTAGATTCTTCCAATATGCAGGATGTGTATTACAAACCGCAAGATTATAACCAAGGTACACTAGACCTTTTTGCAGACAATGTAAAAGAAGACCGTACTGCAGAAGATTTGGTAACGCAGATTATGCTCGACTGGGGATTGCCACTTTCATTGCCTATAGAGCGCAAAACCATTTCGGGCAAGGAAGTCTATGCCGTAGCCGGAGATTCTCTCTACTGCTGTTTTGATGACGGTATTGATGAAGATTTTGCCAAAGCAATAGCCCAAGAAAAACCATTGCGTATTGTTTTCAGAGATAGAGGTTTTAAGGATGATACCGCGAAGGAGAATGTGAAGCAGTTGCTGAAGCAGTTGAGTGGCGGGACGGAGATGAGGGTGATATGATTGTAATAGCATCAAAAAAACCAAACCCTTTCGAGCAGAATATTTAGATTTTTTAGAAAAAGCCAGCGTCAAAATCAAAGGCGAATATTTTATTGCATAGATAGATGAAAAATGGATCAATATGAAATTAATTGACAACGTCAACAGCCGCCTTATCGACGACCTCAAAGAGAGCATTAAAAAGAAAAGCAAGCTTTCTATTGCTGCATCTTCGTTTTCCATCTATGCATTTGAAGTTTTGCGTAAAGAATTGCAAAATCTGGATGAACTGCGTTTTATTTTTACATCGCCTTCCTTCTTGCAAGAGAGCTTGAAGAAGGAAGTTCCGAAGTTTTTTATTCCGCATTTGTTCAAAGAAGCAGATTTGTGCGGTGGCGAGTTTGAGTTGCGTTTAAGAAATCAATTGACCCAGAGAGCGATTGCCCAAGAATGTAGCAGATGGGTAAAGGAAAAAGTCACATTCAAATCTAATAAGCAAGCGAGCTATCCACTTCCGGGAATGATTCATTTGTCCGATAAAGATGAATCTGCGCATGCCTGGAGTGGAATTAGCAGTTTTACAACTGCAGATCTTGGGATAACTCCTAAGAAGGGTTTTCCCACGTTGATTCAAAAGACAGAATTCCCCAATAGTAAGGCGTATTTGGATTGGTTTAATCAGGTTTGGGAAGACGACGAAAATCTTGAAGAAGTTACAGAAAAAGTACAACAATATTTTGAGAAAGCTTTTAAGGACAACAGCCCGGAGTTCATTTACTTTATTACACTATATAATATTTTTAGTACTTTTTTAGATGATCTAAGTTTGGATCATCTTCCGGATGAAAAAGTTGGTTTTAAAGATACTGCAATTTGGAACAAACTGTTTAATTTCCAAAAAGATGCAGTAATAGGTGCTATTAATAAACTGGAAAAATACAAAGGTTGTATTTTGGCAGATAGTGTAGGCTTGGGTAAGACATTTTCTGCATTAGGAGTGATCAAATATTACGAAATGCGTAATAAAGATGTTTTGGTACTTTGTCCTAAGAAACTGGAAGCCAACTGGAATACCTACCGGCACAACGATAAAACCAATATCTTCGCCAAAGACCGTTTCAATTATGATGTATTGTTTCATACCGATCTGTCGAGAGATAAAGGAATGAGTAATGGACGAAATCTTGCGAACGTCAATTGGGGAAATTATGGTTTGGTGGTGATTGATGAGTCGCACAACTTCAGAAATGCAGGCCTGACTTATTCTGAAAAGGAAAATCGCTATCAGGCTCTACTGAGAAAAGTAATGCGCGAGGGTATTGAGACCAAAGTATTGATGCTGTCTGCAACACCCGTAAATAATAAATTCAATGACCTCAAAAATCAATTGGCATTAGCTTATGAAGGCGATTCAGAACTTATTGACGGTAAATTGGACACCCAATTAGGAATCGACAGTATTTTCAAAAGAACTCAAAAAGCATTCAATGTTTGGACAAAATTGGATTTATCTGAAAGAACTACAGAAAAGCTTTTGGATATGTTGGATTTTGATTTTTTCGAAATATTAGATTCGCTCACCATTGCCCGTTCTAGAAAACATATTACAACCTATTATGATACCAGTGATATTGGTAAATTTCCAAAACGAAATATACCAGTTTCTATACAAAGCCCATTAACGGAAGATCATTCCTTAACTTATGTGGAAATTGCCGAGCTGCTAAGCAAATTAAATCTTTCTGTATATTCACCATTGAAGTATATTTTATCTAGTCGAGTATCCAAATATGCAGAAATGTATGACAAACAAACTAAGGGCGGGAAACTAAGACAAATTGACCGGGAAAAGAGCTTGAAAATTCTGATGCGCATCAATATGCTGAAACGTATTGAAAGTTCCATTGATTCCTTCAGGATAACGACTAATGGTATTGTTTCGCAGATAGAGCAAACCCTAAAAGCTTTATCGAAAGATGGATTGGAAGATTTAGTCAGCCCGCAATTTGATACTGAAAGTGAGAACTTTGATTGGGATACCAATTGGGGAGATGAAGAAAATGTTTTTGGTAAAAAAGTGAAGGTTCATTTGGCAGATATCGACCGCACGCAATGGAAAGAGGATTTGGAAGAAGACTTCACAACATTAAACAAGCTTTTAAATAAAGTAAATAAAATAACTCCACCCTTAGATTATAAACTGCAAAAGCTGATTGCGACGATCAAAGCAAAGATTGAAAATCCTTTGAATGCCAATAATAAAAAGATCATTGTCTTTACAGCATTTGCCGATACCGCAGATTATCTTTATAACAATTTAAGTAAAATTTTTAAAGATCAATATCAACTCAACAGTACTTTGATTACGGGTTCACGTAGAGTTACAACGGCAAAGAAAATTCCGACAGAGCTAAATGCTTTATTAAGCTGTTTTTCGCCACA
>JAKLPS010000004.1 GCA_022013695.1 Weeksellaceae bacterium
ATTTTTGCGATAGTTGGATGGATAATTGCCCACAGATTTACAGCAGAAAGAGACAGAAAAAACAAAAAAAGAGAAATCACACTTCAACATTTAATTTCTTCCTATCAAATATTAACTCACGAAATTTCACATAGACCAACATCAAAAGAAAGGAATGATAAGTTCGAAAAAGCAATAACTGACATCCAATTATTTGGGACACCTTATCAGGTTGAATTAGTAATAAAATTATCTATAGATGTGCCCGCAGGAAACGCATGGGAATTGGATTCGTTAATAAATGATTTGAGAAGTGATTTGAGAAAAGAACTTGACTTAAAGCAAGTTAATGGAAATGTAAATTGGTTGAGGTTTAGAGAATAAAATACTTTTGGTAGAACAGCTTTTTTTTATTGTATGAATCTTTTTGTGTATTTGTTGATAGATTATCTCATTTTCGTATCTTTACAAAACAAATGAGAATCATTACAAATGACCATTTTTATGATCTAATACCATCTCACAGAAAAAACATCGCCAGCATCAAACCACGAATGGTAAAAAAACAGAGCCAAAAATAATCTTTAGAACGCCAAGACGTACAAACAACCGCTCGGCTATAAGCAAGTTTTATCCAGAAATTATTGGGCTTGAATGCGACTGCAGAATTATGGGATTATACCGGTTATGACGGAATATTTTAGGCGAAAAAAATCCAACCGGCATCTGAAAAATACTAAGTAAAACTTTAAAATTTGTAATATGAAGACCCTGTCAGTGATGCACATGCTTTTTGTTCAGGATATGGACAGAGCCATCAACTTCTACGAAAAAACCTTTACCCTAAAGACATTACAAAAATCACCTTTTTGGACCAATCTGGATTGTGGACACGGCCTAGTAGCTCTATGTTCGGCTGGCAACAAAACAGAATTAAAAGAAACCGTACTAATTCTCGAGGTAGATAATTACAAGGAAGCCATCAAGAGAATTGAGCAGAATGGGGGCCAAGTCATCCAAGTGGGCGAACCCTATCCCGGCGTTCCAATCTACAATGTGGTTTTTATCGACACAGAAAATAATCAAGTGACTGCTTCCCAAAAGGCTAAAGAATAAATTGTAGTCCATTCTAAAACCTTGATGAACCAGCCCGTTGCATCACTTTCCTACAACATCGAAAAACGGCGAGCAGTACATCGCAGGAAAAGAAAAAGGTTGAGATGCTAAAAAAAGCAACAAAACCGGAGTTTTGAAAATTGATTAGATAGGATAAAAAAGCAACTGAAAAAATGAAAAAGATTTTAATATCAACCAGCATTTTGGTGACCGCTGTTTTTGCAAATGCGCAAAAAATATATTCGGTTGAATACGAAAATCAGGCGGATATCAAAGTCTTTGTAGTGCCGTACGAAAACCAAGCAGACTTGAACGTTTACAAAGTAAAATATCAAAACCAAGCGGGCGCCAATGATGGTAAGTGGTTTTTTACAAGCTATTCAAACCAAGCAAAAAAGAAGGTATATTTTGTAGAATATGCAAATCAGGCGGATCTAAAGATCTACTTTGTAAACTACGAAAACCAAGCAGGATGGAAAAATTCATCTAAAAAAAGTCTGCTTTATTAGACGCCCCCGCTACTGCACAAATCCTTTTGGGTGCTGTATTGATTCCAAATCAGACATTATAGAAAATCGCCCATTCCCTAGATGTATTTGTAAATATAACGAAAATTCTAATCGACGTTTAAGATTTTCATATTCTGACAAATTTAAAAAACAGGAAGTCTAAAAAGCCTGTTTTTGAAGATTTGAGTGGACTAAAATATGGGTTTTGTTCGAGTTGTGTTCGAGACGTGTTCGAGTCGGCTTCGGAAAAGGTACCGTTCTTAGGAAGCCGACTCGAACAAATCTGCAACCTGACTCGAAGACAGTACGAATCTGAACAGAAAAAAACCATCTCACAACACTTTATCTAAATTATCATTTTCGTAAAATATTCGACCATTGTTTTGTAAAAATACATTAGCTGTTTAATATTTTGATTGCTACCTCTATCGCTACCGCACGAATCCTTTCGTGTGGTCTAATAGTTACAAATCAAACATTCTAAAAACTACAATTCCCTCCAAAACACCTTCTTAGCAAAACAATCATTAGCACTGCTATATTATGGCAATCTTCAGCACCGAAAAACCAAATACCCTTTTTGCACAGCCATACAAAAGATGAGATGAGCAGCGTAACCATCATTCAGTCAACCCTCGGAATGGCAGATTTTGATGCAGCTTTCTTGATGCTCAAAATGCAGCGCGTCAAAGAAAAAGCTGAACTGATTTTAACCAATCGGAAAACAAACCATCAAACGAACAAATCGTTGTATGATGAAGTCTATCCTATTTCTCCCATTAGTCATTTTGTTGGCAAGCTGCAGTTCCACGGACGACGAAATCCCAATTGCGCCATCGGACTCTATGTATTTCCCTTCCAACACCAGTTCTACCTGGGAAACCCAGTCGATCGCGAGCTTAGGATGGAATCAAAACGCAGTGCAACCACTGAAGGATTATCTGAATGAAAAGCACACCAAATCTTTTATGATTCTGGTGAATGGCCGGATCGTGATGGAGGAATATTTTAACGGTCATAATGCCTCTGCCGAATGGGAATGGAACAGCGCTGGAAAAACTTTGGTTGCCACTACCACTGGAATCGCCCAACAAGAAGGATTGCTGAACATCAATAGCAAGGCATCCGACTATTTGGGTACCGAATGGACCAGTATGCCATTGGAAAAAGAAAACCTGATTACCGTGCGACACTTGCTGACAATGACATCGGGCAACGATGATACAAAAGAATATATCATCCGACCCAATATAACCTATGTTGCCGACGCCGGAACCCGATGGGCCTACAGTAATATTTTCCAAAAATTAATGGATGTGGTTGACCATGCAAGCAATAAACCTTTCGAAACTTATTTTAACGACAAGCTAAAAAATAAAATTGGGATGGAGGGTTTTTGGAATTATGGAACGATCTACACCATCTATCACAGCACCACCCGAAGTATGGCGCGATTCGGACTTCTGGCCCTGAATAAAGGAAAATGGAACAACGAGCAAATCATTAACCAAAGCTTTTTTGATGAAAGCATCGCGACTTCGCAAAACCTCAATCCATCTTATGGCTATTTGTGGTGGCTCAACGGCAAGCCAAGCTATATGGTTCCGGGAGAGCAAACCGTTTTTCAAGGCAATTTGGTTCCGAATGCGCCTGCGGATATGTACTCTGCAATGGGCGCGAGTGACCAGAGAATCTATGTGATCCCCAGCAAAAAGATGGTCGTCATCAGGATGGGTGATGCCTCGGATCCTGCAAATCCTCAGTTTGCCTTATCTGGTTTCGATAGTGCACTTTGGGACAAAATCAACGCGGTCATCAACTAAGAAAAATACGACGAACCAATCCACTTTACTTTGCGAATGCTGACGGCGAAATGAAAGTTCCGTGCTCGTTTGAATTTTGTATATTTGCGAGAGGTGTTAGTATATTTCCTCAAGTGGAAAGCTGTAAAATATAGTAATACCACTCTCAAAAATTCAACTCTTCCCAGCAAATCTAAACTTTGCTTATATTTACCTTAAATAAAAAACTTAATACTATAATGGAAGCAGATTTAAATTTAAAATTAAAATTAGAACAATTACATCAACGAGTTGATTCTTTAAAAGATCAAATTAATACCGAGGAAGCCACTAAAAATGCTTTCGTAATGCCCTTTATTCAAATTTTAGGATACGACATTTTCAATCCTACTGAGGTAATTCCCGAATTTATTTGTGATATAGGGACAAAAAAAGGTGAAAAAATTGATTATGTGATCAAAAGAGATGGAGAACCAATCCTTATAATTGAATGCAAACATTGGAAAGAAAAAGTGGACGCTCACAATTCGCAGCTGCATCGATATTACCACGTTTCGAAATCTCGATTCGGCGTTCTAACGAACGGCCATCAATATAATTTTTATGCAGATTTAGAAAAACCAAATATAATGGACGAAAAACCGTTTTTCACTTTAGATCTATCTAACTTACAAGATTCAGGCATGAAAATACTTGAAAAATTTTCCAAAGTTGGTTATAATTTGGAGCAAATCTTAGATTCCGCTGAAGCTTTAAAATATATCAAAGCCATAAGAAATGAATTTGAAAAAGAACTTCAAGAACCTTCCGACGATATTGTAAGACTTCTTGTCAACAGATTTTTTGATAAACCTTTAACCGTTTCCAGATTATTTACTTTTAAAGAATATACAAGAAAAGCATTTTCAAATTCGATCAATGAATCAATAAGTTTTAGACTAAAAAACGCTTTAGATATTAATGAAAAAACACCGTCCAAAGCAGAATCGCAAGTTCCAAGTATTGATGATAATACTGAAACTCCAAAATATTTCACAACAGAAGACGAAATGGAAGGATCGCAAATTGTGAAAGCAATTCTAAGGGAAGTTTTACCTTCATCTAGAATAGCGTTTAGAGACACTCAATCATATTTTGGAATTTTATTAGACGACAACAATCGTAAACCAATTTGTCGCTTACATTTTAATTCCTCTAATAAATATATTGAACTTTTTAACAATGGTAAGGACAATGGCGAAAAAAAACTTATTCCTTCGCTAGATGATATTTATAACTTCAAGACTGAGTTATTAGCAACCATAAAAAATTATGAATAATAGTATCAGTACAAATTCAGGCGTATAAAATAGCTAAGTCATTGAACTCACAAAAACATCTAACAAAGATAAAACATAAAAAAATGACTGGTAACAAAAAGGAATTTATAAAACAAGTTATTGAACAAAATATCCCAATTCATAAATTCTTAGGATTAGAAATGTTGGTTCTCGAAAAAGGCTTTGTACGGGTGCGTGTGCCCTTCCGCGAGGAGGTGGTAGGAGATTTCAGACGAAACCGATGGCACGGCGGGATTATCGCCACCATTATGGATTCCGTAGGAGGCATCGTGGGCGGCACGCATTTCAAAACATTTGAAGACAAGATTGTCACCATCGATCTCAGAATCGATTACCTGAAAGGTGCCGAAGCCGAAGCCATCATTGTAGAAGGAAAAATCGTGCGCTTGGGAAACCGGATATTAGTAACCAAAATGAAAGCCTTCCAAAATGAAGAACTCATCGCAGAAGGAAAAGGCGTCTATAATTTTTTGCGAATGGAGCATCCAAAAACGCCGGAAAGCTAATGCTTGCAGACTGAAGTTTATAAAAAAAGATGAACTTTCGCTCATCCTTTTATATTTTGAAGATCAAGAGATCATTCTACTTCGCAGTGGTTACCACTGTGTTTTTCAGCCAGTTGCTGTGGAATTTGCAATCTTTGTATTTATCGTCAATAGAAATAAAGATGGATGGAATCTTGTTGTTCACCCATTTCTCTACAATCTCATTTTTCTTCTTGTTCAGCGCCATATCCTTGATTCTTTCGTAGTCTGTAGAGAGTTCTAGCTGATGCGCATCGATGATATCATTGACCTGAATAATGCTGATCATCTTTCTTTTCTGCTGATCTTCCTGCTGGAAAGGTTCCGTAATATCGTTCTTTTTGAGACCTGCTATTTGGTACGCGATCGTAGGATCCAATCCCAATTTCTCCAACTTGTCGGATCCATCTTGGTTGTTGGTCATAATGCCTGCGGAGAATTTGTTGCTCTTGTCATCCGAGAATTTGTAAGCGGCATCCTTGAAGCTTATTTTCTTAGTCATGATCAAGGTTCTGATGCTATCCATTTCTTTTCGGGCAGCCGTAATCTCTTCAGCGTTCGGTGTATTTTTAATAAGAATGTGCCTGGCATCGTATTTTTTACCATTCCTTTTGATCAGTGTGATGAGGTGATAGCCGTACTCGGACTCCACGGGATCCGATATCTCGCCCTCCTGCAAATTGAGTGTGGCGGCTTCAAATGGCTTTACCATCTGCCCCACATTGATATTTTTGTACAGGCCGCCCAGCGCCGCAGAGCCCTCGTCTTCGGAATAGATTCTCGCCTGGCTTTCGAAGCTTTCGCCTTTTTTGATATCTTCTTTTATTCTGTTGAGTTTTTCGATAATTTCCTTTTTATGAGCCTCGGAGATCTTCGGAAACATACTGATCTTCGACAGCACCACCTCATCTTTCACGTTGGGTAGCTGGAATTTGAATTGGTTATAAAAATCGGTAACTTCGGTAGGCGTTACGTCTGCTTTTTCCGTGATTCTTCCGTATTTTGCCTGGCCATAATAGTTGTCGGCATCTATCTTTTCGATAGCGGTTTTCATCTCGTAAGAAGTCCTGAATTTGTAGGCGGCCAGCATTGCTTTTTCGTCTGGAAACTGAGACAAAATCTGCGTGTATTTAGTTCCTGCAGATTCTTTGAGAGCGGCCGACTTGTTTTCTATCAAAGTATCTTTTTTGGCTTCGTAGATGAGTAATTTATTGTTCAGGATGCTTTCCAGAAAATCGCATCTTTCCCCGACATTGGCGCCTTGCTGTTTGGCATAGTTGGCTTGATCCTCGATGTCAGATTCCAAAACTATTTCGTCGCCAATCACGGCGGCAATTCCATCGATGAGCTGACCTTTTTTTAATTGCGCTGACAAAGTTGTATTAGACAAACACAGAATCAGGGACAATAAAAAAAGACATTTCGTGTATTTCAACATTAGTTATATTTATTAAGCTGCAAAATTAAGATTATCAACCCATTCTGCTTCATTATTTGTTATAATTATTTCTTAAAATTTTTGTTCAGTTCTGCCATAAAAGCCGGCTGAATCTCTACTTTGGTTTTCGCTCGCAGATCTGCAATTGTGTTTTGCAGAACTTTCTCCGTTACCGCGTCCGTCATATCGTCCTGCGCTTCGGCCTGTGTCATCTGCTGCTCTGGCAGTATCTCATCGATTGCTACCACCACATCCCGATAAGAGATTTTGGTCGTGAAGATTCCTTTTTTGAAAGGTACATTATTTTTTTTGAAGATATCAGACGATTCCTGAATTTTCCCTTGTTCAAAATGCACCAAAACCTTATTCTTATCGTTTACCAAATCTTTGTATTTAGCTTTCAGCGCTTCCCATTTTTTCGGATCTTTCATTTCTTTTTCAATTTCTTTCAACCATTTTGGATCCGAGATGACGGCTGCTCGTGATTCTGCTCTTTTTTCCCAGACAAATTTCGACTTGTTTTCGTTGTAATAATCGGTGTAGAGTTTCGGATTATTTTTCACTTCATCTTTCAAATATTCGGAAAAGATGTATTCAGAATAGAGATTTTTCCGAAGTTCATCTATCTGAGGTTTGATGTCTGGCAGATTGGGAAAATTCTTGGCATAGACGCCCATCACGTAACGCTGAGACTGGTAATCTGCCAACTCCGCCCATTGGCTGGTTGGCAATTGTTCCAAGTTTTTGTATTGCGCATCAATGGCCTTTTTGAAATCTTCGTAGGTCACTTTGTTTTTTCCGTAGGTGAAGAGGATGGCCTTTGGATTTTTAGGATTGAGATAGTTTTGATAGGATTTTTTGATCTCTGCAAAATCCGGAGTTTCCACAAACTGGTCTTGTGTTTTCAGCCAACTGATCATTCGCGACGTCACTTCATCTGCATAGCTAGTCGCGAGCATTTCTTTCTGGAAAAAGCTTCTGTTGGCATCGGTAAGCGTATAAGGCTCGATATTATAAATATTAAAAATAAAATATTTGTCCCCGAAAAGAATCGGTGTTTTGGTGTAGAAATCTTTCGCGTGGCCTTTCAAAGCGCTGTAAACTTCGTCTGGCAAAATCGGCGAGCCCATCACTGCGCCTCCAGAGTTCTTCTCTTCTTCTGTGGCGCCAAACTCTTTCACCACGGCTTGGAATTTTTTTCCAGATTCCAATTCCTTGTAGATTTTCGCTTTGTTGGCTTCATAATTGGCATCATTCGGAACGGTCAAAACGCCGAAAACCATATATCCCAAACTCGGCCTCGAGCCCACAACTTTTGCAAAAGCAATCACATTCGGCCGGTCTACAAAAGGGGTAAAGAAATTGATGGGCGTCTTTTTGATCTGCTGATAAAGATCGTAATCCAGCATCCCTGGCTTCACATAAAATGCTTTCCCGGCATCGGGCGCCACATTTTTTGATAGAAAATCGTCCATCTTCATTTTTCCCGATTTCACCTCGTTGTACAATGCTTTGTAATCGGTTTTATCTTCTGCTTTTTTCTCTTTCATGAACAGCAAAACCTGAGTTTCCGTTTGATTAGACGCTACAAAATCCTGCAACAAAGGATCGATAATCGGCTTTGGATAAAACTTTTGCTCTCGGAGTTCCGACATTTTTTGATTGATTGTATTCACAAAAAAAGTGAGCGTATCGGCTTTTTTCTCTTTTGCCAATTGCTGCAACAGCAAAAATTCTACGGTGCTATTGACGGATTTGTCTGGTCCGTTGTGTTCCAGGCCGTATTTGTTTTCCTTGATGTAATCTTGTACAGAGATGCTGTCTCTGCCAACAATCAGATATTGGGAAAAAGCCATTGGTGCGGACAGCACCAAAACAACGGTGAAAAAAATTCTCTTCATTTGTTCTATTTTGCAACCACTTTTTGGAGTGATCAAGTTTTTTAATTTTAATTTAGATCGCAGATTCGAAGCTGGTCAATTCTTTGAACTGATGGATTCTGCCGCTCAATTCTTCTTTCGTCACATTTTGGATTCTTTCGGTTCCAAATTTTTCTACCGTGAAGGAGGCCATCGCGCTTCCTACGATGATCGCAGTTTTCATACTTTCGAAACTGAAATCTCCTTTTTTCGTAAGATAGGCGGCAAATCCACCAGCGAAAGTGTCGCCAGCGCCTGTGGGGTCAAAAACTTCTTCCAAAGGCAAAGCAGGAATCGCGAAGATTTTGCCGTCGTGGAACAGCAATGCGCCGTGTTCTCCTTTTTTGATGATCACAAATTTCGGTCCCATAGTGTGGATTTTTTTTGCTGCTTTCACCAAAGAATATTCTCCGGAAAGCTGTCTCGCTTCTTCGTCGTTGATCGTGATAACATCCGTCTTAACGATTACTTTCATCAAGTTGTCCCAGGCGATGTCCATCCAGAAATTCATGGTGTCAAGAATTACCAATTTCGGCTGGGTTTTCATTTTTTCTAAAACTGAAAGCTGAACTACAGGATCAAGATTTCCTAACAAAAGAACTTCTGCTTCTGAAGAATGCTCAGGAACTTTTGGATCGAAGTCTGCCAAAACATTCAGTTCTGTTACCAAAGTGTCTCTCGTGTTCAGATCATTATGATATTTGCCACTCCAGAAGAAAGTTTTTCCTTCTTTTACCATTTCTACACCGTCGATATTAATGTTTTTTACGGTCATCATATCGAGATATTCTTGCGGAAAATCGCCACCGATTACGGAAACCAAACTGACGTCTGCCTCCAAAGCGGCGGCGGCCAATCCGATATACGTCGCTGCGCCACCGAGGATTTTATCGGTTTTTCCAAAAGGTGTTTCGATGGCATCAAAGGCTACAGTTCCTACTGCTAGTAATTTCATAATTTAAGTTTTTGCTAATATTTTTTGAACGCAAAGCGCGCAAAGTTTTTTATTAATTATACTGAATACTTTAAGTTCGCAAAGACCTAAAATTCAGTAAAGAGATTTTATCCTTTTATTATTTTAAATCTTTATACTTTAATCTTATTGTTCTTCCCATTTAAAGCTGTCGATTAAATGCAACAGATCTTTCTTGATGTAATCTACAGCCGGCGCCAAAGAGTCAGGACGCGGCCGCGAATTGAAATATAAATTCCCTGTTAAAAAATGTCTAGTACTATCCGTCACATAAAACTGAATGTTGGAAGCCGTTTGACCTTTTAGTTCATAGAAATTTCCGTAAACGTGTTTCTCCGGGTAAGCGAATGATTTGGTGTCGATGGAACTGGCTTTGATGGTATGTTCATAAACCATTTTTTCGGCTTCTTTCACGTGAAGCGGAAAATCATTTTTGATCGGGAAATAGGTGATGAAAACGTTGGCTTTCATCTTCGGGTAAGAAAGATTGTACCAGCAAAGCTGCTTTGACTCCTTCACCGTTGCAAAATCTGAATACTCGAAACTGTAATCGCAAGGTGCAGAAAAAGTCTGGTATTTTGGAGCTGGATATTCCAAACGCAAATCGCCTTTCGGTTTTGGTAGCGGTTTTTTGGCGCAGGAAAAAAGTGACAATCCTATGAAAACTCTAATGAGATTTTTAAACATTCGGCAAAAATAACAATTAGAATCGATACAGAGAATTTTGAATGCTTAATTTTTGTTAAGAGTAATTGATTTACAGAGAAATGCAGTTTTTTTAACGTTTTTCGTCTATTCATATAAAAAATCGTTCTATGTTTTGAAAGCCTCATATAATATGAAAGTATTAAAAAAGCGTTAATATTTGAAGATTAATCCTGCGAATATAAAAGATTTGTAACCTTTTTGCGTTTCTGATCGTATAATATATTGCAAGCTAAAGCAAGAGATTTTTATATGAGACAATTAAAAATTACAAAACAGGTTACCAACAGGGAAACCGCATCACTAGACAAGTATCTGCAAGAGATTGGCAAAGTGGAATTGATCACTGCCGATGAAGAGGTAGATTTAGCACAAAGAATCCGCGCTGGCGACAGAGCGGCGTTGGAGAAACTGATCAAAGCCAATCTTCGTTTCGTGGTTTCTGTTTCCAAACAGTATCAGAATCAGGGACTTTCTCTTCCGGATTTGATCAACGAAGGAAATCTTGGTCTGATGAAAGCGGCAAAAAGATATGATGAGACCAGAGGTTTCAAATTCATTTCTTACGCTGTATGGTGGATTCGTCAATCGATTTTGCAGGCTTTGGCAGAGCAGTCGAGAATTGTAAGATTACCATTGAACAAAATTGGTTCTATCAACAAAATCAACAAAGCGTATGCTCACCTGGAGCAGGAGAACGAAAGACCGCCTTCTCCGGAAGAATTGGCAGAAGTGCTGGATATGAGCGAAGACGACATCAAGGAATCTATGAAAAACAGTGGCCGCCACCTATCGATGGATGCGCCGCTTGTGGAAGGTGAAGATTCCAATCTTTACGACGTTTTGCGTTCGGGAGAGTCTCCAAGTCCAGATAAGGATTTGATGTTGGAATCTCTACAAATCGAAATCGAAAGAGCGCTTCAAACTTTGACGCCGAGAGAAGCGGATTTGGTAAGACTATATTTCGGATTGAACGGAAAACATCCAATGACGCTTGAAGAAATCGGAGAAACTTTTGACCTTACGAGAGAACGAGTTCGCCAAATCAAAGAAAAAGCAATCAAAAGATTGAAACACAACACCAGAAGTAAGATCCTGAAATCTTACCTTGGAAAATAAAAATTCCTTTTGGGAATGTAATTGAAGCAAGATTTTTTGGTCTTGCTTTTTTGTTTGAAATGCTGCTAAAAATTCAGATTTATAGTTCGCAACGTCTCGAAATATTTTAAAATCTACTAATATTCTTTTTTAAGACTTTCAATCAGATTTTCGAGTTCTTTGATTTTGTCTTTTAAGTTCTTGATGTCGTTTTTGTTGCTGGAAACTTTGCTTTTCAGCATCACCGTGCGGGCTCGTTCGCTGTGATCTTCGTCGTCATCATCCTCGTTGATTTCCTCTACATCTTCCTGGATTTCATCAATATCTTCCTGAATTTCCTCGATATCTTCCTGAATTTCATCAATATCTTCCTGAATTTCGTTAACATCTTCCTTCAAATCCTCAATATGCTCTGTACTTTTATTCACAGTCATTTGGATGAAAATCGCCAAATAAATGGCTTCCAAAGAAACAACAGTTGTGAGAACCAACAACATGTGTTCGAATTCCACAATGTTGAAAATGGGTAATGCAAAACAGACAATGAAGAAAACCGTATGAAAAATAAGCGACGGAATAGAGCCAACCCACCAGATCACGCCATTGGCAATCCGCTCCAAGACTTTGATTTTCTTCTGATTTTCTTCTGTAAAGTTCATTGCTAAATTTTGATAAAAATAGGGATTTAAAAAATGATTGGCAAACATCATTAATTAATCACATCCGCCAACGCCTTATCCAAATTATTATAAACAAATTTGAAACCCGAATTTTCGATTTTTCTGGAAGAAATACGACTTCCTTCCAAAGCTAAAACCGCCATTTCGCCCAAAACCGCTTTGACGACAAATTTGGGAATATTCGGCAACCAGATTTTTTTGTCAAGATGGTCAGCTATTTTTCGAGTCAGTTCTCGGTTGTTTACGAAATCTGGCGATGCCGCGTTGTAGGCGCCTTCCATCGAAACATCTTCCACAGCTTTGATGTATATCGAAACCAAATCGTCCACATGAATCCATGGAAAATACTGATCACCCGAGCCCAAAACTGCGCCGAAGTTCAGTTCGATTGGCTTTTTGAGAACGTCCAGAGCGCCGCCCTTTTCCGAAAGTGCCGTAGAAGTTCTAATGCAAACCACTCTACTTCCTAATTTTTCAAATTGATGCGCTTTCAGTTCCCAATCTGCGCAAACTTTTCCCAAAAAATCGGTTGCCGGCGGATCATTTTCAGAAAAAATCTGTGTAGAAGTAATTTGCCCGTAAATGCCTACTGCCGAGGAAGAAATGACGGCTTCGGGATGAATATTTTGTTTCTGCATTTCTTCAAAAATGAATTGTGCAGAATTGATCCGGCTGTCATAGATTTCCTTTTTGTAAGATGCTGTCCAGCGTTTGCTGATGCTGGCTCCGGCGAGATGAATGAAAATGTAAGTACCATCTAATGCGCCATCTTCTATAAAACCATTTTCATAATCCCAAACATAAGAGGTGAAATCGGATTTGTTTTCAGGTTTCGAACGCACAAGAATCTCAACTTGATAACCTCTTTCAAATAATTTTCTGGAAAGCTTTTTTCCAATAAGTCCCGTTGCCCCGCTGATGAGAATCTTTTTCATAATGGAATTTCCTTTCTGAAATCAAAAACGAGTCCAAGTAAAACCAAATTTTATATTAAGTTTCTGAAAACTGACAATTGACATTAATCCTAATCAAACTAACTTGATTCTATCGTCCGTAATTTCAATCATCTTGTCTTTGTACAGAGTTCCGATGGCTTTTTTGAAATTCTTCTTGCTCATCTGCAATTCATCTTTGATTTCTTCCGGAGAAGATTTGTCCGACAAATAGAGCAATCCGTAATTTTCATTCAGTTTATCGATGATTTTTTGTTTGAATTCGTCCACGTTTTCAAAACCTTGCGGTTGCAAAGTGACGTCTATTTTCCCATCATCTCGGATGGTTTTGATGTAGCCTATTTCTTCGGAAAGCGGGTATAATTTTTTGTAAACATCTGTGGCATAGATTAATCCAATATATTTTTTATTGATGATAACGTTCCAGCCCAGCTCGGACTCATTCATCATCAAAAGATCTACCTTTTCGCCCTTTCGGAGCGGGAGGTTTTCGTACTGCGGATTCCGTTTGAATTTGGTAGTTCCGGTAGTCAAACCAGTAGCTTCGTCGGTGTAAACATAGACGATGTAGCGTTTCCCTTCCAAGATCTTAGATTTCTGTTGTTTGTAGGGGACAAAAAGATCTTTGATGATGCCCCAATCCATAAAAGCGCCTGTTGGTAGGCTTTGCACGCAGGTCATCACAGCAAATTCTCCTACTTCTGCATTGGCTTTTTCGGTGGTGGCTTTTAGGCTTCCATCATCTTGATATACAAATACTTGTACCTCTGTACCAACATCCCAAGACTCCTCTGCAAATATTTTCTGGATGAAAGCTTTTTCGCCAAGATCATCATTTAGAATAAAACCAGAAGAGATTTTTTCAGCAATTGTGAGCGTTTGAGTTTGGCCGGGCTTCATAGAATAGAATTTGACGCAAAAATAGATAAACTTTTCCTAACTCGGTTTTGTAAAACAAGTCAGGGGAAAAATTTTCATTATGGACAGGTTTTGAAATAAGGCGTTTTTTCATAAGAAGGTTCAGCACTTCTTTCAAAGATTGTTTTATCTAATTTAAAATCATTCTTAACATAAGAAATCATAACTTTGAAATGTTGAAAAAGTTGATTTCCATACTGTTGCTGTCTTTATATTTGGTTTCTACGACTGAGCTGTATCAGCTTTTGAAAATTCCGGATTTGATAGAGCATTACTGCGAGCATAAAACACTGAATCCACAGATGTCCGTCGCCCAATTTTTGAAGATGCATTATGACCATCCCGTGAAAGATGGCGATTATAAAAAAGATCAAAGATTGCCTTTCGTCATTCATTCTGCACCACTTGCGTTGTTTTTTACCGTCAGCCAGAGGTTTGAGTTGGATGTTAAAAATAGCAATTTCAGGAAGATCAGATCTCAAAAATTTCCTTCCTACAACATCAACTTTTGTTATAAAGGTTTCTTACATTCCGCTTGGGAGCCACCCAAACATTCTCCTATTTAAATTTTCTTCGATATTTGATCCTATTAAGATCAAATTAAAAATTACATATATGTAGTTGATTATCAGCTGTATTAATATTGCTGTATTAATTAAAAACAAATAATTAAAAAAAATTTCATAATGAAAACAATCATTGTAGCCGTATTGATGGCTTTATTTTCTAATGTCCTTGTGGCTCAGACCCGTCTGGAAGATGCCAAAAAACAAGCCGGCGAAAAAAAAGAGTTGATTTTGCTCAATTTTTCGGGCTCAGACTGGTGCATTCCCTGTATTAAACTGCACAAAAATATTATCGAAACAGAGGAATTCAAAAGTTTGACAACTGAAAACATAATCGTTTACCTCAACGCAGATTTCCCAAGAAGTAAGAAGAACCAGCCAGCTCCGGAATTGAAAAAAGAAAATGCCGCGCTGGCCGAACTGTACAATCCCAAAGGACTTTTTCCCTACACACTTTTGCTGGATGCCGATGGTAAAATCCTGAAAAGCTGGGAAGGACTTCCTTCGGAAAATGCAGCAACGTTCTGCCAAGAAATACGTGAAATCAAAGGCAATCTAAATTAAGAAACGATATGCTAAGAGAATTCAAAAGACCTCAAAAACTGATGGGGAACGCTTTTGAAATTACCGTCGTAGATGAGGACGAAAAGCTTGCAAACCACCATATTGACGCTGCAATAGCAGAAATCCAACGAATCGAAAAATTGTTGACGACTTTCAGCGAAGAAAGCCAGACCAACCTCATCAACCGCAATGCAGGCATCAAACCGGTAAAAGTAGATGCAGAAGTGTTTGGCCTGATCGAAAGAAGTCTGCGAATCAGCGCGGTCACCGACGGATATTTTGACATTTCTTACGGCGGCATCGACAAAAGTTTCTGGAACTTCGATCGAGAAATGAAGCAACTGCCCGATCCCGAATTGATCAAAAATCACTTGAAGCTGGTCAATTATCGCAATATCCTTCTGAATCCCGATGATCAAACTGTATTTCTGAAAGAAAAAGGAATGCGGATCGGCTTCGGAGGCATCGGAAAAGGCTACGCTGCGGAAATGGCGAAACGACAGCTTCTGCAACGCGGTGTGCTTGCCGGAATCGTCAATGCTTCCGGCGATCTGACGACTTGGGGAAATCAGGCCGACGGCCAACCGTGGACCATCGGAATTGCCGATCCCGGAAATGCAAAACAAGCCTTCTCTTACCTGAACATTACCGATATGGCCATCGCTACGTCGGGAAATTATGAAAAATTTGTGGTCATCGACGGGAAAAAATATTCGCACACCATCAACCCGAACACCGGAATGCCCGTTTCAGGCGTCAAAAGTGTCACCATCTTTTGTCCCAACGCCGAAATTGCCGATGCAATGGCAACGCCCGTGAGCATTATGGGAATCGAGTCGGCGCTAAGTATGGTGAACCAAATTAATCATCTGGAATGTATCATTATTGATGACGAGGATCACATTTATTCATCTCAAAATATTCATCTTAAATGAAATCGAAGATTTTATTTGAAAAACAAACCCAATAAAAAATGAAAAATTATAAGTCAAAAACAATTGTAGCAACCGCTTTTTTGCTGATTGCCAACTGTATATCTTCTTGCACTACGGTAAAAGAATACGAAAAAAATAAGCTCAACGATGCCGAAATGGTACTGGGAAACAGAACCATCGAAAAAACCGAACTCAGCTTCCAATCCTACCGCGAAGGCTCGTCCGGTGCCAACGCAGGCAAAGTGGGCGGCGGCTGCGGCTGCAACTAAAAGGAGTCATTGTAAAAAATTAATTATGATCTAAAATGAAAAAAATTATAATAAGTATCCTTGCTCTTTTCGGAATGTTCAACGCCAAAGCACAAGAAGATACCGGCAATAATAAGCCGAAAAAACTGACATTCGAGGAGGCCAATCTGGTTTCCAGCTATTATAAACAGGATGGCAACAACTCGGCGGTCACCGGCGGCATAGGTTCCGAACATCTGACCGATATTTCCAACACCATCGATGTGACGATGGTAAAATATGACAAGAAAGACCGAAAAAACAAGTTCGATTTTAGTCTCGGAATCGATCATTACACATCGGCATCATCTGATATGATCGATTTGAAAGCCAATTCATCGGCGTCTCATTCAGACAATCGGGTTTATCCCAGCATCAATTGGAGTCGGGAAAATGAGGAAAAAGGCACTACCTTGATGGCGGGCGTTGCCTACTCCGGCGAATACGATTATCAATCTTTTGGAGCAAATATTGGTTTTGCAAAGAAAACGCCCAACAAAATGGGAGAATTCACGGCCAAATTTCAGGCTTTTCTGGATCAGGTCACACTGATTGCACCGATAGAACTGAGAACAGGCAACAATAACGGCGGCGAAGGCGACGATTATGGAACGACTGGGAGAAATACCTTTGCGCTATCACTTGCCTATTCGCAGATCATCAATAAAGATTTTCAAATGGAGTTTTTGGTAGATGGTGTGCAGCAAACCGGCTATCTGAGTTTGCCGTTCCACCGTGTTTATTTTAACGACAATTCTGTTCATCAGGAAGCATTGCCCGACAAACGCTTCAAAATTCCCCTGGGATTGCGTGCCAATTATTTTCTTGGAGACAAAGTGATTCTGAGAGCTTACTACCGATATTACACAGACGATTGGGATTTGACCTCGCACACTATCAGCTTGGAAACGCCCGTGAAGCTCTCGCCTTTCCTTTCCGTGAGTCCGTTTTACAGGTATTATTCTCAGACGGCCGCCAAATATTTTTCGCCTTATCAAACGCACACGGCTTTTGACGATTTTTACACCAGCAATTACGATCTTTCCAAATTCGACAGTCATTTTTATGGTGCAGGAATTAGAATTAGTCCAAAAAATGGATTGTTCGGCGTCGCACAGCTCAATATGTTGGAGGTCCGATATGGCCACTACACCAAATCGATCGGAATGAAATCTGATATTATTTCCTTAAATCTAAGATTCAAATAAAAATCATTTTAACTTTGACTTGTCGAAAGTTGTTGGCAAGTCCAATTTTTAATAAAAAAAATATGCATCATCAATTAGAAAAACACTATGTCACCAGGGTTGGCTGGCTGCGCGCTGCAGTACTGGGCGCTAACGACGGATTGCTGTCCACCACGAGTATCGTCATTGGTGTAGCAGCTGCAACGCCCGACAGAAATACAATTGTTCTGGCTGCATTGGCAGGAATGATTGCCGGCGCAATGTCTATGGCGGCTGGGGAATATGTATCCGTGAGTTCGCAAGCAGATACCGAAAAGGCCGATCTCTTGCGGGAACAGCGCGAACTGGAAGAAATGCCGGAAATTGAACTGATGGAGCTGGCAAAAGTGTATGAACGGCGCGGCGTAACGCAAGAAACTGCTTTGCAAGTGGCCACCGAGCTTACGGCGCACGATGCTTTGGGCGCGCATGCGCACGACGAGTTGGGCATCAATGAGATTACTCAAGCAAGACCATTTCTGGCTGCTATTGCGTCATTCGGTTCGTTTGCTCTGGGCGCTTTGTTGCCTTTTGCAGTGTCGATGTCGGCACCGATTAAGAATATGGTTTATTTCCAATATGGATTTTCTATTGTTTTCTTGATGATTCTGGGCGCCATTTCTGCGAGAACAGGCGGTTCCAAAATTGGGATTGCTATTCTGAGGATTTGTTTCTGGGGAACGGTTGCGATGGGAATTACCGCTTTGGTAGGCCATCTTTTTGGGGTCAAAGTTTCGTAGATCAAAAATGATCCGCCCACGATGATTAAAATTGGCGGATCATTTTATTTTTTTTATCAAGCATCAAAAATTCTGCGATAGAGTTTTTGATTTATCAAAATGCTGTAAAAGATCAATCCATTTACCTGAGCTGGTTCTATAAATGATCTAAACCAGAAGAAAAGAAGCCGGTGCCTTTTCGATTTTTGGGTGCGCTTCCAGATAAAGCAGCATTGCATCGACAGCCGTAATAGCGGTTTCAGTTCTGTTTTTGCCATATTTTTTTGGCACGCCCTGCTCTGTAAGAAAGGCAACTTTGTAACTTCTGTCTTTTTCTAAAAGCTGATTTTGAAAATAGATTTCCTGAATCCGGAATCCCGGCGGATTTTCTATTCTCATTAGAATGCGAAGTCCACTGCAACGCTTCACGTAGCCCCCCATTTGGTGCATTGGTTCGGCGGAAAACGTGCGTTCCAAATTTTCCTCCAGCATTTCGAAAATTTCTTGACCGCTAAGTTCTGTTGTCGTAATCGGTGGGTTCATCGGCACCATTTGGTACAAATTCCAAAGCGTCACATTTCCTTTGTCTATCGGTGCGCCATATCGCCAACCGTTGGAAAAGGAAATTTCAGTCGCCGTGGCAAAATTCACCGCAGTCAGCAGAAAATCGTCCATCGAGGAAGACAAGCCGGAGTACCGGTGCAATATCTGCTCGGAAGTGCCTACTATTTTCTCTTTCATTTCTTCGTAAGGTGAGAGAACATCGGCCACCAGAGCCTTCAAAGTTGCTTCTTCTGCAACAGAATCATCTGCGGTAATCAATTCATAACCGTAATTTTGGACCGCATCATTTTCCACTTGCAGTTGCAAATGTCCCACGAAAGAGCCGTGGCAGCCGCATTGTATAATCACAGTTCCGTTTACTTCCGCTGCTTCGTACATCCGGTTGTGCGTATGCGCACTGAGGCAGACATCGATTCCGGAAACATTTTTTAGTAATTCTACGTCCTGCGGAAAGCCATTATGGGACAAAAGAATGATGAGTCCGACGCTTTTTTCCTGTAGTTCGGCCACGCATTTCCGAGTTTCTTCGATACCATCGGTCACGGTGATGCCTTCACTGAATTTTTCAGGCATTGTTTTGTCGATAATATTGCAACAAATACCAATGATGCCTATTTTAATTTGCTCAATTTCTAAGATTTGATAAGGCGATAGAAAAGGTTTTCCGTTCTCATCATAGACATTGCAGCCCAAAATGGGATAATGGAGCTGGCTTCCCAACTCCAAAAGGTGCTTTGGCGTGTAGGCAAAATCCCAATGGCCGACCATTGCGCTTAACTCCAATGCATTAAGAATGGGAATAAGCGCCTCGCCTTTTGACTTTACCACCGGAAACGTGCCGTGGAAGGTGTCGCCGCCGTCGAAAAACAAGCTATTTGGATTTTCGGATTTGATTTTTTGAAAAATGGATTTAATTCTGGCGTAGCCTCCCGCTTGGGCGATATATTCTTTTTGATTGTCGTAAAAAAGCTCGGGATGTGGCTCCAGATACCCGTGAACATCGTTGATAAAAGCGATCGATAATTTCATTTTTGGTTTGTTTTTAAGGTTTGACAACGGCCCAATGTTCATATTCTCTCAGGATGATTTCTCCATTTCCGCTTGGTGTATAATTCACAAAATCAAAGAGTTCCGATTTGTTGATTTTCCTTTCCCGCAACGTATTTTCGCATTGCACCAGCACGACGCCTTTATCTATTAATCCAGATAAAAGTTTCTCGTAAGGATTGGTCTTTTTGTACATTTCGACACCGGCGCCAAAGGCCAGCAGCTCGACTTTCAGTTTACCTTTCAGTCTCGGGTCTTCCAAGGCATTATTGATATTGCGAATGGTCATTTTGATTTTTTCATCTTGCGCTTCATCGATGACGTATAATGCTTTGTATTGCTTTTCGACAGCTTTCGCGGGCTCATAGTGCAGCGTCGTTTTTTGCCCGAAAGTGCTGGCGCCGATCAAAAGTGTCGATAGTGTGATGATTTTAAATAGAAGTTTCATTATTTATTCTTTAATAATTGATTAATCTCTTCATAGAAAGATTCCTTGCTGTAATCTGCCATTCCGGCGTGGTGCAAACGAATTTTTCCGGCTTTGTCCAAAACCACGGTGGTCGGGAGCGAGCCGCTGAAAAATTCATTAGGAATGTTGCCATTGGGAAGAACAAAAGGAATGCTGAACTTTTCTTTCTCCAGATACATCTTGCCTGCAGACGCATCATCATCTAAGTTGACACCCAGGAAAATCAAATCTTTTTGATCCTTATATTTGTCGTAAAAAGTCTGAATCGATGGGAACTCGGCGCGACACGGCGGACACCACGAGGCCCAAAAATTGATGAATACCACTTTGCCCTTCAGTTCAGACGTGTTGATGATGTTTCCTTTGTCGTCTGCAACGCTTAAATTTGGTAAAACAGTCGTCGTCTCTTCTGCTTGCGGTGGTTCTGTTGTTTTCTCTTCGATATTTGAGTTGAAGAGGCCTGTAGAAGCCAACTGGCGCATCAGCCAAGCTTTGGCATCGGGATTCACCAGCAGTACTACGAAAATTGCTACCAGAAGTGTAGTGCTCCAGTTTTTTCGGAGCCATATTTTTAATTTTTCCATTTCTTTTTATAGTTTTAAATTGCTTGTTCTGTTAAAGTTTTCAATGCTTCATAAATCTCGGGGCGGTCAAAATCTCTTGCACCTTGCGCTTGTACTTCCAGCTCACCTTTTTTGTTGAAAATTAAAGTCGTGGGAATTGCTCCTTGAAAGTACTTTGAGGGAATCTTGTCTGCTGCGACATAAACCGGGAGGTCATAATTTTTGTCTTTCATAAATTTCTTGCCCTTTTCCATATCGGCTTCTACATTCAGAAGGACAAATACAATATTGTCATTTCCTTCGAACTTTTTTTTGAGTCTGTTGATGGCCGGCATTTCCTCCACGCAAGGTTGGCACCAGGTGGCCCACATATTCACGATTACCACTTTCCCTTTCAGGTCGCTAAGGTGGATTTTTTTGCCGTTTTCATTAATTAAGATGATGTCGTCATCGTTCGGTATTAATTTTTTAACATTTGACTGGTTTTCACTTTCCTGCTGAGGTTGCCTTGCATTGGCATTCAAAGAAAACAGTATTATTGAAAGCAGAAATATGCTTCTTTTAGTAATTATTATCGGGTTCATTATTTTATATTTTTTTGGTTGAGGTATTATGATGCAGGTTGCGGTCATCAATCCAAGGAAATAGGCTGATGAAAATTTTATTATCATTTTTTTTGATAAAACACAGGCAGAATCCTTCCGCTAAGGATTAATAAAAGTTTTAAAGCCGTCGGAGTCTCTTAAAAATAAAAGACCTAAGAAATTTTAAATCAAATGATAAGTTTGCGGTATCGTATAAAAATGGGAACAGAATTTCCTATTTTGGAAGAACTGTATTGGGGATGTTTCCTAATGTTGACAGAAAGAAAAGCGCCAACAAAAAGAATAAAAGTAACGGCAGCGAGCTCGCCAAAATCCGAGACAGCAAAGGGGGTGTCGCTTTTGGCAATAATCTCTTTTTCCTTACAGAAATGACATTGAGAGGAAGAATTGGAGGTGATGAATTTGTCCTTCGGAACGGGCGAATGACGGGCGGAAGATGGCTGCACATCGAATATGTTTTTGATGCCATACTTCACAGCACAGGACGAAATCAAAATACATAAAATGAAGAACACGCCGATGATGCCCTTTAATTTATACATATTATGTAGTTTTTGATCATTCATTCACGACAAAAATATAAGATTTTAATTCGCCTGTCAAAAATATTCTCATAATTTTATTATAAATATTTTTCATTTATAAATCGAATCAAACAAAACTAATTATCATTTTCCGATAAGTTGTAATGGTAATGGTTTTTCCAAAAGTTTTTTGAGCACCGCAATCCATATCGTGGAGAACAGAAGGGTAAGACAGGTAATGGCAAGGCCGGCTTTGTACAGTTCGTACTCTATGATGTGATCTTTGTACGCAATGGCTAAAGCGAGAATCCCGAATTCTCCCGTCTGAGACAACAATGCGCCACCATACCAACTGTTTTTTTTGCCGAATTTCAAAAAGCGGAAAACAAGAGCCGATATCAGACTGTTGCTTATCAAAACAAAAAAAGTGCATGCCAAGATGATTTCTGAATGGCTCAGAAAATAGGACAGATCCAAGCGCAAACCGATGGAGACAAAGAATAGGGCGACAAAGAAAACTTTGAAAGAAGACAGCGTATGCTCCAGCCAAGCGAATCCTCGAAGTCTTCCGACGAGTACGCCGGCGATAAAACTGCCCAAGGCACTGCTGAGACCAACGGCATCTGCCAGCAATCCAAAACCCAAACATATCAGCAGCCCGGTGAAAAGCTGAAGGTCGTGATCGGCGGCTATCTTATTGAGAAACCTCGGAAGTCTGATTTCCTGCAAATTCCTTATGGTTTTGAAAAGAAAGATGATGGCGATGCAGTCCACCAGCGGAAGAATAATCTGGGCAACGCTGAAGGGTTTGCCGCCGCCCCAAATATTCAGAAGTGTCAGCACGGGTGCCAAAAGGACATCCTGCAGAAGCAGTATATTGAAGATAGTGCTCCCAAACGCGGTGTTAAAAATCTGGTACTTTTTTAGAAACTCCGTCACCACGGCGGTGCTGTTGAAAAAGAAAAGGATAGCAATTAAAGTAATACTTTTAAAATCGAGGTTCAAATAGAATCCTATCAAAAATGCGAAAGCAAAGCCCAGCAAGACTTTCATGCTTTGGGCAATGAGCGGTTTGATAATAAGATAGCGTTTATTGGGAATATTGATTTCCAACCCCAAGAAAAACATCAGGAGAAGGATACCCAGCTCCCCAACCAGTTCTATCTCCTTGGTATCCGAAAATATCCCGATCAAATCGGGGCCCAGCAAAACGCCTGCTACAATGTAAGCAATCAAATAGGGCTGGCTAAAATGTTTCAGTATAAAGCCTAAAATCAATATCGTGAGAGACAACACACAGATAGACCACAGCAACTCATTCATACCTCGGCAAAACAATTAAAAAAAAGGTTTTCCATATTTCAGGAAAACCTTTTTGCAAAATTATTTAATTTCAATTAGTCTCGGCGATTGCATTTTGGCTCCCTCTTTTTTAGGAATGATGAGTCTTAAAACGCCATTTTCGTATTTAGCTTCGATGTGCTCATCGTCCACCACATCGGTCTCCAAGGTGAAGCTTCGTTGGAAGGATTGATAGCTGAATTCTCTTTGAGTGTAGTTTTCATTTTTTTCTTCCTCTCTTTCCTCTTTTTCAGACGAAATGGTAAGAACACCTCGGTCAAGCGTAATCTTGAAATCTTCTTTCTGTATACCTGGTGCAGCTACTTCTACTTGGAAAACATCATCTTTCTCTTTGATGTTTACGGACGGAAGCGTTGTACGCGTAGCAGAAAAATTGCTATTGCCCCAATTAAATAGATCGCGAGTGAAAAAATCGTCGAATAGTGCGCGTGGGCTGGTAGGGAGCAAGCTACCATTGTTTCTTTTAACGATTGTTGTCATAACAAAACTAATTTAAAGGTTAAACAATATTTTTTAAAGTTCTCATATTCCCAATCAACAAAAGATATACCACTCCCAGGATGCGAAAATTTGACTTAAACACACTGAAATTTTGTCCCAAAATTGTCATTTTTACTTCCTTTTTCAGATGAAAAAATGTCATTCTTTTAGCTTCATACAAGCTTGGAATTTTTTATTAAAAAATCTTGGGAAAAGGACGACTCGGCTAAAATATAAACCAGAAAAAAAACCGCTTTTCTCTCAGCGGTTTTGATTGATTAATCTTTCCAGTTCATCTGCCTGGACAACTCCGGACTGCTTCCACTTGACTTCGCCGTTTTTAAAAATCATCAAGGTCGGGATGTTGCGAATCCCGAACTGCGAGGCCACAGCCTGATTTTTATCGACGTCGATTTTGATAATATTGGCAGCATCGCCCACTTTCTTTTTCAGATCCTTCAGGATAGGAGCCTGCACCTTGCAAGGACCGCACCATTCGGCAAAGAAATCTACCAAGACGGGTTTATCTTGGCTGATTATTTCCTTGAATTTGTTCATCTCTTTTTATTTTAATTCTTGATATTCGGTTTCCTCATCAGCTCTGAATTTTTTTGGCTGAACCGCGCAATTTCCGCTGGCGCAACAGCCGATATTCAGTATAGGCATTGCAACAAAAATCGCTCCAACCGCAACTAAGAGCCACATCCCGGATCTCGCGGCCTCCACGACAAGGAGAATTCCCATTGCCAAACGCAAAATCCGCATCAAGTTCCAGTTTTTCAAAATATTTTGTATCATTTATTTTAAATTTATTGCGTGACAGAATTTCCTTTTTCCAGCCATTCCTTCATTCCGCCAGAATAATTCTTGACATTCTCAAAACCGTTTTTCTTCAACAAAGAATAGGCAATCGCTGCTCTGTCGCCGCTTTGGCAATGGATCACGACTTGCCCCTCGCGGGAGATTTTATCAAGGTTATCTTCTATGGTTCCCACGAAAACATTTTTGGCATTTTCAATATGGGCAGCTTCGTATTCGGATTGATTGCGTACATCGACTATCTGAATATCTTCTCTGTCCAGATAGGTTTTGAATTTTTCGATATCGATGACATCGGCCGTTTCCAAATCCAACCCAAGATTTTCGACCGAGTCGATGTAGCCCATCATTTGATCCATCCCGATTCTCATCAATTTGCGTGTAAGATCTTCCATTTGACCGTCCTCGGCAACCAGAATAAACGGCTCCGAATAATCTACCAGCCAACCCATCCAGGTGGAAAACGAATTATTGCCCTGAATATTGATGCTATTCGGGATGAAACCCTTGGCGAAGTCCACTTTATTTCTTGTGTCTATTACTTTAACGCCTCTGTTGTAAGCCTTCAAAAACTCGTCCTTCGACAGTTTTTGATGTTTTGGAACGTCTGGCAACAATGGTCTTTCCACTTTATTGAGCTGCTTCATCATCGCGAAATATTTCGGCGGTTCTGGTTGCCCATCCAACAGGTATTCTACAAAACCTTCCTCATCATCTTCGTACTGAAAAGCCCAGTTTCTGATTTTTTCGTAACCCACCGTCGAATTGGGAACTGCTCCCAGAGATTTCCCACAGGCCGACCCGGCGCCGTGACCCGGCCAAACTTGAATATAATCTTGTAACTTACTGAAATTCTTTACGGAATGGAACATTTCTCGAGCTCCTTTTTCCTGCGTACCAACGATTCCGGCTACTTTTTCCAGCAAATCTGGTCGTCCGATGTCGCCCACGAAGACAAAATCTCCTGTAAAAATCATCACCGGAGCATCCGTTGCGGGATGGTCGGTCAGCAAGAAGCTGATGCTCTCGGGCGTGTGTCCGGGCGTGTGAATGACTTTCAGCGTCAGGTTTCCGACGGTTATCACATCGCCATTTTTCAATCCGATGTGTGGGAATTGATATTGCCAATCTGCGCCACCTTCGTCCGAAAGATACATTTTTGCACCAGTAACAGCGGCGAGCTCGCGCGAGCCAGCCAAGAAATCGGCGTGAATGTGGGTTTCTGCGATGTGCGTAATTTTAAGATTATTTTCATTGGCAATCTGAAGGTAGGTGTCGATATCCCGCTTGGCATCGATCACGATGGCTTCGCCTTTTGCTTGGCAACCGATTAAGTAGCTTGCTTGCGCAAGGCTCTTATCATAAATATGCTGAAAATACATAAATTAATTTTTTATAATGTACAAAATTATAATCTATTTCTTAATTTTTACGTAATCTTGATTACATAGTGCAAATTACTTTTTAACGGCAAAAATCCTCACGACAGAAGCTTGACCTTTGTGTTGATTTCCTTCATTGAGTGTGATGGTTTTGACAACGGCTTCTTGGAAGTCGAAGTTTTCGAAATCCTTCATCAATTCTTCAAGAGAATATAGCATTTCGGCATTCTGCGGTCCTCCAGATTGCGGGTTGGATTTTTGATATTCTACTTGAAGTTTGGAAAAACCTTCTAAAATAAGAATGCCACCGGGCTTAAGAAATGCTGATAGGGTCTGATGAAATTTTCTTCTCAGATTTGGGGGGAAATGGACAAATATAAGTGCCAAAGCTTCAAAAGAATGATCTGGATGTTTTATATGTTCTGCATCTGCGATGGTATAAGAAATTTGGGTATGGTTTTTTTGAGCTAGTGCAAGTGCTTTTTTCTTTCCTGCTTCGGCCTGGTCAAATGCTTCCACCTTCCATCCCTGTGTCGCAGCATAAACCGCATTCCTGCCTTCTCCTTCTGCCGGGAAAAGTATTTTGCCAGGTTTTACTACTTGCAATTTTTCTTTCAGATATTCATTGGGGGCGGTCCCGTAAATATAATCGTTTTGGCTATATCGATCGTTCCAAAAATCTTTTTGAGGCATTATTTGAGGGTTTTATAAAATTAATTCTTTTGCAAGGATATACATTCCCATTAATAAAACGAACCATCCGAAAAAGGTTTTCAGTTTTTTGGCTGATAATTTAGATGAGAAAAAGATCCCGATAAAAATCCCGATGATAGACATTGCGGTAAATTTAATGAGCATATTCCAGTCTATTGCGGAATGTTCGCTTTTAAGAAATCCTGTGAAGCCGATCAGGGAATTGATGGTAATGATAAACAACGATGTTGCCACAGCTGTCTTCATCGGCATCTTTGCGAAAAAAACCAGAGCGGGAATAATAAGAAATCCGCCTCCTGCTCCTACCAGACCTGTTATAATGCCGACCAGTGCCCCTGTTAGAAGTATCATTATGTGATTGTGCTCTGCTTTGGGACTGTCTATATTTTCTTTGCCGTCTTTACTAGGGCGTATCATTGATACCGACGCAGCCACCATTACTACGGCAAAAAGTATCATCAAAAAAATAGATTTGGTAAGTTGAAAATTTCCTGTTTTCAGAATAATTTCTGGGATAACTGGAACAATAAGTGCTCTAGTGAGGTAAACGGTAACAACGGAAGGGATTCCGAAAAGTAAAATTGCTTTAAACTGTAAGCCTTGGTTATAAAAACTTCTGATTCCTCCAGCAAAAGAAGTTACCCCAACAACAAATAAAGAATAGCCAGTTGCTAAAACGGGGTCAATATTCAAAATGTAAACCATAATAGGAACGGTAAGGATAGACCCTCCGCTCCCTATCAATCCGAGGGAAATCCCTACTAAAAGAGCTAAAATGTATCCTGCTAACATAGGGTCATATTTTTCAAAAGACAAAATTATAATCGGTGGATACAAAATAGTCAGTGATATAAGCTGATCGTTTTTCTATGTTTTTGCTAACAGTTTTGTAGGCATTTTTAGTTTTAAGATACAGAAAACGCAAAACAAAAACAAAAAATATAGTCATTAAATACTAATAATCAGTAAGTTAATAATATTTCTGAGAGCAACTAATTACTTTTTATTTAGATATTCATCATCTCTTGTTCCGCCGTGTCCTTTGGCAACCACATTCATAATTTTGATATTAAGAAAAATAAATTTAAAAAACTGCAGGAAGGGATTATGCATTTTAAATTTTTCGTATTTGGATATTCTTTCAGACATTATTTTTTATTATTTTTTTGTTGATATGTTATTCAGGAATCAGCCACCAAAATGGCTTCATTTTGGCTTTCCAGATAAACCCGATATGCAGCGCATATTTTACCCAATGTCCTGCCAATCCTATCTCTCCAAATGTTTTATGAATGTCTCGTCCTCCAGTTTTCGAATATTTTACATAATCGGGCACAATAGGACAAGTAGTTATACTTACTGCCGAACCTTTCATCAAACCGAAACCGGCCGAAGCTATGCAAGCCGCACCCATATTTCCCAAAGAACCTTTATGAATATGCGGATTCTGACCATTTTTAATTTGTTCGATGATATTATCCGCCACTAGCTTTGCCGTAATTCCCGAAGGCATTCCTGTTCTTGGAGGCGCTGGAAAAATTGGATTACCGTTTTTGCTGATATGAGGTTTGGATATCGAATGCGGTGGTGCAAATGCAATACCAGGTGCAAAAATATTGGGGAAACTTGGATTTGTGTAGGTTTCTGGCCAGTCCTGTACTTTCCATTCTTCATAAGGTTTTTCGGTATAATCTGCATCTACGATCATAAATCCTCTGAAAAGCTTCGAAGTGATGTCTTCGCCATTTTTACCAAAAGCCTTGAACGGATGACCGGAAAAAGCAGGGATCAGCATTGCGAAATCGTAATCTTCCGTTTTATAATCTCCCTCCAAAGTTTCGTAATGCACTTTCCCTGGTTCTACCTTATAAACACCTGCTCGGGTAATCCATTTGATTCCACGGTCTTCAAAAACCATTTCCACCATTTCCGAAGATTTCATCCGTATTCCTTTATATGCGAGCAACATCCCGTCCATCCCGAAATCTCCCAATTCATATTCGTTGGAAATCCACGTAATTTCGACGTTGTCACGCAGTCCTTTTCTGCGGAGTTCGTTTTCGACATTCAAAATATATTCAAACGCAGCACCCTGGCAAGTAGCTTTGGGATGCCCTGTACCAATGAGCACTTTGAGTTTCTTATTTGTTTTTTTGATTTTTTCCTCTAGCTCTTTCAAGCCTTGCGCAGCGTGCTCGGCGTGTCCGTATGTACAAACGGAGTACATCTCATTTTCTCCCGGGTTTAGCCCTTCTGTCTGGTCAAAAGCCAGTCTGGGACCGGTAGCGTTGATGAGGTAGTCATAGGTGATTTTTTCCTGCTGTCCTATGTTTTCTCCGGCCACATATTCTGCCACAATGTAGGGCTTGCTTGCCTCTTGGTTACCTTCTGGATAGAAACTTAGCGCTTTTGCCTGTTTGTAGCCAATTCCTTTTTTTTTGTATAAAGGCTTCAAGGGAAATACGACTTCTTTTGTCTGCATTCTTCCGACCCCCACCCAAATATTGGAGGGAACCCATTGGTAATTGCTGTTGGGCGAAACTACCAGAACTTCGTGCTCTTTACCGAGTTTTCTTCTCAAATGGGCCGCAGCAGTATGACCAGCTATCCCTGCGCCCAAGATCACTATTTTTGACATAATAATTTTTTTTAAAATTATCACCTTAGAAATCAGTACACTGTGACATTCATCACATACGGCATGTATATTTTGGTAATCTATATTTCTTTTGCAAATTGTTTTATAATTTCAGTCAAATACAGGGAGTTCACCTTTTGGTAAGGCAGGCTGTTTTGATCTAATAATTTCTTGAGGTTTTTGCCCATTGCATAATACATGATTTGATCTGCGTCGGCAAAAAGTCTGATTAATTCCTGATGTCCGCAGTCCACACCAGATTTCTTTGTGGCGCCTTTGCGATCAGGTTGAGAATGATTGCGTTTTGCAAACTCCAAGGCAATTATATTTCTTTTATCTAATGTATAAATTGCAAGCTCAAGGCACCTACCTATGTGAATGGCAATTGTTTCCCGATCATTGGTTGGAATTATAATTTTTGTCATATCACTTCAGTTTTTCTTCATTTTCCAGTTTTTGAAACAACCAAAAAATGAGTTTGTAGGAAAGGTAAATCATTATAGGAAGTGTAATGATTTGGAGTATTTCTTTTATTTGCATTGCTTTATTTTTTTTGAATAAGAATTAATAGGTGTCATTTTCAGAGTTTTCGAACTCGGATGAAGAAATTTTTCGAGAATCAATTTTGCGCCAAACCATTGCAATGTAGCCCACTACAAAGGGAATCATAAGCGATACGTAGCTCATCGTTCTTAAAGTAAACTCGCTGGAGGAGGCATTGGAAATCGTGAGAGAACTTTGCAGGTCATAAGTTGACGGATAACATGCTGTATTATTGAATCCTACTGATATCAAAAGCATCCAAATGGTAAAGACGGTTCCGACACCGGAAAACCAGATTCCGTTTGTGCTTTTCATAAAAATATTTAGTACCAATCCTATCAAAACCAAAACTACACCGAAGACGAAAACAACTGTGAGAAAAGGCATTTCCAAAAAGTTTTGGAGATATTTATACGGTTGCAGAACAACTTCCTGCGTATGAGGATTGACGGCATAACCATCCAAAAACAGCAACCTAATAAGCCAGAACAAAAAGAATATCAAGAAAGCAACAGCATTAATTCTGAGGCTTTTTTTGGAGGTTCTCAGGATGTTTTCGTTATCAATTATTTTCTGGAAATACAGATTTGCCAAAACTCTTGCAAGGAAGAAAACAGCCAGGCCAAGACTTATATTCTGAAAAAAGGCAAAATGCTCTACGGTCCAAAGTGCTTCTAGACCGTGGAAAGGTGTTTTCCAGGAAGAAATGATTGGCATTTCCCGCATCGTCATATTCACCATATTGGATTTGTTGACGGAAAACTCTGCTCCAGTAAAAAAAGTAGAAACGGCAACGCCCAGAAGAAAGCTTCCCAAAACCCCATTCAAAAAAAGGAAAATTTCAAACGTTTTATGGCCTAAGAAATTCCCCACTTTGCTTCGAAACTCGTAGGAAACTGCCTGAACAATGAATGCAAACAAAATTGCCATCCAAACATAATAGGCACCGCTAAAACTGGTGGAATAAAATAGAGGAAACGAGGCAAAAAGAGCACCACCAAACGTCACCAATGTAGTGAATGTAATTTCCCATTTCCGTCCTGTAGAATTTAGTAACATCGTTTTTTCCTTCTCATTGGAAGCTAAAGAATAAATCAAGGATTGGCCTCCCTGAACAAATAGGAGGAACACCAATAATGCCCCCAAAAGTGACACCAATGCCCACCAATAGTGTTGCAGGCCGTTATAATCTAAGAATGAAAACATAGTTTTATTATTTTAATGTTGAGAACCTTTTCTGATTGCTGAAAGCATAATTTTGATCTCGGCAATTAGCAGTATTGTGAAAATAATCACAAACAAAAAGAATGTAATCTGAACGCTGTATGCATCTATCTGCGAAACCGATGCTATATTTGGCAGCAGATTTTGGATGGTCCAAGGTTGTCTCCCCACTTCTGCCACTACCCAGCCCGACTGTGAGGCAATATATCCCAGCGGAATGCTCCACAAAGTGAGCCGCAGCAACCCCTTACTTTTGTCTAAATTTCCTTTCATTATTTTCACGAAAAGCAAAATGAAGAGAAACAAAAAGTAAGTTCCAAGAATTACCATAATATGAAATGAGTAAAAACTTATTTTGACGTTAGGAATCAGCATATGCGAATTTTTCCCGTAGTAATATCCGTAGCCAAAATCTTTTTCGTGCGCACGGAAGGTCTTTAGTTCTTGTGCAGCTGTCGGCAGATCACCTGCTTTTTTTGCCTCGCCATAATGCCGCAAAGCATCAATCGCTTTTTTACCGCTAGCAATTCTTTCGTCGTAAGAAGGGATACCTTCTTTTTGGTTTCCGTGCACCAAATCGCTGATACCGGGAACAAACTTCTCAGAATCTAAAAACGCAAGATAAGATAAGGCTTTCGGAATCTGGAACTGCACTAGAAATTGTTCTTTTTTATGAATCGTTTTATCTTGTTCACCGAAAATACCCATCGCAATGAGCGGTGCAGAGCGGTCCCCCTCGTATAGACCCTCCATAGCCGCCAATTTCATAGGCTGCGTTCTGGCCACTTGCCTCGCAGACTCATCTCCGCTCCAAAATGTGCCCACGGTTGCTAAAAGTCCGAAAACGGTTGCCACCAGCATGCTTCGCTTTGCTAGGATAACGTCTCTATTTTTCAACAAAAACCAAGCGCTTACACCTACAACAAACAACGCCGAAACGATGTAGGAAGAAATGACGGTATGAAGAAATTTATTTACTGCCACCGGATTTAGAAGTACCGCCCAGAAATCAATCATCTCATTTCGCATCGTATCTGGATTGAACTGTACTCCCACGGGATTCTGCATCCAACCGTTTGCCACCAGAATCCACAACGCTGAAAGATTGGAACCGATGGCAACCAACCAACTCGAAGTAAGATGAAATCTCTGGCTTACCCTGTCCCAACCGAAAAACATGACAGCAATGAAGGTGCTTTCCATAAAGAACGCCATTATTCCTTCAATGGCCAGCGGAGCTCCGAATATATCTCCAACAAACCAAGAATAATTGCTCCAATTGGTTCCGAATTCGAATTCCAAAATAATTCCAGTGGCAACTCCAATGGCAAAGTTGATTCCGAATAACTTCATCCAGAATTTGGTAATCTCTTTCCACTTTTCGTCTTGTGTTTTCACATATATGGTTTCCATAATGGCAATCATAAATGTTGTTCCCAATGTAAGCGGAACAAACATCCAGTGATACATTGCGGTAAGAGCAAATTGTGCTCTGGACCAATTGACAAGTTCCCAGTCTATATGGTTCATAATATTGTAATTTTTCTATTTTTTGATTTCTGTAAAATTTTTCCGAAGATATTCCATTCTTTGCTGGTCGTTTTCAAATTCTGTTTTTAAAAAGTCTTTAAAAAAAAATATTTTTAGAATACCGAACATTATCAAGAGCTTAAGAACTGCGATCACCCAGAGCGTACGGCTTTCTTTGGACATAATACTAAAGCCATATTGGTAAAGCTTAATAAGTTCCTGAAATGGATATAATAATAATCTGAATACCGAATGAACTGTCATAATTGCAAGAGTATTTTATAAAGCAAAAGTACCTGCAAATGCTTTCTAAACTGTGGCAGAAAAACAGGTGAAAATGGTAATTTTTATCTATTAATCGATTTCCTAAACTCTGCTGGTGTAACCCCCGAATTGGATTTAAAGAACTTGGTGAAATACGAATTGTCTTCAAAATACAATTCGTAAGCGATTTGGGAAATGGTATATTCGGAATTGACTAAAAAACGTTTGGCTTCTAGAACAATTCTGTTTCTAATGATCTCTCCGACTGTTTTTCCGCTTATTTTTTTGCAAACTGTATTGAGATAATTGGGCGTAACGGAAAGATGATCTGCATAAAATTTTGGATAATGGGCTTCCATAAAGTGATTCTCCAGAAGTTTCTCAAATTTTACAAAAAGATAATTGTTGTTGAGGCTTTCTTTTTCTGGATTTTCATCTTCGGTCTTAAGAGAAATCATCAGCAGAACCTCAAGAATAAGGGTCTGGATCATTGATTTTGAATAGATTGATTTTGATGTGGCGAGATCAGATATCTTAGAGAAAGCTGATTCTATCTCATTTTTACAAGCTTCCACTTTTCTGAAACAGGATTTGCCGTTTTTGCGGAATAGGGGAAGCGATGTGATAAAATCCTTTTGTGAAAGAAAATCGTTGAAGAATTCTGCGCGGAAATTGATCATTATGCCTTTTGGACTTCCGGAGGTAAATCTTATGTCGTGCACCTGAGCGGGGCTGAGAAAGAAAATCGTATTATCTGCTATTTCCCATTCCTGAAAATCGATGTAATGAATTCCGCTACCACTATTCACATACAAAATCTGAAAAAATGAATGTTTGTGTGGAATCTTCGGGATGTACAAGTCTTCGTCCCAAAGCTGGCTGAGATCGTGGATCACGAAGGATTCTTTGTGATTTTCTCTTTCCGGAATATCGCAGGATTTGATAATAGGAATGCTCATCGTTTTATGGAAATTGGATATGAAAATAAAAAAACCCTTCCACAAATATAATGAAAGGGTAAATGACTCTAAACCAATCTTATCTGGAACAAGTTCTTCCCTCGTCTTTAACCCCTAATTTCTGAAGTATAGAATACATTAAACACCAGTTGGTAAATGCACTTTGTAACAGATTGAGGCCTACAAATCCGGTCAGCCAAAACCAGTTTTCATTGACTTTGATTCCTAATAAGAGACTGCAGAGAATTAAAATTCCTGCAATTGCGTGTACGATTCTTGTTTGCATATTTTTGTTATTAAATTGATTTTTCTAAACTTATTATTGCGATATGAACTTGCGAAACTATTTCTTGTTTGGAATTAAAATCCTCTACACTTTTGTATATTTCGTCCACAATGTCATCTATTACAAATACCGTAAATAGTAAAGAATCAATTGACACGTAATCTTTAGGAAACCAGTTTTCTAACTCGTCTCCATTGTTTTTGTATCCTTTTACGGATTGATAGGAAAAGGCTTTCACGCCGGAATGTTTCAAAATGGTTTTCACGTCTTTTTCGAATTCCTCTACTGCTGTTATTAATAATAGTTTCATTTGTTCTGTATTTTTTAAAACTTTACATTCAAAATTTTCGGTCTTCAGATGCTTTGTTTTCAGCCTCTGTTTTATCTTCCCATTTCTTCCTTTCTGTAATGTAGTACATCAACGGAACGACTATTAGGGTAAGAACGGTGGAAACGATGGCGCCAAACACTAAGGAAATAGCCAATCCCTGAAAAATCGGATCGAAAAGAATGATCACCGCTCCGATGACTACCGCCCCTGTGGTCAATAGAATGGGCATCGTTCGCACCGCTCCCGCTTCTATGATGGATTGCTTAAGAGGAATGCCCTCGTTTAATCGAATTTCTATAAAGTCAATCAGTAAGACCGAATTCCTGACCATTACACCCGCCAAAGCAATCATCCCGATAAATGAAGTTGCGGTAAAAAATGCACCAAGAAGCCAGTGTCCCAAAACAATTCCAATGAGCGAAAGCGGAATGGCAATCATCATCACAATTGGTGTTTTGAAATTCTGGAACCACCCTACAATCAGCATATAAATAATTATTATCACAACAGCAAACGCAGTTCCCAAATCCCGGAATACCTCCAAGGTAATCTGCCATTCTCCGTCCCATTTCACGGTATAATTGTCATCATTTTCTGGTTGTTTCATGTACAGTTCGTTCAGCGAATATCCTTTCGGAAGCTGTATTTTTTTCAGCTTATCTTCCATTCCCAAAATCGCATAAACCGGGCTTTCCAGGCCGCCAGCCATATCGGCCAATACATAAACCACTCTTTTCTGGTCTTTTCTATAAATGGATTTTTGCAATGTATCGCGTTCTACTTTTACCAGATCGCTCACGGGAACCATTCCACTTTGCCCTTTTACCTTGAGATTGGTAACGTCTTGAATGGTAGATTTGTCTCCGTCGTTGAGCGTCATTACGATATCTACGGCATCGTTTGATCTTTCATCGTACAAATTTCCTATAGAATGTTCGCCCATCAAATAAGTGAGATTACCAACAATCTGCTGCGGTGCAATACCGTTCAGCATTGCTTTTTCTTTGTCCGGAATGAGTTTGAACTCCGTTTGTGGTGCTTCAACCATCCAATCGACATCCACTACATCTTCCGTTTTCTGCAGGATTTCTTCCACTTTTTTGGCCACTTTTATCTGCTCAGCATAATCGGGACCGTACACTTCTGCAACGATGGTCGATAAAACCGGAGGTCCCGGAGGTACTTCCACAACTTTCACATTGGCACCGTACTGTGCCGCAATTTTCTGAATGGTGGGCCGTATTTTTTTGGCAACATCGTGACTCTGATCACTACGATCTTCTTTGTGCAAAAGATTTACCTGGATGTCTGCGGTATTGCTGGCACCTCTCATATCATAATGGCGTACCAAACCATTAAAGGTCATCGGTGCAGAAGAACCTACATAGTTCTGGTAATTCACCACTTCCGGAACTGTTTTCAGGTATTGCGCAATGTCTTTCGTAGCAGCGGCTGTTCTTTCCAGAGTGGTTCCTTCCGGCATATCAATCACCAGTTGGATTTCGTTTTTGTTATCAAAAGGGAGCATTTTCACGGCGATCCATTTCGTAAAAAATGCCAACACCGAAATTAATAGAAGCACAAAGGTAACGCCCATCATCGTCCATCTTTTGGATTTGTTGTCGAGCAGCGGTTGTTCTATTCTTTTATAAATCCTATAGATTCTTCCTGTTTCCAAGCCTTCTTCCTCTTTATGCTCTTCTTTTTCTTTTACCTTTAATAAATGAAAGGCCAAATATGGTGTTATCGTCAAAGCCACAAACAAAGAAAGCAACATCGCGATCGAAGCTCCAATCGGCATTGGCGACATATATGGCCCCATCATTCCGGAAACGAAAGCCATTGGCAAAATCGCAGCTATAACTGTAAAAGTGGCTAAAATAGTTGGATTCCCGACTTCATTGATGGCATAAATTGCTGCTTGCTTGAAGGGTAATTTCTTGAGATGAAAATGCCTGTGCATATTTTCTGCAATGATAATGCTGTCATCCACCACAATTCCTACCACGAAGACAAGAGCAAATAGCGTGATCCTGTTTAACGTATAACCCAACATATAGTAGCTGAAGAGTGTTAATGCAAACGTAAGCGGAACGGAGAAAAACACAACCAATCCGCCCCGCCACCCCATGGCTGCCATGACAAGAAAAGTAACTGCCAAAATTGCAACTCCCAAATGCATCAGTAATTCCGAAACTTTGTGTGATGCAGTTTCGCCATAGTTTCTGGTGACTTCTACGTGAACATCTTCTGGAATTAAATTCTTTTTGAGTTCCTGAACTTTGGCCAGAATCTGTTCCGAAATTTTCATCGCATCGGCTCCTTTTACTTTGGAAACCGAAAGCGTGACGGCAGGATACTCCGATTTAAATTTTTTTCCGCTTTCTAAAGCGTTTCCGTATCCGAAACTGACGTAGTTGGCAGGAGAAGCCGCTCCGTCTTCTATTTTGGCAACTTGTTTTAGATACACGGGCATATTCTGCGACGTTCCTATCACGAGATTTTCCACATCCTCCGACGAATTTAGAAATTGGCCCGTCGTCAAGAGATATTCTTCATCATTGGAATCAAAACTTCCGGATTGTGAACTTGCATTATTCGCCTGAATCATTTGCATTACCGAAAGCGCATCCACGTTCAACTCGGCCATTTTGTCTTTATCAATAATGATTTTCAATTGTCGGTTTCTTCCGCCAATCACATTGGTCAGAGAAACGTCTTTTATTTTTTTGATTTCGGAAGACAATTCCTCGCCCATCTGCCGAAGTTCATAATCGTTGTATTTTTCGCTCCACAGCGTTAGCCCAAGTATCGGAACATCGTCTATGGATCGCGTTTTCACGATCGGTTCGTAAACTCCTTTTGGGAAGATGTTTTTATTTTTTATCAATTCGTCATACAACTTCACATAGGAACGTTCTGTATCTTCTCCTACATAGAACTGCACAACGATCATTGCTTTCCCGTTCATCGCGGTCGAGTGGATGTGTTCTACACCTTTGATATTAGAAATAATTTTTTCCAAAGGTTTTACCACGCGGTTTTCCACTTCTTTGGGGGAAGCTCCCGGATAGCCCACCATCACATCTGCCATTGGTACAATGATCTGCGGCTCCTCTTCTCTTGGTATTAATGTCGAACTGTACACCCCGATAATCATTAAAGCAACCATCAGCAAAATGGTCAGTTTTGAATTGATGAAAAACTCGGCGATACGCCCTGCGAACCCTTTTTCCATAAAAAAATATTTTTTTAATGTGAAAATGTATCAATGTAACAATTACAAACTTTGTTCGTAAATCAGTAATTGCTGCATTGGTAAATTGTTACATTATTTAATTTGAATTTTTGCTCCATTATACAATTTTCCGTTAGCAGAGACGATGTACGGTTCTTTTGAGTTCAAACCTGAAATGACTTCTGCCTGATCTCCCAAGATTTTTCCGATTTTTATCCATCGTAGAACGGCGGTATTCTGAGAACTCACGACGTACACACCCGTTAGTTGACCTTTTTCCACCAAAGCAGATTTCGGAATTATTATCATTTCCTGAAAATCTTGATTCTTCTTCCCCGAGTTTTTGAAAGGGAACTGCACATTGACGAACATCCCCGGTAGCAAGTCCCTCGAGGCTGCAATATTGATTTTTACCAAATATTGTCCGCCGGTATTTGCAGCTGATTTGCTGATTTCCGAAACCATTCCGGAAATGGTTTTATTAATAGATTTCAAGGTCACCAGCACCTGCATTCCTTGATGAATAAGGGTAATATTCTCTTCGGAAACCAAAACCTGCGCCTGCAAAGCTCCAGAAGATTCTATCGTCAAAAGTGGACTTCCCGGACTTGCCATATCGCCTTGCTCTGCAAATTTCGCAGTAATTGTACCGGAAATCGGAGCAGTAATGTTGGTATATTTATATTGAGAGTTGACTTCATTTTTCATCTGCTGCGCTGCTTGCAGACCTGCCAGAGCTATTTCGTAGCGCGCTCTCATATCGTCTAATTCTTTTTGGGATGCGCTTTGATTTTTGTATAAATTCTGAAATCTTTCATAATCTTTTTTAGCACTGTTGAAATTCGCCTGGGCTTGCAAAATCTGCGCATTGGCTTGCCCTCCCTTTGCTTGAATATCGGTAGAGTTGATGTGTACCAAGGCTTGTCCCGCTGTAACGTTTTGGCCCACCTCTACTTTCATTGATGTGATGTAGCCCATCATTTTTGTAGAAACATTCACAGAGTTTCTGGCAACCAATTTTCCACTAACGGTGGCTGATGCGCCTGAGGAATTCGTTGATGACTTGTTGAGCTGCACCAAAATGGGTGAATCGGTATTTTGGACAGATGTTTTATCGTCTGAAGAGCAACTGCTGAACAATGTGGCAGACCATAAAAGCGTAGAGTAGATGTATGTTTTCATAAGGGATGGTATTATTTTTTTATAAACCTTGACATAGTTTATAGCAAACCCCAACAAGGCTGATCGGGCAGGAGACTATCAGCTGCAGGATGGACTACGGAAGATACTGTTCGATTGTCTATTAAATGATTAGTTTCTTAAAAATTTATAATATTCTATAGTCGTATTATAATCGAAAATGGCTTGGATATGTTCTAACTCTTTTTGTGACATTTGGGTTTCGGAAGTCAGCAGATCCGCCGACTTTTCCAAACCTTGGTCGTAGCGATTCTTACGGATCCGATAGGCTTCTTGGCTTTGCTCGAAAGCGAGTTTCGTAAGGGTCACTTTATTCTCGGCATCTTGCGCCTGCCGGGCGGTTTTCTGAAGTTCCAGCTGGCTCTGCTTCTGATATTGTAGTATTTCTGTTTCGGCTTTGCTGAGTTCTGATTTATATTTTTGCTGTTCGCTTTTGGCTTTGAGGCCATCAAAGAGATTCCAAGAAAGCTGGATTCCTGCTAAATATCCGTTGGCATCAAACTGTGCAATTTTGTTGTCGTAGATCTCGAAACTTCCGAAGGCATTGAGTTTCGGCAGAAATTTGGCTCTGGAAGATTTGATCATCCAGTCGTAGGCTTGCAAAGATTTTTGGTAGGCTTGCAAGTCTTTTCTGTTAATATTCAAAGCGGGATTACTTTCTACCATATTTTCTTGATATTCTAAAGATTCCGTAGGTTTCAGAACTTTATTCTGATCATTCTCGTCCAACAAAAAAAAGAGGTAATCGGAAGCATTTTTGACGTTGGATTGGGCATATTGTATTTGATTTTCTATCTCTTTCAAACGTACATCCATATATAAAACCTCTGATTTCTGAATGAGTCCGTTTTTGTAATACCCATCCACCACTTTTTTGTTGGCGATTGTGGTTTTCTCTGCATTTTCCAGGGTTTCTACCATTTTGTAAGCCATCTGCAACATCATATATGCTTTTTTGAGCTCGAAGCGCACGTACTCTTTCGTACGTTCGGTTTTGATTTTTAGGACTTCAGATTTTATTTCTCCTGCTTTTTTTTGATAGATTGCATCCATATTAATAATGGGCTGCTGGATTTCTAATTTGGTGGCAAAATTGGAAATGCTTTTTGGAGAATTTAGACTGTTGGGATCGAAATCCATCATTCTAATCCTTTCCTGATTGAGCTTTGAACCAAAGGCATACAGAGGATTGTTGGTACTGGAATAGGTATAAGAAGCGCTGACATTGGGAAGATACATCGATCTTGTTCCCAACAGTTCGGCATCGGCAACTTCGGCTTCTTTTTGCGCCAATTTTACTTGGAGATTGTTGTCCAGAATTTTCTGTTCTATATCGGCTGCTGAAATCCGGATGGTATCTTGGGAAAATAGGTGTTGAAATCCGGCCACCGATAAAATAAATACCCAGACTTTCTGCATAATCTATAATTTTTGACAAAAATACATTGACGAAAACTATGGTACAGTAACCTTTATCACATAAGAAGATTGGCTACAAAAAACACTTGGCAATAGATAGAATTATATAAGAAAGCTACCTCCGAAAGGCGGCTACACTTAGCAAGTATGGGAATGTTAGGACACGACGATCTTAGACATCATTGTAATCTTAGCTTTTACAGAGTTTGAAATCAAACAATTGGACTCCGATTTTTGCAGCACTTTTTCCGCCTTTTCACGATCCGCTTCCTGACTAATTGTTACAATGGGTTCCAAAATGACCTCCGTCATTAGGTATCGGCCTTCAACCTGCTCCAGCTTCCCCTTGGACTGACATTCGAAACTTTCAAATTCCAGTTTCGAATTTTCTGCAATCGCTAAAAAGGTTGTCATCAAACAACTACTGACAGCCGCAGTAAACAAATGCTCCGGAGACCAAATGCCTTCAATCCCTTTGGGAAATGGCGGAGGTGTTGCAACTTCTATGCTTTGTGAAAGCTCTGGGGAAAACATCTCGCCCAAACGGGTATTTTTCCAAGAAATATGGACGTTATAATAATGCGCTTCCATCAGGTTACAGTTTATTGTTTAGACTTATCCATCCTCCACCATTGTGTACATTTTTGTAGCCGTTGTTCTGCAAAATACTTTTCGCCGATGCACTTCTCATCCCCGACGCACAACAAGTAATAATGGGTTGATCTTTGTTTTTTAATTTTGAAAGGTTATTCTGAAGTTCATTGACGGGGATATTAATGGCATTTTTGATATGCCCACTAGTATATTCGCTTTTACTTCTAACATCCAGAATGACAGCTCCTTGTTTTACGAGCGCTGCGTAATCGGTTTTATCCATCCCGAAAAGGTTTTTTATTGCATCTAACATTTTATTGGTTTTAAAATTTATAATGCAAATTTACGGATGAGATAAAAGTCAGTCAGTGATGTAAGTTACAATAGGGTGATTTTGTTTCGGGACAGTTTTATTTTACCCTCTGTTTCTATCTGTTTCAGCACGCGGCTTACCGCTTCTCTGGTGATTCCAAGCTCGTCTGCAAGTTGCTGATGGGTAACGGAAAGCTCTTTAGATTTATATAATTTTGATTTTTGATCCAAAAGATATAAAATTCTTGCATCTGCCTTTTGAAAAGCAATAGAATTAACCATATTGACCAAATCTTCAAACCTTTTTTGATACAATTCAAAAACAAATGCCGACCATTCCGGATATTTTGTAAGCCATTCTTTGGCTTTAGGGAGGGACAGCATCAGAATTTCGGCATCCTCCTCTACTACCGCTTTCACTTTGGAAGTACCCTGAGTAAGTCCCGAAAGTATAGAGGAAATACAACTTTCCCCCGGCGTGAGATAATACAAAAGAATCTCTCTGCCATCTTCTTCGGCCCGTACAACCTTTACACTGCCCGACATCACCAGTGGAATGTAATTAACATACGAGTTGATCTCCAAAATAACCGCGCTTGCCGGGAAGCGTTTTAGATCACGACTGTCGGCTATCTCTTTTTTAAGTTCCGGATTTAATATTTCATAAATATTCATACTCAAATATACATATAATAATAAAAAGAATGCCGCTTAATATAAACATACAAATTAACATTCCTATTCTCCCGATCAAACTTTTTCCTTGCCTTCATCAAGCTTCGTGATCTATTGTTTTAGCAAAACACGGCCTTTGCAGGAGCCGATATTTCTAAATCTACAAAAGGCACAACATGATTTCAAATTCGTAAATTTGCATTGTGAAAATCCATCAGACCGACCTCAATGAGCTTGAATTCCCCGAACTGCTTTCGGAGATTGCCCCTTTCGCATTCTCGCCAAAAACGGCGGACAAAATCATGAACCTTCGGCCAATGCCGATAGACGAAGCCGAAATTGCTTTAAAAAAAACCTCAGAATTCCTCTCCAGTTTTGAAAGCGCCACCGCCGTCCCTTTCGACGAATACGAGGATATCGAAGAAGAATTGAAACTGATGATGATCGAAAATTTTCGGCTGGACAACAAATCTTTTGTCAAAATCAAAAACATGACCGAGCAGGTCGGGAAATTGCAACGATTTTTCCCGCAGTTTTCGGAGCTCTTTCCAACACTTTTGGAAGAAATAAAACACCTGGAATTCCGCAAAGAAATCGTGGAAAAGATCGATAAAGTGTTCAACCGTTTTGGAGAAGTGAAAACCGAAGCCTCGCCCATCTTAAAGGCGCTGCGCGCAGAAATCCAACAAGCCAGGAAGACGATTGACGAGAATTTTAACCGCGCTTTGTTCAATTGCGGCCAGAGTGATTTCTTGGATGATATTAAAGAAAGTATCATTGAGGATCAACGTGTTTTGGCCGTGAAATCGGGATTTAAAAAGAGAGTGCCGGGTCGGGTTTTGGGCATTTCCAAAACGGGATCCATCACTTTCGTGCAGCCCGAAAGCGTCGTCAAACATTACTTCAAACTCAAAGAAAATCAGGAAGAAGAGAAAAAAGAAATTGATAAAATCCTGAGAAAACTCACGGCCGAAATCGCCCAATTCCAGCCGCAATTGGCAGATTATCAGAATTATATTTTTGATTTGGATTTAATTCGGGCAAAAGCAAAATTTGCGGAAAAAGTCAATGGAATTTTACCAAAAATAAATCGTCATCAGACTTTGAGATTGAGAGAAGCCTTTCATCCCTTGCTGTGGCTGCGCAACAAAGCGGAGAACAAAGCCATCTTTTCGCAAACGATTTCTTTGACAGAGCACAACCGAATCGTCTGCATCTCGGGACCAAACGCCGGCGGAAAATCTATTACACTTAAAACCGTTGGATTATTACAATTGATGATTCAAAGTGGCATCTTGGTTCCTTGCCATCCCAAATCCGAAATGTTCTTTTTCGAGAAAATAATGACGGACATTGGCGACAATCAATCGATAGAAAATCACCTTTCCACCTACTCGTCCCGACTGAAAAAAATGACCGAGATGATCAAAGAAGCCGATGAAAAATCGCTTTTATTGATTGACGAATTTGGGACGGGTTCCGATCCCGAATTGGGTGGCGCCTTGGCCGAAAGTTTTCTGGAATTCTTCTATGAAAAAAGGAGTTTTGCTATCATCACAACGCATTACAGCAACATCAAAATTGTAATAGAAAATCTTCCTGCGGCTACAAATGCGGCAATGCTCTTTGACGAAAATTCGTTGGAACCGCTTTATAAATTGGAAGTTGGGCAGGCCGGGAGTTCTTTTACCTTTGAAGTGGCTGAGAAAAATAGAATTCCCAAATTCATCATCAACTCTGCCAAGAAAAAAGTGGAGCACGACCTCGTAAATCTTGATAAAACGATTGTAAAACTTCAGCAGGAAAAATTCGAGGTTGAAAAAATCAAATCTGATTTGTCCGAAAAACGAGATTCGGTGGAAGATAAGCGTGATAATCTGCAAAAACTGAACGAGCAGCTTCAACAAAAACTTCATAATTTTCAAAGATTATATGAAGACGAGCATCGCAAACTGCAGTTTGGAAATAAAATAGAAAGTTTCATCGATAGCTATGTGAAAGGCAAATCCCGAAAAGAGGTTGTAAAAGATTTCGTGAAAATACTAGAACAGGAAAAATTCCGAAAAATCGGCGTGGACCAAGACGAAAGCAAGCGTCTGCAAGTCATCAAACGAAAAATAACACAACAGCTGAAAAAAGAAGAGGTTCAGGAAAAAATAGCCGAAACCAACGAAAAAATGGAAGAAAAACGCGCTGCAGAACGAGCGGTTTGGATGAAAATCGGTCAGCGCGTCCGCATCAAAGGGAGCACGAGCGTGGGCACAATTGACGAAATCAAGAAAAATAAAGTGACCGTGAACTACGGAACTTTCAAAACCACGATAGACGCCGGAGAATTGGAGCGGATTTAAACTGCCCCTGAAAAGTGTCTTGACTTTTTGGGGCGGTCCTTTCCGCGACCATCTATCTACATCAATACTTTGAATTATGTTAGTAGCGGCTACCAACAGTTTCTTTTGGTAAAGACGCTCTGATGAATTCCAAATCTGCTGGTGTCAATTCTACTTTGTACGCTCCCAAATTTTCGTCCAATCTTTCGATTCTTCTGGTACCAGGAATCGCAGTGATTTCATCATTTTGATGTAAAATCCAAGCCAAAGCAATCTGTGCCTTGGTGGCGCCTTTTTCTTTAGCCACTTGGTCTATCTACAAATTTGATGTTTTCTTTCATCGCTTCATCAGAATAGCGTGGATGATTTTTCCTGAAATCATTAGGTTCAAGATCTGCCGTGCTTTTGAAAGCGCCTGTCAAAAATCCAGCTTCCGATGTATAGCGTGACCACATTAAAGCATTTTTGCAATTTGTTGTAAGAGAAATAGTTCCAAACTTATTACTCAAGCTAGAAACAAATGTTTCTCTGAATTCTTTAAATTTTAACGTTGATCTTTTTTATAGTACTCACTAATTTTTTCGTCGCAATATTGTTCTTTCAAAAGATTTCTGAAGAACCCTTTAAAAAAAGCTTTTTCAATTTGCTTAAAATCAAATATTCCATCTGAACTATCAAAAGAATCTTTTAGCAAATAAGGATGTGACGCAAATAAATATTTTCGGGTAAGCGCAATTACATTTCTTTCATTAAGTTCATAAAATTTATAAAGATTTTCTGGAACAATAAATGGAGGATTAGCTTTTACACCATCATTTGAATATTTAAAAGAAATGCCATTGCAAGGGTTCGAAATACATTTGTCCATTTTTTATTTTTTCCAAATATACATCAGGAGTAGCTAAATAACATTTTTGCTTATTCCTTTGTTCCCCGAGACCGCATAAATTCTTTTCTTGCAATTTAATTTTTATAATTTGTGCAGTTTTTTTGCTTGTCTGTTTAAAATCACCTATTTCAGGACGAAACAATAATGGCACGAAACAAAATGGCATGAATTTTGAAAATCTTTGCATTATGAATACATCAACAGCACCTGCCGTTTTAGACGGAAAAACGGCTCTTATTACCGGCGCCTCCAGCGGTTTGGGATTTGCAATGGCAAAAGCACTAGCGGCAAACGGCGCTTCGGTATTGATAACGGCCCGCTCGGAAGACAAACTAAAGGAAGCCGTGCAGCAATTGCACCAGTATGGCGATGTGCAAGGCACGCCAATGGATGTTCGCGACGAAGATTCCATAAACAAAGTGCTGGGCTGGGTAAAAGCGCAGTGGGGAAAACTGGACATTTTGATCAATAACGCCGGCATTGGTATGCGCACCGTCAATCTCAATTTTCTTACCGACCCCAAACCTTTTTACGAAGTAAGCGCCGAAGGTTTTCGCAATTTAATAGATACCAACCTGACCGGCTATTTTTTGGTGGCCAAAGCGTTCGCGCCTTTATTGGTAGCACAGGGAAAGGGCAAAATTGTCAATATTTCCATGAACCACGAAACCATGAAGCGGAAAGGCTTTATTCCTTACGGACCATCGAGGGCAGGCGCAGAATCGCTGTCTTACATTATGGCGGAAGATTTAAAAGAAAATAACATAGATGTCAACATGCTTTTGCCGGGCGGAGCTACCGAAACGGGCATGATACCGGAAGGCCTGCTGGAAACATTAAAAGACAAAAGCTTTTTGCTTAGCCCAGATGTGATGGCGGAACCCATTGTTTTTCTGGCTTCGGATGAAAGCAATGGAATAACCGGCGCACGCATCGTAGCAACGGATTTTGATGCTTGGAAACAGACTATGCAGACGCAAAAAAACTGACAAAATTACAAATCAAAAATACTCCTGAGCCACCAGCAAGAAAACAAACTTCGAAAAAATTAAATTCATTCTCGTTTTAGCGAATAACTTATCTGTCCGTAAAAATAAATTCACAAAAAAAGCCGCATTCCTGCGGCTCTTGTCTATTCTTTCGTTTCTCGAAAGTAATTCTTAGTAACGGCTACCCACGGTTTCTTTTGGTAAAGACGCTCTGATGAACTCTAAATCTGCCGGTGTCAATTCTACATTGTATGCACCCAAATTTTCTTCCAATCTTTCGATTCTTCTGGTACCAGGGATCGCTGTGATTTCATCATTTTGATGTAAAATCCAAGCCAAAGCAATCTGTGCCTTGGTGGCGCCTTTTTCTTTAGCCACTTGGTCTATCAATTCTACAAATTTGATGTTTTCTTTCATCGCCTCATCAGAATAGCGTGGATGGTTTTTCCTGAAATCATTAGGTTCAAGATCTGCAGTGCTTTTGAAAGCTCCTGTCAAAAATCCTCTTCCAAGCGGACTATATGCCACAAAAGTAATTCCCAACTCTTTGCAAACATCGAAAACTTCTTGTTCTGGCTCGCGACTCCAAAGAGAATATTCGGTTTGGATCGCTGTAATTGGGTGAACTTTGTGAGCTCTTCGGATGGTTTCGGCACTTACTTCTGAAAGACCTATGTATTTTACTTTTCCTTCTTTTACTAAATCTGCCATCGCGCTCACAGTTTCTTCTATTTCTACCTCTTCATCTTGGCGGTGCATATAGTACAAATCAATAGATTCGATTCCTAAGTTAGAAAGGCTTCTTTCACAAGATTTTTTCACATAATCTGCTTTTCCGCTCACGCCCAGCCATTCTCCATTTTCTCCTCTCACAACGCCAAATTTGGTAGCCAAAACCAACTTGTCCCATTGACCTTCGAACGCTCTTCGTACGAGTTTTTCATTGGCACCCCAGCCGTACATATCGGCGGTGTCAAAAAAATTAACGCCTAAATCAAGCGCTTTGTGCAAGGTTTTAATAGATTCGGCTTCATCGAAAGAACCATAAAATTCTGACATTCCCATACAGCCTAAACCGATGCGGTTCACGTTCAGCGTACTTTTTCCTAAGGTGGTTGACTTTTTCATATTCTATTTTTTATGTTTTGATTACTTGATAACAAAGATAGCAACTTTCCCGAAAAAAAACATTGCAAAAAGCAATCCACTATTTGCAAAAAACAATCATTCCTGAATTTAATTAGGCGCCGCTATGTTATTTTTTTTATTCCTATTTTCTGGTCTTTTTGGATGTTATAAACTATCGAAAATAGAATAATTAGGACGATACTTGTGTAAACATTTCCAAAATTCAATCCTGCTGGTTTAGAAATATAATTGCCAAAAGTGGCTCCAATTGGGTGAATGATGATGATTGCTAACCAATAAAAAAAATCTTTTGAAATTTTTTTGAAATGTAATAATAATATTGACACTATCAATAATGCAATTAATAAAAGTGTACCACCATCTGCTCCGAGAGGTGTATCGTTAGACAAAAAATCGCCCGATGTTGTGCCAAAGGTACTGGATGTGAGAATAGCAAACCAATAAAGAACTTCAATTTTCATGTCAGTACTTACACTTTGCTTTTTTGATATTATTTTGATAGCTAATAAAATCATCAAAAACGCAAAAATGACTAATATTGAACCATAAATAGTTCCTAAATTTAGGTCTATGCAAATTAAATCGGCAATATTTGTTCCACCAATATTGCCAAGAATAATAAGAAACCAATAAAATAATTGATTAAATTTTTTGGTTAGAATAGAATGTAGAATAGCAGATACAAAAGTTGTTACTAGTAGTATTGAACCAATTTTGTAGCCTAAACCCAAATCTCTTGAAATATAATTGCCTACAATTTCGCCTATTGTTGTAGCGATTATCATTAGCACCCAATAGATGAAATCTATTTTTGGTATGTGTTTCATTTTGAATTACTTTCTAGTTTTTTATGAGAATAATAAATAAGGAAAAGCATTATAATTATGGAAACTATTGATGCTTGTAATGTACCTAAATCTAAACCACCTTTTGTGATTGGTTTGGTTAAAAAATCGCCAAATGTAGCACCAAATGGGCGAGTAAATACAAATGCTAACCAAAACAATAAGGCTTCGTTTAGTTTTGTAAAATAGTGTAGCAAGACTACAAAAACAATAATTGTAGCTGTAATTAATGCGCCTTGAAGATAGGTAAAACCAATAACATCGCTCAAATAATCGCCAAATGCTGTGCCCATACTATTGGAAAAAAGAACCGCAATCCAAAAGTAAATTTCTTTTTTGTTTTCGATTATTGGATTAATAATTAGATCATTATATTTTTTGTACCATAAAAACAAAGTTAGGAGTAAGCCGATAAGTAATATCAAACTTCCTATTGTATAACCTAAATTTAGACTTCGGTCTATAAAATCGGAGATTTCAGTTCCGAGCGTTGTGGTTGCAATAATTACAAGCCAAAATGCTATGGGTTTATAATTTGCAGTTTTTAATTGGATCAATAAAACTGCAATAAAGAAAGCGAATGTTATTGCTATTCCTGTTGAATATCCCAAGTTTAAAGTCATAGAAATAAAATCTCCCAAGGTTTCGCCAAGTGTTGTTGCGACTATTTTCATAAGCCAAAATAATACTGTTATTTCAGCTATTTTGTTTCTGTTTTTTGTTTCCAAGGGAGTTGTACAAAAATTGTGGGGCTTTCGGTTTCTAACCATTCGCCTTTACTACTATAATTAGCTGAATGTTTTACATTGTTTTCTGTAAAACTTGATTCGTACTCGGTAGCATTTTCTTTATCCCACTTTACTTTAGTTGCTTTTGGAAATTTTGAGTAAAAAGCTGTCACTACTTCTTTTGGTGCTTTACTTTGTGCAGAAATTGTTGCTGAACTACATACAATAGCCCATGCAAAGAAAAATATATTTTTACTCACGCTTAAATGCTTTTGTAAGCGGAGTTCGTGAATCTTCGATTTCATTTTTTTGAATAATTTAAAATTTAATAAAAGTCTTTTTTTCCTTTTTTTAAAAAGGATTAACTGTGTTAAATTATGCAAAAATAGGAGGTCGAAAAATTGAAAAAATGGGATTGTGAGAATAGATAGAATTTACATAATCAGGAATTAAAACCGTATTTGAAATAATGATTTTATGGGATTTGAATGTTATATTTTTTATCTCTTGAAAAACTATATTAGTGATATGATGAATTGTTAAGTCAATACTTTTGTGTGATTTTTGTTCATCACCATTATCGTGTTTATCAAATAAACTATCGATGTTTATCAAATGGTCAGTAACAAAATCTAAAGGAGTCATATCTTTATCTTCTGTTGCTTTACAATGGTCATACATTTTAGGTAAATCTCCAATTATAGAAAAATTACCCATTGGTAAAAAAATCGTTCCCAACGAGTAAAAAGTAATTAGAAATAGTTGTAAAATGTTTTTCATTTTTGCAAAATTCAAATAATGGCAAAGGTATTAAAGTTATCTTCATCTTTGCTGGGCAGTCCGGGAATTAGAAAAAAAATTAGCTGTTTTAATCAAAATTGCCGTAATTTCGTAAAGCTCAAGAAATTAAATAGTTTTAAGAAAAGACAGAAATTTTCTACCAAAAAAAAATGAGATCCGAAATGTTCAAAAATATTATTCAGCAAAAATGAAGAAGATTTTTAGAAAAATGTTTTACGGCATTATCTCCATCGTTGCTACCGCCTTCATTTTAGGATTGATCGTATCCTGCCATCCTACTACCAAATCAAAAATAAGCAATCAAGGGATCACGCCCGAGGAAGCGGCTACCTTGAGGCAGCCATATAAGGGTTCACACCAAGTTTTTAAAACCTCCGGCGGGACTAAACTTTTTATGCGGGTTTGGAAGCCAGACAGCATTGCAGCGGCAAAAAAAGATATGGCCGTTTTGATATTTCACGGCTTCGCGGCGCACAGCGGCGCCTATAGTGCGGCCGGCAAGAGCTTTTCTGCCGGAGGATATATGACATTCGGCTTAGATTACCGGGCCCACGGCCTCTCCGACGGAAACCGAGGCGACAGCCCGGGCAAAAAAACATGGATTGAAGACTTGGCCGAATCTGTAAAATATGTGAAAAGTTGGGGCTATTCCAAAGTGATTGTTTTGGGTCACAGCCTGGGCGTTGCCGCGGCAATATGTGTCACGGATGCTGTTCCAAACGATGTTTCGGGATTAATATTGCTGTCGAGTGCTTTTGAAAGTAGGAAGAGCAATGCCAAATCATCTTCTTTTTTTCAAAGAGCCAAAATTCTTTCCAATGCGGTTTTCCGACCCTCCTATCAATCCATTGAGTACAACAGAGACGGCTTGGTCATCTCGAAAGATATCTTGTATAACTATCGATATACACTGCGATTTGTGACGATGCTTGCCGAAGAATCAACGATGAAACACCAGAACCTTTCGACATTATATTTTAACACCTAAAAGTAATCGCTATGAAAAAATTTTTTGGAAGAATTTTTGACCTTATCTTTTCGTTCTTTCCGAGCCGAAAAAAACTAAAGAATATGGGTGTTACACCTGCGGAAGCTGCCACCTTAAGACAGCGATATACCGGTCCACATCAATTAATGACTACCACCGATGGAAAAACTCTTTTTATAAGGAAATGGAATCCAGCTGGTACGGTTTCTGTAAAAAAAGACATCGCTGTTTTGATATTTCACGGTTTGACTGCACACAGCGGTGCTTATAATGCCCTAGGCGAAACCATATCTAGAGGTGGTTATGACACATTTGGTTTAGATTACAGAGGACACGGACTATCAGATGGCAACCGTGCGGACACCCCAAGTAAAGAAAGATGGATTGCCGACTTGGCCGAGTCTATAAAATATGTTAAAGATTTGGGATATTCAAAGGTGATTCTTTTGGGTCATAGTCTGGGAGTCATTGCTTCGATGTGTGCCACCAATGCCGTTCAAAATAAAATTTCCGGATTAGTACTACTGTCTGCTGCTTACGAAAGTAGGAAAGGCAGCTCAAAACCTCCCACAACTTTTCAAAAAGCCAAAATTCTGTTGAATTCCATTTTACGACCATCCTATCCGGCTATTGGATATAATAGAGACGGCTTAGTAATCTCTGAGGATCCTTTGTACAATTATCGATACACCCTTCGCTTTGTAAGAATGCTGGACTTGAAAAAGTTGAGGCTTCCTAATGATTTAAATATTCCTGTATTGGTAGGCGTCGGTGACAAAGACGAGTTATTTTCAATTGAGAAAGTGAGGGATTTTTACGATTTGGTTCCTAGTAAAAACAAGACATTTTTCGTGATGAAGAACGCCAGCCACGCGGTAATCCCGACTGAATGTTTTCAAGAAATTGTGAGTTGGTTAGATAAAAACTATTGATATTGCACGCAAACTATGCAAAAAAAGACAGTTGCAGTTATGCGCACGTAAAATTATCAATCGAAAATTTCAATAGAAAAAAGAAGTTTCAAAACTTAAACAAACTCTTGATAAAAGATTTGTTCAGATAATTGTCCAAAGGATAGATTTTAAGAAAATGATTGCCCAGAAAAAGCAAAATCAAAACCACAGCGGGCTTATAGAAAAGATTGAGAATATTGAGCTTGAAATCTGGCAACAGAATCGCTACATTGATCGATAGAAAGCCCAATATCAATGCGTAAAGCATTTCTATTCCCAGTGGAAAAACCTTGAATTTGATATAATTGAAGCTGATCTTAATGACGTTGAATAGAGAGAGCGAAATGGCATAAGCAACGGCAATTCCCAAGATTCCCAAGTCGGTATATCTAAGAAAAATAGTGTTGAGACTGATGGTGAGCGCCGCCAAAACAAGCATCACCACGATATTGAATTTATAAAACCTGGACAGCGAAATAATATGCCCGTTGAATCCCGTGGCCAAATCGAACAGCATCGCAAACCCAAGCACCCAAAGAACCGGCTCTGCCGTGCGCAGATCGTCGCCGTTTTTCATAAAATCTGCTAAATATGGGAATCCGACAACGGTGCAGCAGAACAAAACCATTCCCAAAAAAAATAAACTGAGCGACGTCTTCTTGTGAAACCTGTCCAGTTCCTCATAATCGCCCGTTGCCAAAACCTTATTAATTATGGGCGCCGAGAGATTGAACAAGCCCATTTGAGGAATGGTGATGAGCGAAATAATGGAATAAATAAGACTGTAAATCCCATTTTCCTGAAAACTGATAAACTCGCCAATCATCAGATTGTCAATATTAATCGCAATGTAATTGCCAATATTTCCCAGAAATCCAAAAAAACTGTAGGTCAATATTTCGTGGTAAAAACCATCTTTTTTGAAATATCCCAGATCAAAATCCGGGCGAATCTTCTCCAGCCGGTTGGTGTAGAATCCGTATCCTAACAGCGAAATCAGGAACATCAAAAAGAAAAATCCATAGGCCGTCTTCTCGGCAAATCCCGCAAAGAAAAACAGACAAAACGCACCGATATTGGCTATCTTCGGTATAAGGTTTTCGAAAATATTGGGGACAACGATCCGTTTATAATTGGTCAAAAACTTATTAAAAACCGACGACAGCGCCAAAACGAGAACCAATGGCAAAATCAGGCGCTTCATTTCCCAAAGTTTGGATTTTTGCAAATCCGGAAAGAGATAATTAAGCAGAAAGTAGCCACCTACAAAAATCAAAAAATTAATACAAACCGCTAATAACGAGAGCGATAGCAGACTGTGATGCTTGCCATCCTCCTGTACTTTGGAGAAAAATTTGACGTTGGAAAAACTCAGACCAAAAACCACGATGGGAACCAATATTTCGGCGGTCGGCAAAATATAACGCAGCTTTCCGTAAAACGTCATATCGTGCGGAAAAATGAAAATCGAGGCCACAGTTCCCAGCAAAAAACCGAGATATCCAATTATGGAATATTTTATGCCTTGCCTTGCAACGACGCTCATAATTTGGTTGTGGGTTGGAGGTTAATAGTGCTTGGAAGAAAGATGATGTTGTTGATGTAATCTTTGTAATTTTTCAAATTCTCAGCATCTTGGAGCTTCAAAAATTCTTCTGTCAGAATTTTCGGCTGCAAACTTCCCCGATCCAAATAATTGACAGAATATCCCCAATTTGCGACTTCCGAAATCAAAGTCCAAAGGTCGTCCTTGTGATGGCGTTGCTCCATTTCTACCATCAAAATTGGTTTGAATTTTTCGATTGTTTTTCTCGCGCCGCGCAAAGTCTGCATTTCGTTTCCTTCGACATCGATTTTGATGAAATCGAGTTTTTGAAAGTTCAATTTTAATTCATCCAAAGGCTTGACTTCAACTTTTTTAAGAATTGTTCTTTCCTCATTGTTTTCCTTAATCGAAGTCTGCAAAGTTCCTCGTGTATGGACTTTTTCGCCATTGATAACGGGAATTTTAAATTCTGCAATTTTCGAAATATCAGACAAAGCCACCGAAGACAAATTGACTTTTGGGAACAACCTTTTAAGTCTTTTGAAAAGCTGTGGATTTGGCTCGAATGCAAAAACATTTTCCGGTTTCAAATGATTTTCTAATGTGAAAAGATAAGCGCCGACATTAGCTCCAACGTCTACAAAAACAGCGTCTTTCGAAAGAACATTTTTTATCCAAAGAAACTCCGGCTCTACCCTTCTTTCCAACAGATTATGAGCATCAAGACCTTTCAATTTTTTGAAAAATCGGCTTTTGTAAAAACTCGGCGAAAGGTACTGGAGATTCTCCGCCAGCTGGCTGTAAACGCTCATCGATTGGTTTCAATTAATAATTGAACGACAAAGAAAATGCTTTTATTTTAAAAATCATAAAATTTTGTTAAAATTAATTCTTTTAGGAAGTTTTCCGATTCGTGGACAAGATATTGCTCAACTTGTTTTAAATTTGATAGTTATAGTACAAATGACAATTCAGTTTTCAAAAAATTAATTATAATTAACTCATTATGAAATTCTTACACTTATTTATTATGATGTTTTCACTTTTCGGATGTACGCAGAATAAAGGCCAGGCCAAATCGATTCACAGTTTCAAAGTTGAAGCCTTAGACGGTTCTACGATTGATTTTTCCAAATTCAAAGGCAAAAAAATACTCGTCGTGAACACGGCTTCGGAATGTGGTTTCACGCCGCAATATGCCGATTTGGAAAAGCTCTACGAACTATACAAAGACAAATTGGTCATTGTGGGCTTCCCTGCGAATAACTTTGGCGGACAAGAACCGGGAACCAACCAAGAGATTTCTACATTTTGTCAAAAAAATTACGGCGTGACTTTCCCGATGGCCGCTAAAGTCTCAGTAAAAGGAGACGACATCGCACCGATCTACAAATTCCTGACCGACAAGAAAGAAAACGGCGTGAAAAACACCACGATTCTCTGGAACTTCACCAAGATTTTGTTGGATGAAAATGGCTATGTCATCGATAGCTTCGTGAGTACTACCAAGCCGACCAGCGACAGCATTACGAAATATTTGAAATAGAGCAAGTTAAAAGTTAAAAAAAGCGTTCAAATTTTTGAGCGCTATTTCTATGATCTATTAGTCTATTATTTCAAAATCTAATCCTAAACAAAAGGAAGTTTCACGACTTTTGCAGGAACATCCTTATTTCGGATTCTGATGAAAATCTCGGAATCCAATTTGAAATGCGGTTTATCGACATAAGCCAATCCTATTCCGACTTTTTTCATGGGCGACATCGTTCCTGAAGTTACTTTTCCAATGGTTTTTCCTTCCGAATCCACCACTTCATAATCGTGTCTAGGGATCGCTTTTTCGAGCATTTCGAAACCGACTAATTTTCGGCTAATTCCTTCAGCTTTCTGCTTTTCCAAGAAGGCTTTATTCACGAAATCTTTATCAAATTTAGTGATCCAGCCCAAACCAGCTTCCAACGGAGAGGTAGTATCATCGATGTCATTTCCGTACAGACAAAATCCTTTTTCCAATCTCAAAGTGTCTCTGGCAGCCAACCCGCACGGAATCACACCAAATTCTTTTCCAGCTTCTATCAACGCGTCCCAAATGTTTTCAGCAGCTGAATTATGGAAATAAATCTCGAAACCGCCACTTCCCGTGTAACCTGTATTTGAAATGATGACATCCGAAAAACCAGCCACAGAACCGACTGAAAAATGATAGTAGGGAATTACTGACAAATCTGTATTAGTCAATTTTTGAAGCGTCTCAGTGGCTTTCGGACCTTGGATGGCGATGAGTGACATTTCTTCTGAGGCATTGGTCATTTTGGCGCCGAATTTCTCGTTGTATTTTGCAATGTGATTCCAGTCTTTATCGATGTTAGACGCATTCACAACCACGAAATATTTCTCATCTTTCATTTTGTAAACGATCAAATCATCTACAATTCCGCCCGTTTCATTTGGCAAACAAGAATATTGCGCTTTTCCGTTTTCTAAGACATCTACATTATTGGAAGTTACGAACTGCAAAAGGTCTTTCGCCGTTGAACCTTCGATGAAAAATTGACCCATGTGAGAGACATCAAACATTCCCGCTTTTTCGCGAACGGCAAAATGTTCTTCGTTGATTCCGACATATTGAACAGGCATTTCGAAGCCTGCAAAAGGAACAATCTTCGCTCCCAAAGAAAAGTGTTTATCGTATAAAGCGGTCTTTTTCATCTACTTTTTTTGTTAATGGATTTAATGCACGCAAATCTAAAAATTAATTGTGAGTTTTTGGTTATGAATGCAAGTTACATTTCCACATTAATATCATTTTTAGATTAAGACATAAATGTTAACTTAGCGGTTTCAATAAAAAAACTATGAGCGAAACCATTATTTGCCCGAAATGCCAATCCGAATTTACTTACGAACAAGACAATCTGCAGGTTTGTTCGCAATGTTTCTACGAATGGGACCCGGCGGAAGTTTCTACTGAAGGCAAAATTTTCGATTCTCTTGGGAAGGAATTGCAAAACGGAGATTCTGTCATTGTAATCAAAGATCTTCCTGTGAAAGGCGCTCCGAAAGATATCAAAGCTGGAACGAAGGTTAAAAATATCAGATTAAGACCAGAAAGCGACCACAATATCGATTGTAAAATTGAGGGTTTTGGAGTGATGGCTTTGAAGTCTGAGTTTGTGAGAAAAGCTTAGTGAAAAAATAGAAAAAAACACTTCAACGCCGGTCAATGTGACAAGTTTAATATTAATGTAAGGCTGAGCGGAGTCGAAAGCCTTTTTAATATTAAACAAAAAAAAGGAAAAATTTGGCAGGGTCGACTTTCCAAGACTTTGATTGCTTATCGCTAATTTCAGTCCCGAGGGCAGAAAGAGAATTAACCAAAAATTTCCTATATATTTTCTTAGGTCAAAATTATAAATTATTTTTTGTTGGACAAATTCAAAACACTTAAGTTATCCATATTTTATCCACAAATTGGAATTAATCAAAATTCCAAATAGACCTTGCCGTCCAAAAATTCATTAGAATAGACGATGACCGACTTGTCTTCAATCTGCAACTTGTTTCTGTAATGCGAGCCGGCAAATCGGCTGTCGGAAACGCTGGCTTCTATGCCGGTTTTAGAAATCCTTATTTCGTGCGGAAAATAATATTTTTTTGTCAAATTCAGTTGAGTTTTTTCCATATCGGTAAAAATATTGACTTCTCCCAGAAGTTTTGCAACATAATCATTGTAAGGATTTTCGTATGTTTCCTTCGGATCGTCATTTTGAACCAATCGGCCTTGTTGCAGGACCACAATCCGATCTGCCCAAGGCAGAACATCTTCCAAATCGTGCGTGGAAATGATCAAACTGAGATTGTTTTCTTTCACGTAATTAAAAAGTTTTTCTCTCAACTCAAACTTGCGGGAAAAATCTAGATTACTAAACGGCTCATCCAGCAAAAGCATCTTCGGAAGCACCGCCAAGGCTCGTGCAATAGCAACGCGCTGCTGCTGTCCGCCACTTAGATTCTTGGGCAAAACTTTGGCAAACTCGGTCAATCCAACAACACCCAGCAATTCTTCAATTTTTTGTTTTTTCGATACCAAGTCGATATTAGAAATGAATTTCCCCACGTTGTCATAAACCGTGGCATAAGGCATCAGATCGTAACTCTGTGCCACAAATTTCATTTTGGATTCGCCGGGAACTATATTTCTTTTTGGCCCAAAAAGACTTCTTCCATCGAAGATAATCTCGCCACTTTGCCAGTCCATCAATCCATAAATAAGGCCAAGCAAAGTAGATTTTCCACAACCGCTTTCTCCCACCACTGCGATACTCTGACCTTCATCTACCTGGAGATTCAGATTTCGGAACAAAGGTTTATCGGGTTGATAATTGAAAAAAAGATTTTTAACTTCCAGCAACATTCGATGAAATTATTAGTTTGAAATAAGGATAATTTTATTATTTTAGCAAAGAACGTAAAAGTAGATGATAATTTAAAATTTAGATCCGAAATTTCCAGCGCAATTCCTTTTAACCTCAAGAAAAATTAAAACATCCTATGAAAAAAACCACTTTGATCTCCGCTTTTTTACTGATTTCCGCCTCTGTTTTCATCATCTCGTGCGGTAAAGATAAACCGGTAACCAGCGAGAGTAGTGAGGTTCTCACCAAAACGGACGGACAGCTTTACGTGGTCGATACTTTGAATAGCAAGGCAGAATGGAAAGGTTTCAAGGTTGTAAAATCTGAAAATACCAGTCACATCGGAAGTTTGAAATTTGAGAGCGGCGAAGTGACCGTCAAAGATAAAAAATTGGAAAGCGGCCAGTTTGTGGTCGATATGACCACTCTCACCAATGAAGATCTGAAAGATGACGAGTCCAAGGCAAAGCTTATCGGTCAACTCAAAAGTGAAGATTTCTTCGACACTGCCAAATTCCCAACTGCTTCGTACGAAATCACAAAAGTCACCGAAGCACCCGCAGGAAGTGATTACAATACCATTCTCGACGGCAATCTCACGGTGAAAGGCATCACGAAACCTTTCAGTTGCAACGCCAATGTGAAAGTGGGCGAAGGGGAATTAACAATCGCTACGGAGCCGAAAGACATCAACAGAGATGAGTTCGGTATTAAATTCCAATTGCCTGCGGCCGAAGGCCTGATCAAAAACGAGATCAACCTTCAGGCTAAAATAAAGGCTCTGGAAAAGAAATAAAACTAAAGAATCGACAGGCAAGGATGGAGAATCAATTGGCGCGAGCGAAGCCCAAAAACTTGAATCACCATTCACGAATGCCCGATTTTTGTTGATCATTTTTAGTTTAAAAATCGTATTTTTGCAGTCTATTTTTTAAATGAAATAATGCTAGAGAAAATTGATGACCTGCTGAAAGAAGTCCAGAATTTCCAGTCTTCTGCAAAGGATGAAATAGAGCAATTCCGACTAAAATACAATGGAAAGAAGGGAATCATGAATGATTTCTACGATGCTTTGAAACTAATCCCTAACGATGAGAAAAAAGATTTTGGACAGAAAATCAACCGCTTACGAAACGCCGTAGATCATAAACTGGAAGAGCTAAAACAAACTTCCCAAACCGAGAAGACGCTCGAAAAAGAAGATCTTTCCAGACCGGCTTTTCCTCTGGAGTTAGGTTCCCGTCATCCGATTAATCTTGTCAAAAACAGGATTATAGAAATCTTCAAATCGATTGGTTTTGCGGTTGCCGACGGCCCGGAGATCGAAGATGATTGGCACAATTTCACGGCGCTGAATCTACCAGAATATCATCCGGCAAGAGATATGCAGGACACTTTCTTCATCGAGCAAGATCCCGATGTGCTCTTGCGAACGCACACTTCGTCCGTACAAATCCGCTATATGGAGGAGAACGAACCACCGATCCGAATTCTTGCGCCGGGAAGGGTTTTCAGAAATGAGGCCGTTTCTTCCCGCTCGCACTGCATTTTTCATCAGATCGAAGGCCTTTATATTGATGAGAATGTGAGCTTTGCAGATCTTAAACAAACGATTCAGTTCTTCACTACAGAACTCTTCGGCAAGTCGAAAATCCGCATGCGACCTTCGTATTTCCCTTTTACAGAGCCCAGTGCAGAGGTTGATGTCTATTGGGGATTGAATTCTGAAACCGATTATAGAATCACAAAAGGAACCGGTTGGCTAGAAATTATGGGTTGCGGAATGGTGGATCCGGCGGTTCTTAAAAATGTCAATATCGATCCTGATCAATTCTCTGGATATGCCTTTGGAATGGGGATCGAAAGGATTGTGATGCTACTCTATCAGATGAGCGACATCCGAATGTTCTTCGAAAACGATGTCCGACTGCTGGAGCAATTCAAAAGTTTATAAATTTCCTGACTATTTCAATGTAAAAAATGCTCCTAAATGTTGGGGCTTTTTTGTTACTTTTTCTCGGTCAGTTTGCTCCAAAGATGAAGAATATAAACGACAATGATTCCCAAAATTCCGGAGGAAATCGAAAAGATGTATTTGGTGTTATCATCGGCCAAAAATCCCGCCTGCCAATCGATTGCATAGAAACTGACGGCAATGGAAACGACAAATACAATGAGGAATACTTTATAAAATGTTTTCATTCTGATGAAATTTAAAAATCAATATAGTTCTGAAATAGCTGCGCAAAGTTAGCAGTAAATAATTTAATAGAAATAGCTAAAAGCACAATTCCAAACACTTTTTGCAAAACCTGCAAAGATCCCTCGCCCATTTTCCGTTCGATCCAGGGTGCTAATCTTAGGACAATATAGACAAAAATTGTATTGAGCACGATTCCGCAAATAATGTTGACATCATGATATTCTGCTCGCAGGGAAAGCGTTGTCGTCAAAGTTCCCGCACCAGCAATCAGCGGAAATGCAATCGGAACAATAGAGGCCGCCTGCGGCTGATTGGTTTTATGAATTTCGATGCCCAAGATCATCTCTACTGCGATAATGAAAATTACAAAAGCACCAGCAATTGCGAAAGAATTGACATCAACTCCAATGAGCTTGAGAATATTATTTCCGATGAAAAGAAAAGAAATCATTAACAATCCCGCAACTATTGCAGCTTTCTCAGCTTCTATTTTTCCAAACTTCTGACGGAGCGAAACGATGACCGGCACAGAGCCCAAGACATCAATTACGGCGAACAACACCATAAAAGTGGTCATTGTTTCTTTGACTGAAAACTGCACTAAAAATTCCATAAATTAATTTTAAAGATTTCGCAAAAATATGATTTTTTTTTGACAATTCTTTAAAGGTTGTTATAGAGTTCTTCTATTTCGCTGAAAATTTCAGCTAATTTTTCTTCCGTAGTCTCTGGAGAATATTTTTCGATATTCACTTTTGTTAGAAGTTGGCTAAATTTTTCGGATGTCGCGAGGCCAAAATTATTTTCCAAATAGTCGGAAAAGTCTAAATTATATTTGGTTCTGCAATACAGATTGGCTTTTGATTTTAAATCTTCAAAACCTTCAAAAAATTGACTGAACAAACCATTATCAAGAGATTTCTGTAAGTAATCAAAATGAGAATGGGCATCGAAGGAATGGTGAGTTCTAAGCATCGCCTCGGTCTCGGCAATCGTGACAATGGGTTGAGACGTTGTCTTCTGCCTTGCAAGATTTTGTTTTTTCTGATCCTTGATTTTTCTGTTGAAATAAACGAACAATAAGGCACCAAAACCGACAATGCAAAGATTTCCAAAAATCACCATCCAGCTGATCTTCTTCTGTGGCTTTACTTTCAGTTTTTGGGTGCTGATCACTGGTGAATCTACTTTTTCCAGAACCGTGTTGGTGTACTCATTCATTTTCTCCAAAGTGGTTTTGGAATCGGCAATATCTTCTGCGTTCACCGTGGTGAGAGTCAAAATTTTTGAACCCAAATCCACATATTTCTCTTGTTGGGGATCGAAGTAAGAAAAATCGGCGGTTGCGATTTTCAAGTCGCCTCTTTTCTTCGGAATGATGACGTATTGCGCTTCTACATCGCCTTCTATGCCGTTTTCTGTGGCGATAGAATTATTGACGATCTTTGGTTTAAAGACCTCAAAATCGGGAGACGCCAATATTTTCGGAACGATGGACGGCGACAGATTTCCGGTGCCAGTGATTTTCACAGAAATATTAAAAGCTTTGTTGATCTCAAAATTTTCTTTGCCTTTATCGATCATTTCGATTTTCACATCATATTTTCCTACGGCATTATTATAATTGAGAGGCGCACCTTCGGGCAATTTTTTGACATTAAGTTTCACTTTGTTGGAAACCAAAACTCTCTTGTGATTGGAAAAAGGCACCTTCATTGGTGCAACTTCCAACGAGCCGGCAACTTTCGGGATGATGACAAACATCCCGATGATCTGCGCAGAATAATTATCTTCCGAATCTTCAATCGATTCGTCAAAGTTGGCAATAGACCGAATGTTCATATTTCCTGCTGCTTCAAATTGAGCAGGCTCTAGATGTCTGAAATTAGAAATATTTCTGGAAAAAGCTTTCAAAACCACCACGGTAGGCTCGTCTTTATAGACATCTCTGTCTTCCAGCTGCATATTCAGGTACATATTTTTGGCCGGATTATTGGCCGTCACCGATTTTTTGTCTGCTTCTTTCACGACAATGTCGATCGGTTCGGTTTTGTAAATTTTGCCATTGATCTTTACCAAGGCCGACCCAATTTTTATATTTCCGCTTTGTTTGGGGCTTAGCAGAAACTGATAAACCATCTGATTGATTCTTATTTTTTTGACGGGATCGATCAGGGTATTCTGTTCAGAAGAAATGGCGTAGTCAAATTTGGTCAAATCTGGCAATTTCAAAGGCGTCTCTTGCACCAGATCTTCCCCGAAAATTTCCAAAACAACGGTGAAAGTCAATGGTGTATTGACGTGCGAATCCTGCGTATTAACCTCCGAATAAAGATTAACCTGAGCAAAGGAAAACCCCGATGCCAAAAGGAATAATATGTATAAATTCTGTCTGATCATTTACCAATCCTTCTCTTTGCTCTGCGGCATCGAGTTGGAGTTTTTGTTTAAAATTCGTCTGGCCGTTTCTTTTTCCCGATTTTCTAGGTCTTTCAGGATTTGATTTTCGGCTTCTTGCGGTATTTTATTGTCTTCTGTTTTAGGCTGACTGGTTTTTCCTGAGCCATCTCCTTTTTGATCACTCCCTTCCCCGCCTTCCTGATTTTTTTTCTGATTGCCTTTTTCAGAATCGTCTTTACTTTTTTGACCCTGGTGGCCTCCTTTTCCTTGATTTTGACCTTGTTTGGGTTCGTTCTTCTTTTCTTTATCTTTCAGCATTGCGATTTCATAATTCTTGCGAATGGCCTCGTTGTACGGGTCTTGCTTCAAGGCTTGCTTGTAGTATTCAGCCGCTTTTGCAGGATTGTTGGCCTGTATCGCCACATTTCCCCTATTGTAAAGCGCGGCTGCTTTTTCATACTTACTTTTCGTATATTTTACAGCTTTCTTGTATTCTGCAGCGGCTTCTTCGTACTTTTTACTTTTGTAAAGGGCATTTCCCAAATTGTAATGTGCCGTATAATTGCTCTTCTTTTCGGCAATAGCATCGAGATATTTGCTTGATGAGGCGTCGTACTCTTTGGCATCAAATTTCTTATTACCCTCGTACACCAATGCATTATAACTTTGCTGCGCAGAAAACGACTGCGCGAGAATCATTGCAAAAACCAGTACCAAAGTCGACTTAATATTCATTGCTACAAAAATATCCGTTTTATTGTTAAAATAAACACTTGAAAAGTTAAAGTTGGGTTAAATATCGACTGCTAAAAAGCCTGTAAATAACGCATTTTTAACAACTTAATAGGGTTTTGAAAAGCAACAAAAAAAACCACTGACGAAGGCATCAGTGGCTTTATACTTTTCAATATTATATCTACATCATAGGTAATGCGAAGTAAAATAATTTGATAAATGCGTCTCTATTAAAGATTTACATATCTTGATCTAAATTAATATTTACCAATCTTTTCTCTTGAGAATCCAATAGCTGCCTGCTACGAAAACGGCGGACCAAATGACACATGCCACGGCGCTGGACCAAGGATATTCGAACTTGAATTGCATCCCAAACATCTCTGCCATTTTGGTTCGTATCAAAGGATTTGGAATTAATTTGGACATACTTTCCAAGGGTAGAAAATCTGTAAAATACCTATGATTCAACTTGATCGAAGCCTTATTTTTGGGATCAAAATCTTTCATAAAAGCAAATTTTTCTATTCCAGAAAAAATTCCTTCCACAAACCAAAGCATAAAAAATCCAAGAAATACAAAAATGGATTTCCTGAAAAGAATGGATAGAAACATAAGAAGTGAAAAGAAGGTAAAAAGCTTCAAAAAGTAGTTGAAAATGAAATATATTTCTTTGAAAATCAATGAGCTATCCTGAGTGGACGAATAACTTTTGCCCAGAACCAACGCCACTACAAAAACCAATAAAGTAGAAAAGCCTGTAAAAACCAAAATCGTCAGCAATTTGGAGAAGATAAACTCTTCCCGGCTGAGCCCGTCTATCAGATTTTGCTTAAACATCCGATTGCTAAACTCCTGACAAATCGAGAAAACGATAATGCAACCAAGAAAGATTTTGAGCAAACCGACAATATAGGTGGTGAAATTCCACACGCCGGGAAAGTTGTACATTCCCTGTTCTTTCAGATTGATTTTAATCCCCAGGATATCAAAATCTACCAATCCAATGAATAATAGCGCAACTAAAATCACAAAATAAATGCAGGCAAATATTTTGAACGGTCTGTAATTCAGATTCTTGAGATATTCTAATTGTAATAATCGTCTCATGAGTTAGATTGTTTTACGAGTTCTAGGAATTGGGTTTCGAGGCTTTCTTTTTTCTTGCTTAGATGCGACAGGAACACGCCTTTTTCGAACAATTTTTTGTTAAGTTCCGAAGCGGAAATATCTTCCAAAATTTGCGCAATGACCAAATTGTCCTTTTCGGCAACGCTCGAGAAAATGCTTAAACTATTGAGGGCGGCAACCAGTGCGTGGGCATCGTCTGACTTCAATTCAAAAAAGCCCTTGGTGTTGCTCATCGCATCTACCGAACCGGAATAGATGGCCGTTCCGTGCTTCAAAACAATCACGTGGCTACAGATTTTTTCGATCTCATCTAAGAGGTGACTTGCGACGATGATTGTGGTTCCAGCTTTTGCAATAGAATTGATAATCTCGCGGATTTGAATGATCCCTTCCGGATCGAGGCCATTGGTAGGCTCGTCGAGAATCAGAACTTCGGGATTCGCCAACAGTGCCGATGCGATGGCTAAACGCTGCTTCATTCCCAAAGAAAAAGTTGAAAAAGCATCTTTTTTTCTCGACAAAAGATTTACCGTTTCCAAAACCTCATCGATCCTCGAAAATGGTGCCCCTTTGATTGTCGCAACAATCTGGAGATTTTTTTCAGCACTCAGATAAGGATAAAAGTTGGGTTGCTCGATGATGGCTCCGATTTTCTTCAAAGTTTCGGGATCTGTTCCTTCTTTTCCAAACCATTTCCAGTTTCCAGACGTGGGATTAATGGTGGTGAGCAGCATCCCAAAAGTCGTAGATTTTCCACTGCCGTTGGGACCTAACAGTCCGTAAACATTTCCTTTTTCTACATCGAAGGAAATATTATTGACCGCGATCTGTCTGAATTTTTTGGTCAGATTTCTGACTTCCAGAATTTTTTCCATCTGTTTCTTTTTTTTAATAGTCTATCAAAATTGTCTTAAGTTACAAACTGAGTATTAAAAAAGCCCGAATGAACGGACTTTGATTGGACAGTAATTTACTATTAATTGATATCTTCAACTTTCTTGGAAACTGCCATTGCCGCAACCAGATCGTTCAGCAGAGAGCTGGCGGCCGTGGGCGAATTTGGCAGCAAAACCAAGTTACTACGGTTGTTGGCGCCGATGGAATGCAGAGTATCATAATGTTGCGTCACAACGATCAAGGCAGAAGCCTCGTGCGCGCTGATTCCGGCAGCATTGAGCATTTTGACGGATTCCTCCAGACCTTTGGCAATCTCCCGCCTTTGGTCCGCGATGCCTTGTCCTTGGAGTTTCTTAGATTCTGCTTCTGCTTTTGCAACCGCCACGATTCGGATTCTTTGCGCTTCCGACTCGTACTCAGCGGCCGTTTTCTCACGTTCTGCAGCATTGATTCGGTTCATCGCGTGCTTCACCTGATCGTCCGGATCGATATCGGTTACCAATGCTTTGATAATATCGTAGCCATAACTTTGCATCGCCTCTTGCAATTCGGCTTTCACGGCGACGGCAATATCATCTTTTTTGAGGAAAACATCATCCAATTTCAGTTTCGGAACTTCTGCCCGCACAACGTCAAAAACGTAGGATGTAATCTGATCATGTGGACTTTCTAATCTGTAAAAAGCATCGGCCACCTGATTTCTGATTACTTGAAACTGAACGGAGATTTTCATTTTCACAAAAACATTATCGAGCGTTTTGGTATCAATCATCACATCCAGTTGCTGAATTCTTAGATTCATCCTTTTGGAAATCTGATCGATGAAAGGAATTTTCAAATGCAAACCAGCGTGCCTCGTCGAATGAAACTTGCCTAATCGCTCCACAAGCGCCGCTGTCTCCTGCTTCACGGTGAAGAATGATGCGAATAATGTAATAAGTCCAAAAAAGACCACGACCCAAAGAAATATCATAATTTGTAAATTTTTCTAAAGATAAGTTTTTTTTGCCTTGCGGATTCAATTATAAATACATTTGTTTTGTGTTGTTGATTGGTATTAATTGAAGACTCCTGTTGAAAACCCAAATAATTTTCTTAATTTTTTAAGGTTTATATTTTGTTAAAGCACATTTCTATTAACAGATTTTTCTAGAATCTCCCAGCAATTTTCTAAGTTCCGCAAGTTCAGCCTCTGTGAGATCGCGCCACTTCCCGACCGGCAAATCGAGTTTGATGTTCATAATGCGGATTCTTTTTAGCTTTTTTACTTCATAATCCAGATGCTCGCACATTCTTCGGATCTGGCGGTTGAGACCTTGAGTGAGAACGATTCTGAAATTCATTGTATCCATTTTTTCGACCTCGCATTTTCTGGTAATTGTGTCAAGAATTGGGACGCCGTTTCTCATTTTTTCCAGAAATCTTTCCGTAATCGGCTTATTGACTCGGACAATATATTCTTTCTCGTGGTTATTTCTGGCTCTAAGGATTTTGTTGACGATGTCGCCGTCGGAAGTTAAAAGAATCAGACCTTCACTCGGCTTATCCAATCTGCCAATGGGGAAAATCCTTTTGGGATGGTTGATGTACTCGATAATGTTGTCATTTTCCCGCTTGGTATCGGTGGTACAAACGATTCCGACAGGTTTGTTGAAAGCGATATAGACGAATTCTTCTTCAACTTTATTAATTGTTTTGCCATCGACTAAAATTTCGTCTTCATCACAAACTTTGGTTCCCAATTCGGGAATTTTTCCATTTACGCTAATCCTCCCATCTTGCAGCATCTGATCTGCCGCTCTTCTGGAACAGAAACCGACTTCGGACAGATATTTATTGATTCTGATTTTTTCCATTTCCAAAACCTTTATGATGCAAAGGTAAATTCATTTTGGAGATATTCTGGCCTCGCATTTTCGACAGAAAATTCCCCTATTTTTTTCCTTCTTAATTGTGTGAGATACCCGCCAACGCCAAGTTCCAGCCCAATATCGTGAGCCAGACTCCTGATGTAAGTTCCTTTGCTGCAACCGACAGTAAAAGAAACGAATGGCAGATTAATTTCTATATGATTAAGGTAATGAATCGTCGTTCTTCGGGAGTTCATCTCTATTTCTGTGCCAGCTCTCGCAAGGTGGTAAGCGCGTTTTCCTTCGACTTTCACGGCTGAAAAAATCGGAGGTTTTTGATCTATTTCGCCAACGAATTTTGCTAAAGTTTCGTGGATCTGTTGTTCTGTAATATGAGAATAATCGGATGGCAAGATTTCGGGTTTTTCGGTGTCGTAAGATTCCGTTTGCACGCCTATTTTGATTTCGGTCCAATATTCTTTTGGTGCATCTTGAATCTCCGGAATTCTCTTCGTAAATTTTCCTGTGCAAACGATCAATAAACCTGTTGCCTTAGGATCCAAAGTGCCTGCGTGACCGATTTTGAACTTCTTAGGCAATTCTTTGAACTCATTTTTGAGTTTATATTTCAGTTTATTGACTGCCTGAAAAGAAGTCCAATCCAAAGGTTTGTCCAATAGAAATATTTGTCCGGATTGCAGATCTTCGGCCGTCATCATTTTTCTTTGATCAATAAAAACATAATAAAGCAACCCACGATGATCCTGTAGATCCCAAAATATTTGAAACCATATTTGTTGAGAAAATCAATAAAGAATTTGACGGCAAGCATCGCAACCACAAAAGAAACAACGCATCCAATGAGTAGATATAACCCATTATTTCCGGCTAGAAAAACAGTCAAATTATCATGCGAAAAAATATCCGACAGATGAATTTCTGCGTTTTCATCTACAATATGATGATCGACCGTATAATTATCTTTGCAGGCGTCGTAAAAACTTTTGGCGCTTGCCGCAATCATCGTAGGCACAGCAAGAAAAAAGGAAAATTCGGCGGCCTCTCTTCGGCTCAATTTTTGGCTGAGACCTCCGATGATCGTGGCCGCACTTCTGGAGAGTCCTGGGAAAACAATACTTAAAACCTGGAAACACCCGATTTTAAAGGCTTTTGCGTAGGAAATCTGATCATCACTTTCTATTGGGTTTTTTGTAAAAATCCTGTCGATAAAGACCAGCACCACTCCGCCAAGAATCATTACTACCGCGATAATCCACATATTATTAAGTGCAGCATCAATATGTTTTTTGAGTAAAGCTCCAAAGACTAAAGCTGGAACTACTGCCACTAAAAGCATCAAGTAAAAGTGAATATTTTTGAAATTGAAGAACTTTTTCCAATACAGGACTACGATTGCCAAAATAGCGGCCAGTTGTATCACGACTTCAAACATATCTCGAAAAGAAGACTGTTCTGCATTGCTAAGAAAATCGACGATCTTCATATGCGCCGTGGATGAAATGGGTAAAAACTCGGTCAAGCCTTCGATAATTGCAAGAATAATGGTATGTAACAAATCCATAGTTGATTAAATTAAAGAGACTAAAAAATTAAAAAGATTCAAATTACTATTCAAATCTTTTAATTTTTCAATCTTAAGTCCAAAAATTATTTATTTCGTTTTAGTATTGCAAAAATCTGGATTACAAATCCCGCGATTACCAACAAAGGTGCTAACCTGATTCTTCGGAAGGAAAAAACATCCTCGTTCCAATAGTTAGGATCGAATGTGCCATCGGGTCTTGTGTTTGCATCTGACCCCATCATCAAGACAAATCCTAAGAAAATAAGAGCGAGGCCAAACGTCATCAATCTGAAATTCTTGCTGCCGAAATAGAAGGCTTTTTTCTCGACAGTTTCCGCTGGTTTGCCATACTGGTTTGCGGAATATTTATTTGTTTTTTTTGCCATTGTTTATGAGTAATATAAATCGTCCACATTGCTTCGCAGGAATCTCCAAGTTGCAAAGATAGTACTTGCAACAGTAATGAAAATACCGACGAACAGAATGATAAGTACAAGGAAAAAATATTGGTTGGTGTCTTGCACGAAAGGCGTTCCGATTTGACTTGTAAAATAGTACCAAAGACCACCCAGAGCCAAAAGACCGATGAAAGAACCAATCAAGCCAAGAATCAAAGCTTCTTTTATAAACGGCATCAAAATGAATCTTCGTTTGGCACCAACCAGCTGCATCGTCTTGATAATGAATCGTTTAGAAAATATCTTGAGCCGAATCGAATTATTGATTAAGACAATAGCCACAATTAAAAATAAAATGGAGAATGCCAGAATCCAGGTCAAGATTCGGTTGAGATTATTGTAAACATCGATGGTCAGTTTATTATCATTAGCAACATCTTTTACGCCCTTTATGCGTTTGAGCTGGGCAACAACGCCATCAATTTTTGCAGGATCCACAAACTCCGGCTTGAGCGTAACTTCGACAGATGCGGGAAAAATATCTTCTTCGAAAAGCGCATCGGCATCGATTCCTAACTGCTTTTTGGCGATTACGGTTGCTTGTTGTTTGGAGATATATCGGGCTTGTTTTACGTAATTCTGCTCTTTGATCTTTGCAAAAGTCTCTTCTTGGAGCTTCAGTGTTTGTGCGGAATCCCGGGGATCCAGATACTCCTCAAAATAGGCTTCTACCACCAACTGCTCTTTGATGTAATCGGAATATTTCTGAGCATTGATCAAGATTAAACCAAATAATCCTACCAGGAATAAAACCAACGAAATACTGATAACTACAGTAATATTGCTGGATCTTAGTCTACTTTTGTTAAAATCATCAACTGTCTTTGGCATCCATAAAATTTTTGCTAAAATAGAAATTTTCCTTTAGAAAGCGCTTGTCGGCATTGTTAATAAAATCATAAAAGCAAATATTAGAAATCATTGCTGATGAGGTTGCCAAATTATTAATTATCGGCATTTTAATTGTTTATGGAAATGAAGAATGTTAATACTATGAAAGTCAGAAGACAGGTTTCCGGGAAGAGTTTTTCCTACATTACCAATAACAAAGAGAAAGTGAAGGACAAAGAACAGATCGACTACATCAAGTCCTTAGTGATCCCGCCCGCGTGGATCGATGTCGAAATCACGACCAATAAAAGCGCCAAAATCCTTGCAGTAGGAAGGGATCAAAAAGGGAGAAAACAGTACATCTATAACCCCAAATTCCGGGCAAAAAAGGATGCAGACAAGTTCGACAGAATCTTGCATTTTGCCGAGAAGCTGGAACATATGCGCCGGGTGACGGGCCAGCATCTGCGAAAGAAAAATATGACCCGAGAAAAGGTGCTGGCTGCGATGGTGAGACTGTTGGATTCGGCGTATTTCCGACCTGGCAGTCCCAAATATACACAGCAAAACCAAAGTTACGGCTTGACGACCATCCGCAAAAAACATCTCACCATAGAGGGCGACGAGATGATCTTCTCGTACAAAGGAAAATCAGGAAAATTCCAGGAAAAACATATCCTCAATTCCAAATTGACCAAAGTGATTTCTGATTTGGAAGATTTGCCTGGCTACAGACTTTTCAAATATTATGATAAAAACCATCATTTGATAACGGTGGAAAGCCAAGATTTGAATGCGTATATCCGAGAAATAATGGGCGAGGAATTCTCTGCAAAAGATTTCAGAACCTGGGCGGGAACGATGATAGCTGCTGGGATCCTAGACGAATTGGGAATATGCGAAGCCAAACAGCAAAAAGAGCTCAAAAAGAGAATCCGAAATGCAATCGTGGGTGTTTCGGAAAAGTTAGGGAATACGCCTTCGGTGGCAAGAGATTCCTACATCGATCCTCGGATTTTTGAACATTACAAAAATGGCCACACCGTTCATTATTTTCAGAAAGAGATCAAAAAACTTCTCAGAAAAAACGAAAATCTTTCGGAAACGGAAGTGGGAGTTTTGTACATGCTGAAATCTAAAATGAAAGATAAAAATCCGCGAGTCTCAGCTTGACCATTTTTAAATGACCATCTTGAATATCCATAAATTACCTCGACAAGTATTTGAAAACCTCTCCTATTTTTTGGATGAGATCTGTAGGTAACATCGATTCTTTGGAGTAGGCTTCAGAGGCCAATTCGCCTGCTTTTCCGTGAAGCCAGACTCCGAAAATGCATGCTTTTTCGATATCATATTTCTGAGAAATTAATGACGTGATTATTCCCGTCAAAACGTCGCCACTGCCTCCTTTTGCCATTCCAGCGTTGCCGGTAATGTTGTAGAAAACTTTTTGGTCTGGCGTAATGATGGCCGTATGATGATCTTTGAGAACGATGAATAATTGAAGTTCTTCTGCCTTCCTTTTTGCTAATTCCAATCTTGCGAAAGAATTTTGCGAAGAGCCAAAAAGCCTCTCAAATTCCAAGGGATGCGGCGTGATGACCGAATATTTTGGAATCAGCTTGATTTTGTTGCTATCTGCAAGGATATTGAGTGCGTCGGCATCCAGAACCACAGGCAGATCGTAATTTTTCAAAAAATCAACCAGCGCTTTTTGCGTATGCCTTTCTTTTCCCAAACCCGGGCCAACGCCGTACGCCGCATCGGCGATAATTTCAATTTTTTCCAAATACTTTTCACCAGAATTGATGAACATCGCTTCGGGAATTTGAGATTGCAGGATAAAATTTCCACAATCTGGAGCGATGACGAAAGTCAAGCCACTACCGGTTTTCAAAGCTGCGAGACCCGACATCAAAATTGCTCCGATCTTTCCATAAGTGCCGCCCACAAGAACACTTTTTCCATATGTTCCCTTATTACTAAAATCATTGCGCGGTTTATAAATCATTTTAATCAAATCCTCGTCGATCACAAGATAATTAGTTCCCACACTTTCTATAAAGTCAGCATCAAGATCGATATCTAAAACAGTAATATTTCCACAGAATTTTCCGTTTTCTGGGTGAAAAAAACTTCTTTTGTAAAATTGAAAAGTGAGTGTAGAATCTGCTTCAAAAACTGTGGCATTTTCGTCAACCATTTGGTCGGCAAATAAACCAGACGGGACATCAATTGCGATTTTCGGAATATCCAATTGATTTAGCTTTTGGATGAGGTTGGCGATCTCTTCAGACAGTTTTCTACTGAGGCCAAAGCCAAAAATGGCATCAACGATCACGGTTTTATCATTTCTAATGGTGGAAAAATCAGAAAAATCCTTGATCGCTATTCCGCTGAGCTGTTTTAGTTTTTTCAAATTGATCTGGGCACCGTGCGACCATTCTTTTCTGCTCTTGTCTATGTATACTTCTGTGTCGAATCCTTTCTCATAAAGCATTCTAGCCATCGCCATTCCATCGCCACCATTGTTTCCGTTGCCACAGAAAATCAGAAACTTCTGTGTAGATCGGAAATGAATTTCTAGCCAATCTACACAGGATCGTGCGGCTTTTTCCATCAGATTTGCAGAGGAAATACCTTTTGCCACGGTTGCCGCGTCACAGTCTCTAATTTGATCGGTGGTAAGAATTTTCATAAAGGTTTTAAAAGTTTTCCAAATTTAACTAATAAATTCTTTATCAAATATCACAAAATAAAGTGATTTAAATATAAAAATTATATTTTTGTTTTGCATCTAACTAAAAAATAATAAATATTATGGGTTTTGTTAAAGAATTTAAAGACTTTGCATTCAAAGGTAATGTGGTAGATCTGGCAGTTGGGGTGATTATTGGTGGGGCATTTGGAACCATCGTAAAATCTTTGGTAGATGATGTGATTACACCATTGTTGCTGACGCCCGCCTTAAAAGCTGCTGGCGCAGAAAATATTAAAGAATTAGCCTGGAATGGTGTGACTTACGGGAATTTCCTTTCCTCAGTGATTAGTTTTTTAGTGATTGCATTTGTTCTGTTCTGGCTGATTAAGGTTGCTAATAAAGTTAATAAGAAAGAAGAAGCCGCCCCAGCAGGACCATCTTCTACTGATGTTTTATTAGCAGAAATCCGAGACGAATTAAAGAAAAAGCAATAGTTTTCATTTTTTATTTCAATAGATCGAGATGAATGATGTTATTTTGCTTTCGCATTCTCCCTTGCATTATTTTTTACTGAATGGCGCTTGATAGTTCTTAGTTGTCAATTTGCTTGGTAATATCCCGCTCGATTGTATTATTATCTTTTTTGATTTCAGCTTTCAGACGGGCTTCTTGCTCTTTGACCCATTGGGAGGTGTCGCCATCTTTTCCGGTCATCACTACAATGGTGCCGCCCATTTGCAATTGTTTGATTCCTTGTGTCGGATCGTTTTCATATTCTTTGAACGCTTTTCGGAATTGTTTGGAATTAATAGTAAGCTCTTTTGCCTCAAAAACATTGATGTCCAAATCTCCAGTGATATTCTTAATTCCTTTCAGTTCCATCTTGTGCGAACCTGTTTGATCTTCAATTTTCACGATCAATCCTGGTAAACCACAGAATTTGTACGGACCATCCTGAATTGGAATATCGGGAGAAAACCATGCGATCCAATGTCGGCCGGCAAAATCAGTTTCCGCTTTCTGGGCGTTCCACTCGCCTATTTTTTCCTTTTCGGATGAGATTTTCCAGTTGATTTTCCTGTCTTCCAATATTTTGTATGCATCTATTCCCAGCCTCCTGTGAAGATAAATTTTGTAATCCGGATACGTTTTGGTCACCGAGTACCGTACCGCAGGCCTTTTCATCGGAGCAGTAATATTTATCGTACCAGACATTTTTAATTGACGCTCAAGATCAACTTTCATCAAAGAATCTGAACTGAAAACGGTGTAACTGTAATATTTTGACCCGTCTTTTGATGTATCAAGAAACATCATCTCGGTTTTGACATCGGCAACATCCGTCGAGTCTGGAATGAGTTTGTATTCGTAGATGAATCGCTTATTCTGAGCCAACGCAAAACTTCCAAAAAGGACAAAAAGTAAAAATATTTTTTTCATATTTTGAGTTTAAAAAAAGCCGGCGAAGCGGCTAAAATTTTCTGAAATATATTATTATTTTGTGATAATTCTTACTGTGCTGTATTTTTTGTCCGTAATGACATTCATCGATGAAATACGATTGGGATCCAGATTTTTCAATTCCGAATTTTCTACTTTTACACCGTTGATGTACAAATCTGTGACATAATCATTCGAAGCTAGTTTTTTATTATCAAGAATGAGAACTTTTGGACTGTCAGAAATTTGATTAAAACTAATCTTAAACAGATTGTTCTGGCGCATTTCCCTATTCAGTTCTTGCTGTTTCTTTTGAAGTTTTTTCTGCTCTTCCAGCAATTCCTGTTGCTCTTTTTGCAATTCTTTTCTCTTTTTCTCCAGCTTTTTCAGTTCTTTTGGTGATAAGTTTGGGCTTAAGTCACCATTAAAATTAAAATCCCTAAAAACATCATTGAAATCAGGTAAATCGCCCATATCAAATTTCATATTGGCGTCTGCAAAACTATCTTTCAGGATCTTCTGCAAAGCGGCTTCATCGAAGATTTTTCCACTATTTGCGGAGGCTTCTTTTGCCACTTTCTGCGAAAACTGTAGTCTTTTATGAAATTCCGGCGAGCTATAAATCTTTGCAACGGCTTCGTTTGCATTTTTTTCTGCATCGGCAATTCTCTTTTTAAACTCCGGAGAATTTACAATTTTTTCAGCTTCAGCTGCGTGTCTTTCTGCATCCGCCATTCGTTTTTTGAATTCTGGAGAGTCGTAAAATTTGGCAATCGCTCCGGAATGCTCTTCCAATGCCTTTTGATTTTCTTGAAAATGATTCGAATTCACAATGTTTTCGATTTCATTTCCCAGATTTTCAATATCCTTTTGCAAAACTTCAAATTCGGGTGTTTCAGATTTTTTAGCTTTCGCAAGTGCGTTCAGCTTTTGGCTTTTTTCACTGATTTGTTTGCTGATCGCAGAAATCTTCATTTGATCTTCTCGCAAGGCATCCCTGTGGAGTTTCAGTTGTCGGGTATGAACTCCTGCAATACTGTCGATTCGCGACTTCGGTTTTATCGTGTCATTTTTCAGTTCATTTACCGCCCTTTCTATCGCGTTGTTGGTTTCTTTTATTTCTTTATTTTTTGCATTGACCATATAGGCGAACACCATGAAGAATAAAATCGGAAGGGCAAAAAGTTTGCGAGCGTAGCTGTATTTGGTTTGATTTTTTGTAAGCATTGTAAGTCTTTTTTTGAGGTTAGATGATAAAAAAGGACTCGTGACAGGAATGACCGATCCGGAGAAATGACTTTCCAGAAGCATCTGCGCAAATGCTCTCGTATCGGATTTTTTCACTGCTTTGTGGTCCGCCAAGTATTCGTGAATAAGATTGATTTCTTTGCTGATAAAATAAAACACGGGATTGAACCAAAACAGAGATTTTGCCAATTGTATGATCAGCTTATCCCAGCTGTGTTTTTGTTGGATATGAACCATTTCGTGCTTCAAAATCTGCTGTCCCAGAGCCGAATCAAGTTGAATTGATTCTTTCCAGAATAGATTCTTGAAGAACGAAAACGGGGCATTGGTTAAAGTAGTCTGATAAAATCGGATTCCTTGCACCGTCTCGTTCGGAAACTGTTTTTTGATAGCTTCAATTTTGATAAGTCCTAAGATTAATCTAATCAGAAGAAGGATTGAAACCAGTCCAACAATTGCATAAAAAATTTGATAAATAGTGAGATCATGGCTTGTGTTTTTTGATGGATTTTGATGGATTTGGCTGAGCAACAGATACAAGTTCTCGTTGGTTTCTATCGTGAAATACGAAACCTTTATCAGCGGTAAAACCAAACTGATAATAACCGTCAGCAACAGATAAAACCGATTATAATGATGAAAAGTTTTGTCCTTTAAGAATAGTAAATAATAGGTAAACATAACCCCGGAACAGAGAATCATTTTGCCCAAATAAAACATAAAAGCTTCCATCAGTCCTTGTTTTTTAGTTCATCCAACAACATTTCCAAATCTTGAACGCTGAGTTCATTTTTCTCTACCAAAAACGAAACAGCACTGGTATAAGAACCCCCGAAATAGTTTTTCACCAAGCTTTTGATGGATTTTCCGCTGTAGTTTTCTTTGCTGATCAGTGGGAAATATTCGTGTTGCCTTCCAAAAGTCTTGTGATTCACAAAGCCTTTTTCCATTAAAATTTTTAGGATAGTAGAAATAGTGTTGGTATGCGGTTTTGGCTCGGGGAACAGCTCCAAGACGTCTTTCAGAAATCCCCTTTTGATTTGCCAAAGATATTGCATCACCTGCTCTTCTGCTTTGGTTAACTTATTCATAATCTTTACTTTTAAAACAATCAATATTATATCACTAAAAACTTAGTAATACAAATGTAGAATTAATTTTTAATTCTACAACTATTTTTATAGTTAAAAGAAGTTAAATTTTAAATTTTGAAAATAAATAGCAATTTACTTGATTGGAAGCAAAAAAGCTGTATATTTGCATTACAATATCGCGAGGTAGAGCAGTAGGTAGCTCGTCGGGCTCATAACCCGGAGGTCGCACGTTCGAGTCGTGTCCTCGCAACCATCCCAAGAGAATCACCAATGTGGTTCTTTTTTTTGTTATGGAAGAATTTGTTGTCTATATTTTATATTCAGAAAACTTTGATAAAACTTATACAAGGTTTTACATCAAATCTTTTGCAGAGATTCAAATTGCATAATGAACTTGCTACAAAAGGCTACACAATCAAATTCAGACCTTGGACTGTCATTCACGTAGAATTTTTTACAGAAAAAAACGCGGCCAAAGCCAGAGAAAAATTTCTCAAAACGGGGAATGGTAGATTGTTTATAAAATCAGTAATTCCCTGAAACAAATGGCTCATATCCGCCAAAGGCGGACGCACGTTCGAGTCGTGTTCCGCTGAAGCGGGACGCAGCCTCGCAACCATCCCAAGAGAATCACCAATGTGGTTCTTTTTTTGTTAAAAATGCGTAAATTTGGCTATGGCCAAAATTCTCAAAATACATCCGCAAAATCCGCAGGAAAACCTCATAGACGAAGCTGTTAAAGTCTTGGAAAATGGCGGCGTGATCATCTACCCATCGGATACGATCTACACCATTGGCTGTGACATCTATAATCACAAAGCGATGGAAAGGCTTGCCCAGATCAAAGGAATCAAACTCGATCAGCATCAGTTTTCCATTATTTGCAACGATCTCAGCCATCTTTCTGAATTTACCAAACCCATCGAAACTTCCACTTTCCGATTTCTAAAAACCCATTTGCCAGGACCGTTTACCTTTATTTTGGAAGCCAACCGCAACTTGCCAACCGCTTACAAGGGTCATAAAACCGTCGGAATCCGCGTACCGGATCATTTGATTCCGCAATTGATCGTCAAGAAGCTGGGACACCCGATCGTCTCGACCACCACTAGTTCCGATGACGAAATATTGGAATATTCTACCGATCCGGAACTCATTGCCGAGAAATATGATAAATTGGTCGATCTGGTCATCGATTCCGGCTATGGAGACAATGTGGCCTCCACCATCGTAGATCTTACCTCCGGCGAACCCGAAATCATCAGACAAGGAAAAGGAGTTTTGTAAAGAAACAAGATACAAGCAAAAAAAGTCAAGATATTAACTAAAATCTACGCGATTTTCAGACTTACCACAAACAACGATCAACTAATAACCAAATGAAATTCATTACTTCGCCAGCCAAATTGATGAACATAGAAAATTCGACAGAACTGTTCAAAGGTACGACGCCAAAATTCATCAAGGATTCTGCATTCATACAATCCTGTTTAAAAGAAAAATCGCCAAAATATCTCGCAGAATTGATGGAAATTTCTTCTAAACTGGCAGACGAAAACTGGGAACGAAATCAAAAATGGAGTGCAAAACCTACCGTTAAAAATTCTGCGGCGGCGATGTTTGCCTTCACAGGCGAAGTTTACAGAGGCTTGGACGCGAAAACTTTGGATAAAAAAGCGGTTGATTATCTTCAAAAAAATTACCGAATCTTGTCGGGATTGTACGGATTGCTAAAACCATCGGACAAAGTGATGCTTTACCGGCTGGAAATGGGAAGACCTTTCCAATTTGGCGATTACAAAAATCTGTATGAATTTTGGACAGAAAAAGTGACACAGCAATTAAATTCGGAACTGAAAAAAGATGAATTGGTCATCAATCTTGCAAGTGCGGAATATGCTAAAGTGATTGACCGCAAAAAACTGAAAGGAAAAATAATCGATTTCGACTTCAAACAAATACAGCCGGACGGAAAACTGAAGACCATCGTGGTGTACACCAAGCACGCCAGAGGCATGCTGCTCCGTTTTTGCGCCGAAAACAATGTTCAAACTTTGGACGAGGTAAAGGCGTTCAATTCTGAAAATTATTTGTTGGATGAGACGCTTTCTACCGAAAATAATTTGGTTTTCACAAGATAATTTATGAAGGTTTCCGAAATCAAGATTCAATTTCAAGAAGAACTTTCCGGCTTATATTCCAAATCGGAAATTCAGGAATTGTTCTCGATTTTTTGCGACTATTTTTTGAATTTGAATAAAATTGAATTGCGAAATGATTTGGAAAATCATCTGTCCGAAAGCAATTCTAATCGTTTTTCAGAAGCCATTTCTGAACTTAAAACAAGAAAACCATTCCAGCAGATTCTGGGCGAAACCAAATTTTTTGGTTTGAAATTCTTTGTCAACGAGCACGTTTTGATTCCACGCCCGGAAACTGAAGAATTGCTGGAATTAGCTATAAATAAAATAAAAGAACGGAAAACGAAGAAAGAAATCAAAATCCTTGATATTGGAACCGGAAGCGGCATTATTCCGATTGTTTTGAAAAAATATTTTCCCGAAGTGGCGGTTACGGCACTTGACATTTCTGAGGAAGCTTTGAAAATCGCACGCAAAAATTCAGATTTTCATAAAACCGAAATTAACTTTATCCAAAAAGATTATCTGAATGAAATCTTCGATAGTGCTCAGACCAATGAAGTTTATGACGTCATCATCAGCAATCCGCCCTATATCGGAACTGAAGAAAACCCAGAAATTGAAGATGCTGTGAAAAGTTTTGAACCCCATCTCGCGCTCTTCTCTCCCACTGCGGACGCTTTGATTTTCTACAGAAAAATTGCCCTAGATTGTAAAAATCATCTGGTTGAAAATGGATTTTTGTTTCTGGAAATCAATCAGAAATTAGGACAACAAACTTTGGAATTATTTAAGGACAGTTTTTCGGAAGTTCATCTTTTGAAAGATATTTCGGGAAATGATCGTTTGATTTTCGGCCGAAAATAATATTTCTAAAAAAACAACCCCTTGAAAAATTCTCACCCTAAATTCGTAGCGTTTTAAAATTCGCAACAACGGTTTTGTTTGAAACTATCGCTCCAAAACATTAGATCTATAAACTTAGCCGATTTTCTTGTTTACGAAAATCTGATAAGCCAAATAAATCAGCGGCAAAGCCATAATCCCGATGTAAAGCGCGTTCTGCATCGCTAATTCCGGATAAATAATAATGGCATAAACGAGCCCAAAAAATGCACCTCCAAGATGCGCAGCGTGACCCAGATTGTCCCATTGCTTGGGATTCAGCATCATATAAACAGAATATCCAAAATACAACGCGCCAAAAAGATAGCCAGGTAAAAAATTGATTTCCAACTCTTTAGGCGCCAACGCAACGGCCGCAAACAACACGCCCGAAACGCCGCCGCTCGCTCCAATGGCAGAGTAAGACGGAACGTTGCGATAATGATAGAGGCAAAATACGTTGCCCAAAATCATCGAGCCAAAATAAATGATGAGAAAACCGTAAACATGAAAGCCGTATAAGGCGATGGGCGCAAAGAAATAGAGCGTCAACATATTGAAAAACAGGTGCAGAAAATCGGCGTGCAGAAAACCAGCAGACAATAGTCGGATGTATTCTTTGCGTCTTTGGATGGCGCCCACTTCGAACTTGTACTTCTCAAACACTTCGGGTTTTTGGAATCCTATATAGCTTATGATACAGGTGATCACGATAATAGCGAGCAATATGATGTTCATATATTTTATTTTTTTAAAAGTATTTTTCGTCCCTTTATTTTTGTTAAAATTTCCCTTGCGGGCGTTTGTTTTATATTCAATTTTAAGTCATTTCATCATCGAACAGACTTCCGATAGTTCCGCCGTCATCATCCAAATCTTCGTCTGGCATTTCGTCGGTTTCAGGTTCTTCTTCGATGATTTCCGTTGGTTCCGGGATCATAATATTAATGCTTTTAACTTTATCCTTAGTCAATTGATTTCCAATAGCTTTGATTCCTTTGACGGTAATAAATTCGTCTAAATCTACAGTTTCCGGATCTTTTTGCTTGTCGTTGATTTTGGGGAAAATCAATTCTGCGACCGCTCCACTTTCGGACGTTACAAATTCCAAAAACGACTTTGGATTATCGTTGTTGAAAAAAGACTGCACGCTAGTCGTATTCTCCAGAAGGAAGCGTTTGACGAAATATTTACCCTTATCGCCATCGAAATAGATGCACGTGATGGGTTGCTCCGGCTTCCACTTTTCGAGGATCAGATAATCGTCGTCGAAGCGATTCTGCAGATCAAAAGAAACTAATTTGGCTTCGCCTTGAGAATTGACTGTCAGGATTTTATCATCACCTTTGAAGCTGCCGAGCAAAGTCCCTCTTCCGTCGGCATTCAACCGGCGCACCGAATCGTCGAACCATATTTTTCTCGGAGCCAAGGTCGAGATTCCTTCTGCCTTCAGTTCTACTTTTTTGACGGGATATTTAGTAACGAGATTGCCTTTGGAATCGCGACCTTTGATGGCAATTGTAGAAAAATCGATGTCGATTTTATTCTTTCTAACTCTCGCATTGGGTTTCAGCAAAATGGAAACTACCTCTGCCTCACCATTTGGATTGGCCGAGAAATACAGCATCTCCGATCCTTTTTTGTCGGAAGCGAGTTTGTACTCTGTATTTCTGGTAACGCCCGTGACGGAAAAACGCTTCATATAATAGGGCCCTTCTCGGCCTTCGCGATAAATGCAGTTGTAAACCGTGCGTTGATCGTTCTTTTTCCAAATTCCTACGTGTATGATATTCTTCCCGATAAAGGTTTTGCCTTCCACTTTTACGACCTTCATCGTTCCGTCTTTTTGGAAGGTGATGATGTCGTCTATATCCGAGCAATCGAATAGGTATTCGTCTTTTTTGAGCGAAGTACCTATAAAGCCTTCCTCACGATTGACGTATAGTTTTTCGTTTGCCACAGCCACTTTCGAGGCATCTATGGTATCAAAGATTCTCAGTTCGGTTCTTCGTTCTTTTCCTTTTCCGTATTTTTTCTGAATATTGGTATAATAATCTATGGCATAAGGTATTAGATTTTCCAAATGATATTTTACTTGTTCGATTTTTCCTTCTAAGGCCAAGATATTTTCCTTGAATTTATCGAGGTCAAATCGTGAAATTCTTTTGATTCGGATTTCGGTGAGTCGCACGATATCATCTTCTGTCACCGCCCGCAAGAGGTTTTGTGTATGCGGTTTGAGACCTTCATCGATGGTAGAAATCACATCTTCCCAAGATTTGACCTCCTCGATGTCGTGGTAAATACGATTCTCGATGAAAATTCTTTCCAAAGAAGAGAAATGCCAATTTTCCTGCAACTCGTGAAGTTCGATTTCCAACTCTCTTTTTAGCAACGCAACGGTGTGATCGGTATTGTGTTTTAGAATATCTGAAACCGAAAGAAACATTGGTTTGTCTCCAACGATCACGCAGGCATTTGGAGAAATCGGAACTTCGCAATCCGTAAAAGCGTAGAGCGCATCAATCGTTTTGTCTGGCGAAACATCGGGATGAAGATGGATATTGATTTCGACGACGTCGGAGGTGTTGTCTTCGATTTTTTTGATTTTGATTTTTCCCCGTTCATTAGCCTTGATAATACTGTCGATAAGATCGCCCGTATTTTTGGAAAAAGGCAGTTCGGTAATAGAAAGTGTATGCTTATCTTTCTGGATAATTCTAGCTCTGGCACGGATCCTGCCGCCCCTTTTTCCGTCGTTATAATGGGTAACATCCAGCATGCCTTCAGTCAGGAAATCTGGAAAAAGCTCAAATTTTTTCCCTTTCAGATGAAGAATAGATGCGGTAATCAATTCGTTGAAATTGTGGGGCATTATTTTCGTCGAAAGTCCGACTCCAATTCCTTCAACGCCTTGCGCAAGCAGCAACGGGAATTTGACAGGAAGATCCACCGGCTCGTTGTTCCGCCCGTCGTAGGATTTGGTCCAATGCGTCGTTTTCGGATTGAAGACGACATCCAGAGCAAACGGCGTCAACCGGGCTTCGATATATCGGGCGGCTGCAGCAGAATCGCCTGTGTAGATATTGCCCCAGTTTCCTTGCATGTCTATCAATAACTCCTTCTGACCCAGCTGCACCATCGCATCGGTGATGGAGGCGTCGCCGTGCGGATGATACTTCATTGTATTTCCAACGATGTTGGCCACTTTGTTGTAGCGCCCATCTTCCAACTCTCTCATCGAGTGCATTATTCGGCGCTGGACCGGCTTGAAACCGTCAAAAATCGAAGGAATGGCGCGATCCAGAATTACATAAGATGCATAATCCAAAAACCAGTCCTTATACAGACCCGAAACTTTACGCAGGCTTTCCTCGTGATGTGTACTTTCTTCCATTAATCTCTTGCTGTATTAACTTCCTGTCTATTTTCCCGGTTGGCTTTGGTTGCTTTATTTAGAGAAAATTTAAGATCATTCACTTGTTTTCTGGTTAGAAAAGAAATATCATATTTGAGTATTAAAATAGGGCTTTTTTTACTGGAAATATAGACATACAACTTCTTGAAAAGCAAAAATTTGACAATATTAAACTTGATGAGTTTGTACTTTGGAAATTCGTCTTTGGCGTTATTTTTAGCAAAAATGAAGAGGATGTGATTGTTTCGGAAATTGAGTGCTTCGCCGTCGCTATCATATTCAAAAATCGGTCTTCCCAAGAAATATAAAAGGAGTAACAACATTGCCGGAATCAAAAGCAAAACCCAAGACTTGTTCCCAAAAACATCAAACTTACTGATTTCCAGCACATAAGCGAGGATTCCCAATATCAAAAAAATACCACAAAGCGAATATATAAAGTTATAAACGGGCGTTCTGTTTCTGTTACTCAATCGCATTGTCAAACTGTTTCAAGGTTTTCTTTCTTATTGAGATCGTTATCTTCTACCACCAGATTGCTCAAAATGAACAATTGCCGATCCGGCGTATTTTTTCCCATATAAAATTCCAAAATCTGAGCGATCGTTTGATCCTTGCCAAGCACAACGGGCTCCAATCTGATATCTTTCCCGATAAAATGTTTGAACTCGTCCGGCGAAATCTCTCCAAGCCCTTTGAAGCGGGTGATCTCGGGGTTTTTGCCCAATTCGTCCAATGCTTTCAAACGTTCTGCATCAGAATAGCAGTATCGCGTTTCCTTCTTGTTGCGCACTCGGAAAAGTGGCGTCTGAAGAATATACAAGTGTCCATTTTTTATCAAATCTGGGAAGAACTGAAGGAAAAATGTGATCATCAGCAGCCGGATATGCATCCCATCGACATCGGCATCCGTAGCAATCACCACGTGATTATATCGCAGATCTTCCAGACTTTCTTCGATATTAAGCGCTGCTTGTAGCAGGTTGAATTCTTCGTTTTCGTAAACCACTTTCTTTGTCAGTCCAAAACAATTGAGCGGTTTTCCCTTCAAAGAAAAAACGGCCTGCGTTTCTACATCTCGCGATTTGGTGATAGATCCCGAAGCCGAATCGCCTTCCGTAATGAAGATCATCGTTTCTGCTTTTCTGGTCGCCTTTTGATCATTGTAATGATTGCGGCAATCTCGAAGTTTTTTGTTGTGAAGCGAGACTTTTTTGGCTCTTTCTCTCGCCAGTTTTTGGATTCCGGAAAGTTCTTTTCTTTCGCGCTCCGAGACCATAATTTTTCTCAGAATGGCTTCGGCCGTTTCGGGATTTCTGTGCAGATAATTGTCCAGTTTATTTTTAAGCGAATCTATGATGAAGGTTCGCACCGTCATTCCGCCAGGTTCGATTTCGTTGGAACCCAATTTTGTTTTGGTCTGAGACTCAAAAACCGGCTCAATCACTTTGATGGAAACGGCAGCGATAATGGATTTACGAATGTCGGCTGCTTCAAAATTTTTATTGTAAAATTCTCTAATTGTTTTTACAAAAGCCTCCCGAAACGCGTTCAAATGCGTTCCACCTTGGGTTGTATTCTGGCCGTTAACAAAAGAAAAATAGGTTTCCGTCTGAGATTTATCCGAATGGGTGATGGCCACTTCGATGTCTTCTTCTTTCAAATGGATGATCGGATAGAGGATATCGCTTTCCAATTCCTCTTCCAAAAGATCCTTCAATCCATTTTCTGAGTAGAATTTCTCGCCGTTGAAAAGAATGGTCAATCCTAGATTCAAATAAGCATAATTGCGAAGCATCCGCTCCACATATTCTTTTCTGAATTTAAAATTTAAGAAGATTTCTTCGTCGGGAACAAAGCTGATTTCTGTACCATTTCTTTCGGAGGAATCCGCTTCTGGATAATCGATTTTCAAGATTCCCCTCGAGAATTCTGCCATTTTTACCCGGTTTTCTCGGACAGACTTCACTTGGAAAAATCCGGATAAGGCATTGACGGCTTTAGTACCAACACCGTTTAGTCCGACTGATTTTTTGAACGCTTTGCTGTCATATTTTCCGCCGGTATTCATTTTGGAAACTGCGTCGATGACCTTCCCAAGCGGGATTCCACGCCCGAAATCGCGGATGGTGACTTTTCCTTCATCCACTTTGATTTCAATACGCTTTCCAGCCTTCATCACAAACTCGTCCACCGAGTTGTCTATGATTTCTTTGAGAAGAATATAAATCCCATCATCTGCCGAAGAACCGTCGCCCAGTTTCCCGATATACATCCCGGGACGCAGCCTGATATGTTCCTGCCAGTCGAGGGTTCGGATGTTGTCTTCGGAATAATTTACAGGATTGATTTCGCTCATATCATTTGTGTTGGCTTTCTAAAAAATCAGTAACTCACAAAAATAACGAAATGAAATTTAATTTGAAAGTTTTGGGAATTAATTTTGAAGGATGTTGATAAATATTTATTCTAAAAAAGCCAGACAATGGTCTGACTTTGCAATGTTAACATATTTTGGTCGGAATTAAAATCTGTTAGCCTTTAAACATTAAATCTAAAGTGCATAATGTCGCCATCTTGAACCACATATTCTTTTCCTTCTACAGACAGTTTCCCGGCTTCTTTCACTTTCGCTTCGGAACCATAATTCATATAATCATTATATTTGATAACTTCTGCACGGATAAAACCTTTTTCGAAATCTGTATGGATCACGCCCGCTGCTTGCGGTGCAGTCCAGCCCTGCCCGATTGTCCAAGCTCTGACTTCCTTAACACCCGCTGTGAAATACGTCTGTAATTTCAAAAGGTCGTAAGCTTTCCGGATCAATCTGTTCACGCCCGGCTCTTCCAACCCCAATTCTTCCAGGAACATTTGTCTTTCTTCAAAAGTCTCAAGTTCATTAATATCAGCTTCGATCTGTGCGGCTAAAACAACAACTTCTGCGTTTTCAGATTTTGCCATTTGCTCGATCTTTGCAATCCACAGATTTCCGTTTTTGATAGAATTTTCGTCCACGTTGCAGACGTACAAAACTGGTTTATTCGTCAATAACTGGATGTCGCTGATGACTGAAACTGCGAAATCATCTGCAGGAAATTCCCTTGCATTTTTCCCTGCTTCTACAAAAGTCTGAAGATTCAGCAAGATATCGTAAGTCAAAAGATCTTCTTTTTTACCAGATTTCAGGAATTTTTTAGCTTTGTCAACTGCTTTTCCAATCGCCTCAAGATCTTTTAATTGAAGTTCTATATCAATAATTTCTTTATCTCTGATGGGATCTACAGAACCTTCCACGTGGATAATATTGCCATTATCAAAACATCTCAAAACGTGAATAATCGCTTCGCACTCGCGGATATTTGCCAAGAACTGATTCCCCAAGCCTTCGCCTTTGCTCGCGCCTTTTACCAATCCCGCAATGTCCACAATTTCTACAACTGCTGGCAAAACGCGCTCCGGATTGACGACTTTTTCCAACTCAAAAAGTCGAAAATCTGGGACAGAAACGGTTCCGAGATTGGGTTCTATGGTACAAAACGGATAGTTGGCAGATTGTGCTTTGGCGTTGCTCAGGCAATTAAAAAGGGTTGATTTTCCGACATTTGGAAGACCTACGATTCCACATTTCATATTTTTCGGTTCAATGTTTGAGGTTTAATGTTCAAGTCTAAACTTTGAGTTTTTAAACTTTGAACATTGAATTTAAGTTCGCAAAGATACTGATTTTTGCATTTGAATTTTCTACTTTTACAATCTTAATTAAGGTCTGGAAGCGAATCAAAATGAGCAGAAAAAAACGTGAATATCTATCTTCTGAACTGGTAAATTCTTTTGCCAAAATGTATGGTTTTGAAGATAAGTTGAAGGCATTTGAAATCAAATATTTTTTGGAAGATTATCTGTCCGAGGATCTTTTTGCAGAAATCGTCAGCGTGAATTTGAGAGAACAAGTCTTGATTATCCGAATAAAATCTGCAATGCTAAAAAATGACTTCCGGCTGAGAAAGACTTTTTTCCTGAAGAAGTTCCGCGAAGTTTTGAAAGACGAATCTTTGATTAATGATCTGTTGATTTTGTAGTAATTTCGTCAATCATTTTCTTGCTTCTCTCGTCTAGCCGCGATCTTATAGGGATGAAAAAACGAAATGGATTTTTGAAGAAATATCTGAAAATCTCTTTGAAAATCTCTCCTGCCTCGCTGACCTCGACTTTTCTCGATCGGAATGCCAGCAGCATCGATAGCCCGAAACTTACAATAAAATTGAAAAATCCGATCACGAAAACCGTAATGAATGAAATCCAAAAGGTGTAGGAACTGATGACAAAATCTTTACCATAAAGACCTAAGGCAAAATTGCCCGCTGCAAAAGTAATGTGCCGAATATCCAAATCCAGACCTAGAAATAGCCCGATAGGTGCAGTCGCGCCAAGAAAAACGCCGAACCAGAAATTGGAAACAATCCCCGCCCAATTTTTTGCATAATAAATGGAAAGTCTCTTGGCAAAACGCTGCCCGAAAAAAGAGTTGATAAACGGATTTTTGGCAATTCTTTTTGGAATCTGGAAAAAAACCGCATTGTTGCTGATATTACCAGAAATAACGCCGGAAATAAAAAGAAATACCCCAGCGATGGAGGCGTGCAAAATAGCCTTGGACTGAAACGGATCCAAATCGTGCAGTAATTTCGTCGATTTGTCGAAGGCAAAATTCTGCTTAAACAGAATTTCTAAGCCATAAATAATGATGAGCGACACCGGAAATGACAACAAAACATTGCCAACAAAAGCAATGAACTGCGACCGGAATAATTGAGAAACGACGTGCGCAAACTCGATATAAGTATTTCTGCCATTTCCCTCGGACAGCACTTTAGCCATTGTAGCGGCCGTCATCGCGGGTTGTTTGGTGGCGAGCGTAAAATTCATCAGATAGATCATCACAAATCCCATTGCGTAATTCATAGAAAACAAAAATGCGTGTGCAAAATCGCTGGTGGGAATATAGCTGTACAGCATCTTCAAAATACAAAGCGCCCCTACAACAACGCCGCCGCCAGAGGCTTTCCAAAACATTCTCATGTAGGACTTGAAGGTAGAAGTGATGTAATGCGTTCCCGTTTCTGCCGTGTGATTGGTAATGAGGTGCGACATCAGGCGGGTGCTGTCGGACACCAGATCGCGAATGTTGTTTTTGTGGGATTTGTACTTTAAAATGTTAAAGAATAACTGCTTGGAATTGATCAGATAATCCTTTTCATCATCTATGACGAACAGTTTGATGATGTCGTACATCCTATTGAGCTGCTGCCGAATCTTGAGTAGTGATTGGTTGGTCTTGCTGGAAATCCCGTATTTGGATGAATTGCTGAAGGCAATATCCACAAATTCCAAACATTGATCCATATAAATTTTCGTTTGCTTATACAGCTCATCATTCGAGGAAAATTGGAAGTCCGGCTGTTCATTAAATTGGCCATTGATCGTATCCAATTCATTTTGAAGTGCCAAAAAAGGATTGTCAAAATTGCGATATTCGGGAGCCATTTTTACCACGTCCACATCCAAAACATTTCCGATGACGCGCCAGGCCAAGATGTTGAGTGAAAATAAAAGTTCTTTTTTGACGTGGGGATTTCTGATAAACTTATCGATCTGCAAGAGCTGAAAAAGCTCGTCCATCTTATTTTCCGGCGAATTCTGAAAAAACTCCAGATCTTTCTTCGGGGTTACCAGAACGTTGTCTACGAGGTACCATATGGTGTTTTCATTTTCAATGGGCGGCAGAACTTTGTTCAGAAGTCTCTTTTTAAACTCGGGAAAAAAGGCATTTTCGGAGAGGATATCGGCCTCCGTCAGCGACAGGTTGAAGGGTTTATCCTTGAAAATATTGTTGATATAAAAAATCAGATTCTGCGTGATGCGATCGTTATCTTTGAGATAGGCGGTAAAAACGTCCAAATCCTCTTTTTTGAGACTTGTGATGATCTCGGATAATGGCTGCAAAGACAAAGTCTCATTTCGCTCGCCGAAATAATTCTTTAGAATAATGCTGAAACTGTTTTTTTTCTTAAATCTAATGGCCATCTTGTCGCAAAAGTAATCATTTCAGAACAATATTATTCATTTGTCGCAAGATCCAACTGTGTTTTTTGCGAAGATAAGCACTTGGATTTTTCGGATCGTATTTTTTGGGATTAGGCAATATCGCAGCAATCCAGGCGGCTTCGCTTTTTGTAAGATCTTTCGCAGGTTTGTGATAATAATATTGGGAAGCGGCCTCGATGCCGAAGACGCCCTGCCCCATTTCGATCACGTTCAGATAGCGTTCCAGAATCACATCCTTGCCCCACACTTTTTCTATAATGAATGTATAGACGGCTTCTAGACCTTTGCGGATCCAACTTCGGCCTTGCCAAAGAAAGACATTTTTCGCGGTCTGCTGCGAGATTGTACTGCCGCCGCGGACAACTTTCCCTTTTTTATCATTTTTTTTCATCGCTTTCTCGATGGCTTTGTAATCAAAACCATTGTGCTGGAAAAATGCCTGATCTTCTGACGCAATGACGGCTTTCTTTATGCTGCTCCCCATCTCGTCCGAAGAAATGTAATCGCGATGCAATTTCCCATATTTCAAAGCGCTTCCAAGTTGCGTCCAGGTCACAGGAGGATTAAAAAAAATGCCAAGCACGATAAAAAGTATGTTGGCAATGACCAGAATAAAAATCAAACTTTTGATAAACTTCCACATATGGCAAAAACTTTAAGCGAAAATAGCACAAAAAAATTTTATTGTAGATGATTTTGCAGCAGAAAAGATAAGAATTATAGATAAAACAAAAAACTCACAATTGGAATTGTGAGTCAAGTGAGCGCGTCAGGATTCGAACCTGAGACCGTCTGCTTAGAAGGCAGATGCTCTATCCAGCTGAGCTACGCACCCGAAGGCGGCAAAATAAAAAATTTCCGGAGGAAAATATTCAAAAAGTCGGGGCGGCAGGATTCGAACCTGCGACCTCCTGGTCCCAAACCAGGCGCGATGACCGGACTACGCTACGCCCCGAGTAAGCCTTCTGTAGTTGCGGAGAGTAAGGGATTCGAACCCTTGGTACCGTTTCCAGTACGCATGTTTAGCAAACATGTCCTTTCGGCCTCTCAGGCAACTCTCCTTGCAATAGTTCAGAGATGGGTTATTGCTCAATTGCGAGTGCAAATATAAGAGAGTTTACTATATCCGCCAAAAGTTTTTATTCTTTTTTTTTCATATTTTTGAATCATAATTCAAACCTTAAAAAAGCCTACAATGCGTAATTCGTTATATCTCACGACCTTAGGATTAATCATAATTTCTTGCGGATCGCAACAAAAAACTATGCAACGCAAAACAGCCGCCGGGAACACCCTCCCGAAGCCTGCAGTACAAGTAAAAAAGCCTGAAATCAAACAGGATGACGGCGAATATTACAGAGTCAATATTGCGGATATTACCAAAAATGATAATACCGTAAGCTATGGCTCGATTGTGAGCGCAAATCCGGCGGGATACAAAGTAACAAAGACCTACTTCCCTTCTATCGGGCAAAATTTCCGCCAGAGATACATTATAATTCACTACACTGCTCTGGACGATGACAAATCTATTTCCACCCTCACGCAGCAGTCGGTAAGCGCGCATTACCTCGTGAATAGCTTGCCCGATAAAGAAATCTACCAGTTGGTGGACGAGAATAAAAGGGCTTACCACGCCGGCATCAGTTTCTGGAGAAGAGATCAGCAACTGAATGACACTTCTATCGGAATCGAAGTAGTGAATAGTGGCTATAAAGTGGACTCTACCGGCTACAGGATTTTCGCGCCTTACCCGGAAGATCAGATCAAGAAAGTCGCGGCTTTGGTAAAAGATCTTGTGACGCGATACAACATTCCAGCGACAAACGTTCTTGGGCATTCGGACATCGCACCAACGAGGAAGCAGGATCCGGGACCACTTTTCCCGTGGAAGAGATTGTATGACGAATATCAGATCGGGATGTGGTACGACGACACGGCGAAACAGACTTTCCTCAATCAAATCTTAACGACGAACGATATTACATTCCAATACAACAATCCGGAATTTGTTTTCAGAGTTCAGCAACAATTGGTTCAGTTTGGCTATGCAACGCCGGTGAGTGGCGTTTGGGACAAAGCTACGAAGCAAACGATTGAAGCGTTCCAATTCCACTTCAGACCGACGAATTATAGTGGGATTATGGATGCGGAGACGTTAGCGATTTTGCAGGCTTTGATTCAGAAGTATCCGCAGAAGTAATTGATACCTTCTAATGAAAGCAGTAAGAAACATTTTATTTATTTTGATTTTAATCAATTGCTCAAATAAAACTTTCAGTCAAATGAAATATTTTGAAACAATTAATTTTAAGAATTTAGGAGATGAGTTTATCACTAAGACAATTGTAATTAATCATAACAATATTAGATTTAAATTTTGATAGTAAAAAGCCATCTGACAATGAAATTGAGACATTAAATACTTTTCTCTCTCAATTAGAAAACATTACTCAACAAAACGAAATTAGAATTAAAAAGGATTTTAAGAGTAAGGAAGAAAATACTGTCAGAGAATACATTTCTCATCATTTGAATGAAATTCCAAAAAATGAACTGAAGATATTGATTGATGCAAATGATAAAACTAAAAGTGACGAACAAAAATTATTTGAAAAAGTAAAACTTATACGAGTTGGTATTTTTCCACAAGACAATCCTTATTATGGTGTTTTCGACTACAGCATTGGAGTCAATTATACACAATATCTGATTTCAATCCAAGTGGATAAAACTGGAAAAATCATTGATATAACAATGGAAAGTTAATTTTAAAATAAAACCCTCGAACAATGATTCCGAGGTTTATTTTTATGACTATGGTTGACTTTACACTTAACGCCGCAGCCCGACTTGAGTGAAGCTCTTTTTCTTATTTCAAGAAAAAAGCGGGAACGGAAGGCGGATTAAGCTGCCCAAATAATTATAATTACTTACTCAACAACAAAGAAACCCACTCTTCTCTCTGAATCTTCTTCTCGAGCTTCAGATTTTGTTCCGTGCAGACTTCCAGAATATCGTCCACATCGAAGAAGCAAAGTCCGGACAACAGTAGTTTTCCGCCGTCTTCCAAAACGGAAAAGTAAGTTGGGATGTCAGAAATCAAAATATTTCTGTTGATGTTTGCCAAGATGATTTCGAATTTTTCTTTGCCACGTCTCACCCATTTGCGAACTATCGCCGAATCCAAGCCAAATTCTTGTGATTCCTATTTTATTGTGAGATGATAATCAAGAATCTTATCTCCACATCTCTTCTTAAATTTTAAACTATATTTTGATTGTCCCCTAAAAAATGCCCCTAAAAAGTGTCTAACTTTTTAGGGGCAGTCCAAGGCGGTTTTGTTTCTTATAAAAACTACTTTTAATTTTTAATAAGTTTGATGGTCATCAATTTTTCGCCATTGACGGTTGGTGTCAAAATGTAGATTCCTGAACTCCAAGTTTGGGTTGGGATTGCCAATTCACCATTGGCAGTTTTAGTAGTGGACTGTTGATACGAGTACACCTTCTTGCCGTCCATAGAGTAAATATCAAATTTTACATCCTTTGCGGCAGTGTTCAGTTTAAGCTTCAATGCTTCTTTGATTGGGTTTTGCAAAACCGTAAGCGCCGGCGTGCTGATGATGGAGGTGTTAACGCCTAAGAATGTCCCCTCATCAAAGACCACTTGCCAGTTATTTAAAGTTCCAGTGTCTCCTACTGCTGCATCAATCAATTTAAGAGACCAATCTCCATTTACGGCCAGACCTGTAAACATTGTAGTCAAATTAGCAGCTGTATAGGCTGTTGGATTAGTAATGGCAAGAGCCGTGGGCAGATAAGTTCCGGCCGGCACATTTGCATTGGTACCAATTCCAGTAACGCTGATAGTTGATGTAGCAGCAGAATTAAAGCCAATGGTGACACCTGCCCCAAAATTAGCACTGGATCCTATACCGGCAGCCGTTGTACTTCCTAATCTTTTGATCAAAGCTATTGCGCCTGTAGTAGCGCCGCCAGGAACCACCAAACCGACGATGACATCGCCACACCAAGTGTGTGTAAGATCCATCTTAATCGTAACTTTCGAAGGGTCATTGATTGTCTTTACCAAGCTAACGGGGATGGTAGTTGTAACGCCTGCAGGCGTATTGTCGGGAATAGCAGTCGAACCTGTACTGCTATAAGTTTGAGCGCCTAAAGCACTGGATAACAAAATTGAAAAAAATAGATTTTTGTTCATAATATATATTTTAAAAAGTTAATGCTCAAATATATAAAATTTAATTTAAAAATAACGATTTATTTAACACATGTTAACAAATAATTAATATGAAGTATACTATTCAGATATTATATATTTAAGAATAATGCAAAAAATTTAGAATTAACACATATAATTATCCAAAAAGTTTGACGTTTATATTATCCGGATTATATTCACTCACAACTTTTGAGCAAAACAATTGCAGAAGTGCTGCCCGTAGTTTCTTAAAATACGATATAAAAACTACTTATTTTTATAGTGTATTAATGACAGTTGCTTAAGTATTGCTGAGCTTTGCTCTGGCGTGATGTCGCGCTGCGGCTCTGCAAGCATTTCGTAGCCCACCATAAATTTTTTCACTTCGGCGTTGCGCAATAGAGGCGGATAGAAATGCATATGAAAATGCCATTCGTGATGCGCTTTTCCGTCTGTGGGCGACTGGTGAATGCCCGCAGAATATGGAAAAGAGGTTTCAAAAAGATTATCGTATTTGGTTGTCAAATCCTTCATGATCGATGCGAGAGAAATCTTTTCGGATTCTGAAAACTGAAGAATATTTTCGGCTTTTCTCTTGCTGATAATCATCGTCTCGTACGGCCAAACTGCCCAAAACGGCACCAGCGCAACAAAATCCATATTTTCCAGAACTACTCGTTCTTGGCTTTCCAATTCCACCTCAAGATAATCTTCTAAAAGCGTCTTTTTGTTTTTTTTGTAATAGTGCTGCAGATTTTCCTGAGTTCTCAAAACCTGCGAAGGAATCGACGACTGAGCCCAAATCTGCCCGTGTGGATGAGGATTGCTACAACCCATTACACTTCCTTTGTTTTCGAATATCTGAACATGATTGATGTATTCTTCCGCTCCTAATTCTTGATATTCGCTTTGCCAAACGTCCACCAGCTTTTTAATATCGAGGACGTCCATTGCCGGCAAAGTAAGGCTGTGATTTTCCGAAAAACAAATGACTCGGTTGATCCCTCGTTCTGGTTTTAAATATAAAAAATCCGAATTTGCTTCCTCAATCTCAACATCGTCTTTCATCAAAGAGCCAAAATCGTTATCAAAAACATAGACGCCCTTGTAATCGGGATTTCGATCACCATTCGCTCGCAGATTTCCGGAACATAAGTAGCAAGTCGGGTCATAAGTCGGTCGACTGTCTTCGGCCACTTTCTCGGTCTGCCCTTGCCACGGGCGCTTGGCCCTCTGCGGAGACACCAAGAGCCACTCGCCCAGCAACGGATTGTACCTTCTATGAGGATGTTTTGTCGGGTTAAATGCGCATTTCATTTTCTCTAAATTCTTTGATTCCATCAGAAATTTTCACCTTGTATATTTTCATTTGGATATCAAAATTGGACTTGTATATTTCGCTCATCTTTTCCGCCACTGCATCTACGTTTTCAGTTTTAATTAGATTGATACTGCATCCGCCAAATCCGCCACCCATCATTCTGGCTCCTAAAACGCCTTCTAACTTTATTGTTTCGGCCACGAGAAAATCAAGCTCCTCGCAGCTGACTTCAAATTCTTTGGACAAGCCAGAATGCGTATCCAAAAGAAGTTGACCCAAATACTCAACATTTCCTTCTGACAAAGCTTTTGCAGCATTTTTGACTCGTTCAATTTCCTTAAGAATATAAAGACAACGCTTGTACGACCTCTCTCCCATTTCTGTCCGCACCTCATCCAGCATTGGAACTGTGAAGTCTCTGAATTTCTTTGTTTCTGGAAATCTTTTCCAAAGTACTTTTTTCCCCGTATCCACGTCTTTTCTTCTATCATTATAGCCAGACGTGAGGTGCGTGTGCTTCACACAACTGTCGAACAAAACCAAATCGTAGCCATCCAAATTGGCCTCGAAATATTGATGTTCCAGAGAATGGCAGTCCAGCATTATTACTTGATGCTCCTTTCCGAACACCGAAGCAAACTGGTCCATAATGCCGCACATCACCCCAACAAATGTGTGCTCGGATTGCTGACCAATGAGTGCGAGATCCTCTTTGGACAATTTTAGATTGAAAATTTCATTGAGAATGTACGCGAATCCGCATTCCAACGCTGCCGAGGATGACAAACCAGCACCCATCGGAATGGTGCTGCTAAAAGCAATTTGCAAGCCTCCGATCTGCTTCCCTCTTTCCTGAACAGCATTGAAAACACCTAGCAAATAATTGACCCACAACTGCGAAACGGGCGTTTGCTTCCGAGTAACATCAAAGTTGAAGGACTCATTAAAGTCTATCGCAAAAAAACTGCAGGTTTCGGAATCCTCCAGCTTTTTTACAGCAAAGCAGATGTACTTGTCAATAGCTGCGGGAAGTACGAATCCATCGCTGTAATCCACGTGTTCTCCTATAATATTGATTCGTCCCGGAGCCAGAAATAAATGGTCCGCTTCTGATTGAAAGGCTGACTGAAAAGCCTCTTTTGTGTGATTGATTAATTGGTCAAGCATTGGTGGTTGCAATTTATGATTTTTTTTGAGAGATGTGTCATCGAAAGTTTTTACCGCACGACAGTCGAAAAAGAATTTTGATTCTATCTCAGTTCTACAGATTTACAAGCTGCATCTTTCCGACTTTAAAACTAAAAAAATCCTGACGGAAGAAGACTTTAAAATTTATCTGAATTTGGATTAAGATTTGGCGCCTCTTTCCACTCTTTTTCTTTCTTCTTCGGACAGGGTTTTCTTTCTCATACGGATGAAGTTTGGCGTTACCTCGATGGCTTCATCAGCTTGGATATATTCCATACATTCTTCCAGAGAAAATAAGATTTTGGGCGCCACGCCGGTGTCTTTATCCTTTCCCGAGGCGCGCATATTGTTCAGCTGTTTTGCTTCCACAATATTCACCACCAGATCTCCCGGCTTATTTTGCTCGCCAATGATCATTCCGGCATAGATTTCCTCGCCCGGATCCACAAAAAACTTACCTCTATCTTGCAATTTCGCGATAGAATATTCAGTTGCAGGACCTTGCGTTTTGCTTATCAACACGCCATTTCCCCGTCCGGGAATAGCGCCTTTGAAAGGTTTATATTCTGTGAATCGATGTGCCATAATGGCTTCGCCAGCGGTGGCAGTCAACATCTGAGAACGCAACCCAATCAAACCTCTGGATGGCATCTCGAACTCCAAATGCTGCATCTCGCCTTTGGTTTCCATAATGTGAAGATCGCCTTTTCTTTGCGTTGCCAAGTCGATGACACGGGAAGCATATTCCTCCGGCACGTCCACCACCAAAGATTCGTACGGTTCACATTTTTCTCCTTCGATTTCTCTAAGGATTACCTGTGGCTGGCCGATCGTCATTTCATAACCTTCTCTCCTCATCGTTTCTATCAAAACGGACAAGTGAAGAATTCCTCGACCAAAAACCAAGAATGTATTGGCATCTTCGGTTTGTTCAACTCTTAATGCGAGGTTTTTCTCTAATTCTTTAGTCAATCTTTCTTTCAGGTGATTAGACGTTACATATTTTCCATCTTTCCCAAAGAACGGCGAATTGTTGATAGAGAAGGTCATATTAAGAGTCGGCTCATCGATAGATGTTCTCGGCAACGGTTCCGGATTTTCCAGATCTACGAATGAATCTCCAATTTGAAACGCGTCAAAACCTACGACTGCGCAGATGTCTCCAGCTTTCACTTCGGATACTTTTTTCTTGCCAAGGCCTTCAAAAACATAAAGCTCTTTCACTTTGCCCTTCAAAATTTTTCCGTCGGCCTGCGCCAGTCCGATCCATTGCGATTCTTTGATCTCTCCACGGATGACTTTTCCGATTGCAATTCTCCCTAAGAATGAAGAATAATCGAGCGAAACAATCTGCATTTGCAAATTCCCTTCCTCTACTTTCGGTTCGGGCACGTATTGCAAAATCCCGTCTAATAATGGGAAAATATTATCTGTTTGTTCTAAAGATGTGTTGAACCAGCCTTGCTTAGATGATCCATAGAACGTTGGGAAATCCAATTGCTCCTCGGTGGCATCTAGGTTGAAGAAAAGATCAAAAACCTGATCGTGAACTTCGTCTGGACGGCAGTTGGGCTTATCGACTTTGTTGATAACCACCAAAGGTCTCAATCCCAATTCCAAAGCTTTCTGAAGTACGAATCTGGTCTGTGGCATCGGGCCTTCGAAGGCATCTACCAGCAAAACGACACCGTCAGCCATTTTCAAAACACGTTCTACTTCTCCACCAAAATCCGCGTGACCCGGCGTATCGATGACGTTGATTTTAACATCCTTGTAGGTAACCGATATATTTTTTGACAAAATCGTAATACCTCGTTCTCTTTCGAGATCGTTGTTATCCATTATCAAATCGCCAGTTTCCTGATTGTCTCGGAAGATGTTGGTGGCGTGGATAATTTTGTCCACCAAAGTGGTTTTTCCGTGGTCAACGTGTGCGATAATCGCTATATTTCTAATGTTCTGCATCTCTCTTTTTTACGCGTGCAAATGTAGTGAAATTTTGCGGTAAGACGAGCGCGATTTAATTATTTTTAAAAATATCGGCAAATAATTAACATCCTTTTAAAATTTTGTTAATCAACGACTTACTCAAGTGCTTCGCAGAATCTCTTTTCCCTTGATGCTTTGCGTAAAAATCAAATATTGGTTCCCGCCGTCGTTCAGCTTGTATTTTTTCTTGATTTCGTCGGGTTTCAGAGGATAATTTTTGGAAATTATATTGTACTTTGATCCTTTTTTCAAATCCTTTGCCTGTATTTTTTCGATTGATAAAATCCTTCCCGGAAAATCTTCCATTTTTTGCTCAGATGTATAAATATGTGTGTTTGGATGCAGCTTTTTCAATCCGAATTGTTGCGAAATGAGATTAAAAGCGCCCGCTTTTAGGATCGAATTATTGGGAATATAGAGGAAAGCCAGACTTCCAGAGAATTCTGATTTTGCATCTTTTTCGTCATTAAGATTAAAAGAAAATTCCGGCTCGCCTGATTCCAGATTCACGCAAGTGATCTTAATATCGTGTTTGCTACGGCTTGCTCCCTTACTTTCTATTATTAAAACCAACTCTTTCACCTGATTTCTGACTGCAATAATCTGGATTTCGGTAATATCTTGCAGCGCCGCAATCAAATAGCTAATATCAACCAACGGCGACAATTTGACCATAATTTTTGACGAGACCGCCCGGAGTTTTTCCTCAATTTCCAGAAGATTGGGTGAAAGATCTTCGAGCAGAAATTTCTTTTTATTATTCAGATCTCTTCTTGCCGGATCTAGGTAAACGACATCAAAACTCATTTTTTTGTCTGCCTTAGAGAGCAACTGATTTTCAAGAAATTCTTCGAGGTTTTGATTGATGAACCTTGCTTTTCTATTCAAAATTTTCCAATTGTGCGCTACTATTTGGATCAGTTCGGGGTTTTGCTCTACCAGTGTTACATTTTCAAAATTCTGAGACAAAAAATAAGCGTCAATTCCGAAACCGCAGGTCAAATCGAGGAAGGATTGTCCATTCAGGCCTTTGGCTTTGTAGGCCGCTGTTGATTCTGACGAAGTCTGTTCTATATTGATGTTTGGCGGAAAAATAATATTTTGTTTTAAGAGAAATGGGAACTTTCGCTGCGCCGTCTTTTTACCTTTAATTTGCTGAACGATTTCCTGAATGGAAACGTCTGGAAATGGAGATTTTTTCAGTAATAATTGTTGTATATCGCCGTCAATGTGATCGTCTATAAACCTTTGAACTTGTGGTGACAGCCAATTTACAAACGCCATTGATCAGTTAAAATTTCTGATTTTTGAAATGGTCGAATGGATCAATTTTCTTAGAATATCAAAATTAATATCTTCATTTTTTTTGACATAGATGCAAGCTTTGGCCATTTTGAATTTGCCCAATTCTTTTAGCAAATCCGCTTTATCGTCGCTATCGGGATAGAGGTATAGAGAAATTTGAGCAACTCTACTGGAAAGTGCCACAAGAGGCGCATCGCCTTCGTGTCCGCTGGCATATTTGTAATGATAACTGCCAAATCCAACAATAGCCGTTCCCCACATTTTGGCCGGGAAATCCGACGTTTCTCCGAAAATTTTTACCAGTTCCTTGATATCATTTCTGCGTTTTTCATCAGAAATCTGGTTGATGTAATCTTCGACGGACAGGTCCGTTTCTGTGGTTTTATTTTTTGCCATAAGGTTCGTGAATGATGAATGATAATCGATAATATGAGAAAGTGTTTGAAATATAAAAGTCTTAAAATCAGTAATGTATTTTAAAAGTAAAATTAATTATTCACAATGCTCAAGATGTAAAGTTCGGAAATATCTCTGGGTTTTGTAACATTTTTTCCGCTTCGGAATAAACATTAATACTATTTCTTTTGTTTCGCTGCTTCGTAGCTATTCTTTTTCATCAATTCTACACCGATTTCATATTGTCGCCATCTCGGAAATTAAGTCTGCGGAAGACGAAAGCGGACAGAATTGTCAGAAAACCAACGATCAGAAATGTATAACGAAAAGCATTATGAATTTGATTTTTGATCAAAGAGGTATCGCCTTCAAACAGTTTTAAAATAATCAATCCAAACGCAATTCCAAATCCAACCGCAAACTGCTGATTGACAGAAACAAATGAATTTCCGCTGCTGTGTTGGTAAGACCTGAGATCTGCGATAGAAATCGTATTCATAGAGGTAAACTGAATCGAATTGAAAAATCCCAAAACCAAAAGAATAGGGACAAACCAATAAATGGAGCTGTGAACGCCCGGAATCGCCAAAACACAGATCACCAAACCGATTACGAAAGTGTTGAACATCAACGTTTGACGGTAACCAAATCTATGCAAAATTTTGATAACGGCTGACTTGCCAAACATAGATGTGAGAGCCATCGGCGCCACAATCCAACCCGAGGTGAGGGCGGATTGTCCATAAGCAATCTGAATCATCAGGGGAACCAGAAGCGGAATGGAACTGATTCCCAGTCTTGTTGCGAGATTTCCTAAAATCCCAACGCGAAAAGTACGCACCTGAAAAAGGTTGAGAGGAAAAATAGGATTGTTGTCGGTTTTTGCGTGTTGGTAATAGAAATACAGCATCAAAAAACCCAATACAAAAACCAAGAGAACCGGCGTAATATTCTGCGCGTTTCCCAGCAATTCCAAAGAAACGGAAAGAAGCAAAGAGGCCATCGCAAAGATCAGAAATCCCTTCAAATCGAAATCGATCACGGGCGATTTGTAATTGGGCATATATTTTAAACTCAAAATAATCCCCAAAACGCCAATGGGAAGATTGATGAGAAAAATCCAGTGCCACGTCATATAATCGACAATGTATCCGCCAACAACGGGACCCATCACGGGGCCAATCAGGGCTGGAACTATTGCAAAATTCATCGCTTTCAGCAGTTCATTTTTGTTGAAGGCTTTGATTAAAGCTAATTTTCCCACCGGCGTCATCAGACTTCCGCCGACACCTTGCACAACTCTGGAAATCACCAACTGTGTCAAATCGTGTGACAATGAACAAAACAAGGATCCAAGGGAAAAAATTGCGATAGCAATGATGAAAATCTTCTTCGTCCCAAACTTGTCTGCCAAAAATCCACTAACTGGCATAAAGAGCGCCAATGTCAGAACATAGCTGATGATGGCATTCTGCATATTCAGTGGCGACTCGTGCAAATCTCGGGCTATGGATGGTAAAGAGGTGTTTAGAATCGTAGAATCCAGCATCTGCATAAAAATCGCCGTTCCTAAGATGAATGGAAGAAACCTTTTTACGGAATCTGTTGCTTGTATTTCGCTCATTATTAAATTTACTGAATTAAAAACATCTGCTGCAATGCAGATTACTATTTAAGCCAAAGGCTCTTGCTGGCTAAGGCAATGGAAACTTCCCAAGCCCCAGATCATATCAGTAGAATCTATACCGACCACTTCCCGATCGGGAAAGCATTTCTGAATAATTTTGAGGGCAACCTCGTCCTTTTTGCAATTATAAATGGGGACAATTACGGATTTGTTGGCGATGTAGAAATTGGCGTAAGATGCCGGCAATCTTTGTCCGTCGCAATAAACCGGATCCGGCATTGGAAGTTCAATAATATTTAGAGGTCTTCCGTCTAAAAGTTTCATTTCTTTTAACTGGCGGATATTATTTTGCAGGACTTCATAATTATCATCATCTTTATTATCTTCGATAACTGCCAGAACAGTGTCCACATTTACGAAACGAACGGTATCGTCCACGTGTCCGTCGGTATCGTCGCCAACGATGCCGTCATCTACCCAAAGCACCTGTTTTTGTCCGTAATATTTTTTCAGATATTCCTCAATTTCTCCTTGTGAAAGATGCGGATTTCTGTTGTCATTGAGCAGGCAAGATTTGGAAGTCAAGACCGTCCCGGCACCATTGAACTCCACAGAACCGCCTTCCATAATGATTCCTGGATATAGAACAGGAAATCCTTTTTCTTCAGCTATTTTGGTCGGAATCGCATCGTCTAATTCAAATGGCGGATATTTTCCTCCCCAAGCATTGAAACCCCAATCAATAATGATTTTCTTTGGTTCTTGTCCTTTTTTATTAATCAAGAAAGCTGGGCCGTGATCTCTGCACCAGGCGTCGTTGGTTTCGTGGAAATAGAATTCGACCTTAGAAATATCTGCGCCGGCTTTGGCGATATGTTCCATTGCGAAGGCCTGCATTTCCTGATCTTTTACATTGATGGAGACAAATTCTCCTTTAGTTAATTCGGCGATAAATTTGGCGTAAGCAGGATAGATCCGATTGATTTTTCCAGGCCAGGATTCCTCTTTATGAGGCCAGGAAAGCCAGGTTGCCTCGTGCTCTTCCCATTCTGCGGGAAAAGTGTAATCGGAGATTTGGAAAGTTTGAGAGATATTATTATTATTCATTTTTAATTTTTAGGGTTTAGTCTGAGCCTAAACAAGTAATTTTTCCATTTTTTATTTCAACTTCCGCATAACTATGTTATTCAATACAACTGAAATTTTATCATTCTTCAGCGTCGAAGTTCTAATTTCAGGTTTCCCGATAACTGTACTTCCACAATTACTTAGAATGTTTGCTTTCCATTGAATTTTTTTTATATTTTACAAGCGTTTTGAATAAATCCTCAATAACATATTTGTTTCCCTCACTATCAGTTATGAAATTTTTATTTTCAAAACTTCTGTTTACTTTTCTATCATCGCCAATAGATATATTTTCTGTATTTTGATGACAAGAAATTAATAAAAGAAAAATCCAAACTATTATTTTCATGAAAAAATTTTATTCTTCATCTATAAAACGTTTTGTAATCGGCGAATAAGTTTCGATTCTTCTGTCTCTCAAAAATGGCCAGTGCTTTCTCATATAATCTGTCTGCGCCAGATCAACTTCTGTTACAACCACTTCTTCCTGGTCGTGAGAAGCAAGATATAATAATTTTCCCTGAGCATTCGTTACGAAACTTCCGCCCCAGAATTTCATTGCGCCATCTTGCTCGAAGCCTACTCTATTGACAGAAACTACGGGAAGCCCATTTGCAACCGAGTGAGATCGCTGGATGGTTTGCCAGGCATTATATTGATCCTGATTGGTTTCTTCGTCCTGAGTGGTGTCCCAACCAATTGCTGTGGGGTAAAACAAAATATCCGCGCCCATCAAAGCTGTAATTCTGGATGCTTCGGGATACCACTGATCCCAGCAAATCAAAACACCAACTTTACCGAATTTTGTAGGGAAAACTTTATAACCCAAATCGCCCGGCGTGAAGTAGAATTTCTCATAAAATGCAGGATCATCTGGAATGTGCATTTTTCGGTATTTGCCAAGATAAGCTCCGTCTGCATCGATAACAGCAGTTGTATTATGATAAAGACCCTGCGCTCTTTTCTCGAATAATGAAGCGATGATGACAACGCCCAATTCTTTGGCAACTCCAGACAACGCATCGGTTGAAGGTCCGGGAATTGGCTCTGCCAAATCGAAATTATGGTAATCTTCGACATCGCAAAAGTATAAAGAAGTGAAAAGCTCCTGCAGACAGACGATCTGTGCGCCTTTTGCGGCGGCTTCTCGTATTTTTTCGATGGCTTTGCTCAGGTTTTGCTGCTTTTCTGCGGTGCAAGACATCTGAACGGTACCAATTTTTGCTTTCGACATTTTCTGAAAATTTTTACAAAAATACTAAGATTATAGGGAATCAAAATGCTGCCGGAAAAATCGGTGCGATATTATGCAAAATTAATTTAGAAATCAGCATTTTCTATTTCTTAAAGCTCAAAATCCTGCGGAATATTTTACCTTTACATCCTATATAAAACATCCAATACCAACGATGAATTACCACACCAGAAAATGGATAAAGCCAGAAGATCTCAATCCGAACCAATCACTTTTCGGAGGCAGATTGTTGCAATGGATCGACGAGGAAGCGGCGTTGTACGCCATTATTCAGCTGGAAAATACGAGGACGGTCACCAAATACATTTCTGAAATCAACTTTGTAAGTTCGGCCAAGCAGGGCGATATTATAGAAATCGGAATCGAGGCGGTGGAATTCGGGAGGTCATCTCTCACATTACGCTGTGAAGTCCGAAACAAAATGACACACCAAAAAATCATCACGATTGAAAGATTGGTTTTCGTCGCATTAGATGAAGATGGAAATCCCAAACCACACGGCAAAACCAAAATCGAATATGTGGAAGACCGGCTGAATGTAAAAAATACTTCGCATGAAAAATAAATCTGAAGAATAAGGGCCTAAATATTTTTGGAAAAACTGATTAAAATTAAGAAATCGCATCATCCTATTTTAGCTATTGTTTTTGATAAAAATCGTGAAATAATTAACCGTTAAAACCGTACAATTTGCTAAAGATGATGATTTTGGCAAAGTATTTTTTCTGATGAGCACAAAATCCAAATTTTTCCGACTTAGCAATCCGATTATCCAGAGTTTTTCTTTTGAGAAATTTTTGCAGAAATTGCCATTTCGAGATTTGATTTTGGTTTATCATTTGGCTTCTGATGAAGAGGTGAAACATGTCAAGCACTTGTTTCCTTATCGGTCCGTAAAACAATTTGAAAATGATCTCGATTTTCTTTCCCAATATTTCGATTTCCTAGATTGGGAAACTTTTATCAAAGAGAAAACGGAAAAAGTAAGCAGAAAAAAGCCTACCATTCTCCTGACTTTTGATGATGGCTATTGCGAGTTTTATGACATCATTGCACCAATTCTTAAACGAAAAGGAATCTTTGCGGTTCAATTTATCAATCCAAAATTCATTGATAACCAAGACTTGATGTGGCGAAATAAAGTCAGCCTGCTTGTTAAGGAACTTGTTGATCATAAACGATCTAAAGACAAAATGCTGAAATATAAACCAGCGGAATTACAGAAAAACATTTTATCCGTCAGCTTTCAGAATCAAAATCAGCTGGACGAGGTTGCACAACTTTTGGAAATCGATTTCAATGACTATCTCAAAAAAAATCCTATTTATCTCACGACTGAGCAAGTGCGACAACTGAAAAATGATGGTTTCGGAATCAGTTCTCACGGCTGGGATCATCCGTTTTACAACCAACTTTCACTGGCTGATCAACTGAAAAACACGCAGAAATCGTTAAATTTTATGAAAGAAAATCAGTTTCTGAATGACTCTTTTGCCTTTCCTTTTACCGATCATTTGGTTACTAATGAATTTTTTGATTCAATATTCAACCAAAATCCTGATTTGAAATTTACTTTTGGCGCCGCTGGTCTCAAACTCGATAATTACGCAAGAAATTTGCAGAGAATTCCGATGGAAATCGGAAATTATTCGGCAAAAGAACTGCTAAAAAACGAGATTCTCTATTATCAAATATTACAGAAATTCAAGAAAAATAAGATTATCCGGAGCTGAAAATGAGGCTTGGACTAAAGTCTTGCTTATATTTGTCGAAACTATTTTTCTGTGATCAATATCGTCGGGCTTAATAAACTGCAACTCAAAGGATTCACCGCTTGTGAACATTTTCAAAAGTTAGCCTTTGCGCCGATATCGGCTTTCCGAGAGATTTCGCAAACGCATAATCCGCGAGCGAATGATGACGATGTTCTGCTCTTTTTAGCTTATAATGCTGACCAATTAGCGGGATATTTTGGTATTTTACCAGACGAGTTGACACTTCCGGACGGCGAAAAAATCCATTTCGGATGGCTTTCCACGCTTTTTGTGAGCGAAGATTTCCGTGGGCTGAAGATTGCGCCGCAACTTCTTCTTGCGGCAGAAAAAGCTTACAGCCAAAATCTTATGGTAACCGAGTTTACGCCGAGTGCGGAAAGGCTCTATCGCAAAAGTGCGATGTTTGAGGATTTTGCGATAAAAAATGGCGTTCGTTATTACTTCCAATCCAATCTTGCGCAGATTTTGCCATCGAAAAGAGAAATTTTCGCGAAGAACAAAAAGATACTGAAACATACTGATAATCTGGTTAATACATTCATTCCCTACTTCAGTCCGGGGAAAAATCATCTTTACAAAATCTCAAAAAGTATTGATAAAAATCTGGATCACTTCATTGCGAAAGAGAAGAAAAATCCGATCGGCAGAAGTTCCGAAGAATTCCGATGGATGCTGGATTTTCCGTGGCTTTCTACAGAAAAAGAGCAGCCCGATTATCTATTTTCATCTTATTCCAAAGATTATGATATGTTTTGGGTGTCGGTTTATCAGCATCAGGAGATTGTTTCTGCGATGCTCTGTTCTGCTCGGGACGGGCATTTGAAAGTGCTTTATTACTTTGGAAATATCGGTTTGAACGTGGAAATATTACCAAAAATCATCAAGAAATATAAAATCAAAATGATGACCATCTTTGACGGTCAGATCAACTCCGCCATCCAAAAAAACAAAATACCAAAAGCGCTTTACAAACGTCCGATGCGCCGGAAATATATGATTCACAGCGGATTTCGGGAAAAACTGGGAGAGAATTTCGATTTCAAATTTATGGACGGCGATGGTGATTTTTCTTTTACTTAGTTCCTTGCAGTTGTGGTTTTTTAAGGATGATTACAGGGGCTATTTCTCAAAATAAACGGGGTTGCTCACTAAGATGAGATTGTTTTTGTCGTCATAGACTTTTGCATAGATATGAGTGTTGTTTTTATCTATTTTATAGTTTATTTCAACATTTGCTTCATTGGTGGGAATATTTTTGGTGAATTGATTTTCAACTTTTCCATTAACGACCAACTCTACTTTTCCATTTTGCGCCCCTTTAACAATTATAGAAATCGTAATCAGGTCTGCTATTTTTGCTTTTAAAGTCGATCCCATTTCGATTTTTTCAGAAGTGTTGGCGGCAAAAACATCAATAAATCTGTCTGGGGTTCCTTCTACATCTACAAAAGCCTTTCCGCTTTTTAAACCAGCTAATAGCGCATTTACAGAAAGTTCTTTCATAAATATGACCGTTGTTGGGCGTCCAATATTATCTATTGTAGCACTGTTTTCCGAAGACCGATGGTCATCACTACCTCCGATGGCGGTGATGTGTTGCCCTTCATTCAGCAATTTGTGCCACAAATCCCATCCTTGTATTTTACCTTCAAGACTCATATTCATACTTCCTCCATTTAAAATTTCTACGGTAGAAATTACATTTTTTGGAATATCATTTATTTGCCACCCACAGCCCATACAGTTTTCTCCAGAGGGAACTCCGGCGTGATTGATCGAAACTATACCTCCTGCTTGGTTCACAATATCCATCCATTTTTTGGATTCGGAATAAGACGGCTTCAAAGTTCTGAAATCTAGGAAATCTGTTAGACCAAAAACGTTGGAATGGCCATAAAATGTGGTAATCTCTCTGCCTGGCACCAATAGTATTTGGTTAAAATAAGGCTGAAGCTCGCGAAGAGCTTCAGCATGAGAATTGGTATTATGATCGGTCAACGCGATAAAATCTAAAGATTTATTTGCAGCAGCTTCTACTACTTTGAAGACGGGACAGGGCGCATCTAGTCCAGACTGTGCTTTGCATTTACCATCGCTGTTTCCGCTGTGCATATGAAAATCTCCCCTGTACCAGCCGGGCTTGGTATTGATGGGCCTGTCATAAAATTCGGTGATCTTATAATCTGTGTCGATATAAATTTTTGCTTCGTAATTTGCTTTTACATTTTCTTTGATATTGGGAATCCCTAATAAAAGTTTCCATTGACCAGCGGGTAAGGCTCCTGCTAAATAGCCGGGCGTTGCATCTTGATCGCTGATGGTAAAAGAATCCCTAGTTCCACCACTCCATCCTCGAAATTTTTCTGGATCCAGAATCCCTAAATCTATGGTGGTTCTTTGATTTCTATTATAAGTAAAATAGACTGTCATCCGTTTTACATTATCAGGAATAGCAAAGGGAACTTCTAGGTAGGTCTGAAAACTTTTTCTATCGACTGATCCTTTTAGAGTTAGGAAAGGTTTGCTGCTCAATTCTGACTGATATTGTGCATTTGTTTTTACAGAAATAAACTGAAAAAGTATAAGTAAGGCACAAACAATTCTGCTTTGTTTCATTTTTTAAAATTTATAGCGGAGTTCAATTTTAAAACTTCTTCCTAATAATGGCCTTGCAATAAAAGAACTGGCTCCAACATCTGCATTTTGAACTTCGCCTTGTCTTGGATTTCCTTCTGTCAATCCTAAAGAATTGTTTAGGTTGTCGATAATTCCAAATAGCGAAATGTGCTCATTTAATTTTGCCTCTGCATTGACGTCGATTTTTACGTAATGTGGCAGCACAACAGAGTTGGCGACATCAACATATCTTTTATCTTCATATTCTAAAGGCACTTGCAGACGAAACATCGTTCCTTTAAAATTAAATCCTGGAACCAAACGAAAAGAAACAGCTGGAATTCTGATGAGCTGTTTTCCGTTATAATCATTATACACTCCTTTATTATCGGTGTATTCCAAGCCTTTGTATTTTGCATCCTGTAATGTTGCAGTGGCAGAAATATCAAACCATTTCACTGGAAAAAAGCCACCTTCCAACTCCAAACCAAACGTTTTGGTGTTTGCATAAAGATTTTGAGGTGAATTGGTTCCGCTTACGCTGAATACGTAGTTGGTAAAGCCCACATTGTCATATTTGGTGTAAAAACCAGTGGCATAAAATGATAAAACATGCGTGCTGAATTTATACCCGATTTCGGCTAAATCCATTGTTTGCGTTACTGGTGTCGCAGTTACATTGGTAACATAAGCTCCTAACCCCGGAATTCTTGCTGCAGAAGTGTAACGGGCAAATATTCCCATATTGCTTCCGAATTGATAGTTGGATCCCACAGTCCAAGTTGTATAGTTAAATTTTTGATTGTAAGAAGGGAAAAGGCCGTTTCCTGTCAAAATATTAGAAGAAGCGAAGGTACCCAGATTTACCGATTTTGTTTGTTCTACAACGCCTTGAGTCTGGTTGTTTTCCCATCTAAAACCAGCATCAAGTCGCAAGTCCTCGGTAATTTGCCATTCGTCGCTAATGTAAAGCGCATTGGTAGTTTGTTCTCCGTGAGCATTTGCAAATTCGTAGCCATATCTGTAAATCCCATTATCTGTATAGGTTTTAAGAACTTTGCCGTTCGCATCTAAAGCAACTAAATTCAGCAGTTGCGAATTATTCCTTACGTCCAATAATGCTATGGATGAATATCTATTAAAATCTTCTGCAAAATGGGAATAGTAATAGCCAATATTAAAATCGTGTGTTGTTTTCCCCATCTCAAAAATTCTCGAAATTCTGATATCATTATCCGTTTCTTTTACTGGAAGTGTCAAGCCACGAAGACCACCCAACATCATTAAACCATTGCCGTTTTGGTTGGCCAAATCAAATGTGCTTCCAGAGTTCACATAGCTTAAACCTAAAGATTGTGCGCCAGGAACGGTGCTAAGAAGAGCGACCTGACCCGCAATAAAACTTTTTGCCGTCATCATGGAGTTAGGAAATACACCATTTCTTTGCGTCGAGGTATTAGAAAATCGGAACGTATTTTTAAGAGTCCATTTATCCAATATTTCTGTGTTGAATTTTAGAGTTACTTGATCACGTTTTACCGAGGTTCCTAAGGTATTATCGAAATTGTAATAATTACCATCGCCTTGTAGCATTTCAGATTTTTGCGTATCGGGACCTGCGACAGTTCCGTAATGCCCATCGAATCCCGGCACGGCAACAATTTTACCATTCTGATACACCATCGGAATGCCGAGATAAAGCATTACATTGTCATCTAATCTTTTATAATCTAAATTTACAGAAGTCTTGTCCCATTTTCTTCCTAACGAAACGCGGAATTGGCCTCCGTTATTTCCCGTAAAACCAGGATTTCTGATGCCTTTGTCTGTTCTGTAAAATCCGCCAATCGAAAGTTTCCACTCATCAATAGGCGCTCCGACCCAAAAATCTGTTCTGAAAAGATCTCTGGTTCCTGCCGTGAACTTGATTAATCCCTCTGTTTTGCTTCCCACATTGCGTGGAATAAAATTGACAGCTCCAGCAGGAGCATTGGAATAAAATACAGAAGAAGGACCGCCCCTCACCACTTCTATTGTTTGAATGGTTTCATCAAATCTGAAAGCCTGATCGGCATTCAAATATCCTAAAGCCGGATCGTGCTGAACAGGTACACCATCTTCTAAAAGCTGAATCGAGCCATAGCCATCCACCGGTACACCTCGTGCTCTTACGTTTCCACTCGCTTCACCGCCAGAAGATTCCACCCATAATCCCGGAACTGATTTCAGAGTTTCGGTAACACTGGTAGGCGATTGTAAACTTAATGCTTTGGAATTGATGGTTGTGACAGAATAGCTTGTTGCCAGTTTCGTTCTCTTGTTGGTACCGGCACGTCCTGTTAGAACCACTTCATTGATATTATAAGCCTCGTCTTCCAAAGAAATCTGTAGTTCTTTTTCGCTACCTATTTTAATTTGAAAAGAACTATAGCCTTCGGCACTGACAATTAAAACGCCATCTTCTGGCGCCTCGATGCTGAAATTTCCTTCAGAATCGGTATAAACAACTTCTTTTCCGTCTGCTAGCGTAACTTTCGCACCTTTAATTGGTTCTCCTTTAGAATTTTGCACCTTTCCTCTTATTAAATCGAGTAAATCTGATGCGAAACTTGTAGAGAGTACAAAATCGTGTTTGCAATTCTTGTTTAAGTCAGTTGCTTTTACTGTGTTGCCAAGCAAACAACAGGCTGTTACCATCGTTAGAAATAGTGAGTTTTTCAAATTAGTAATTTTCATTTCATAAAGTTTAAAAGATTGAGGCGAAATTACATGATTACAAAAAGGACTTAATGAATTAAAAGTTATCTATTCTTTACGGTTTTCCTAAAATAATGTTAAAGATCAATGAACTCAAAATTACGTAGCAGTTCTACTAAAAGGACTGTGCATTGGAAATTTCAATAATCTTGAAAACTACTTTTTTATATTTTTGATGACTAAAATTCTGAGCAAAGCATTATATTATTGCTATTAAAAATGCAAAGAATGCTATGCATCGAACTGTATTTATCCCCATTGGATGTTTTTTTCAAAATAAATATTCTGAAAAGGGGAAATTAAATACCACTTCAATATGCCGATGGATTTTTAGTAAAATCTGATTTTTTGATGGTTAAAAACCTTACCTTTTTTTGATTATTCTATATAACGATGAAGTAACCTGACAGCAATTTTTTAGATTAAAATTAAATTTCCTTAATTCGCAAAAAAAAATCCACCGAAAAATCGGAGGATTTGATATGCTGAAAAACCTTTTATTAGGCTTCGTTCAAAGGTTTGTGTTCGCCAGGTTGGTCTCGGCCTTCAGGATTGACGTGGCTTTCTGGCCGCGGTTTTTGCTCAGGTCGCGGTGGTCTTGGCAACAAAACTTTTCTTGATAGTTTCATTTTTTTACGATCGTCATAACCCATAAATTTCACTTCCACTTGATCGCCCTCATTGTAAGGCACTTTGTCCAAACGCGCCCATTCGATTTCCGAAATATGAAGAAGGCCTTCTGTTCCTTTAGCAATTGCCACAAACGCTCCGAAATCCATCACTTTCACGACTTTGCCTTGATAAACTTCGCCGACGGTTGGTACAAAGGTAATTTCGTTGATTTTCGCAATCGCATCGTTGATTTTATCTCTGCTTACACCAGAAATTTCGATTCTTCCGATCTCGCCCACTTCTTCGATGGCGATGACCGTGTCTGTATCTTTCTGCATCTGCTGAATGATTTTTCCGCCAGGTCCGATGACGGCGCCGATGAAATCTTTAGGGATTTCCAGCATTACCATTTTCGGGGCGTGCGGTTTCACGTCTTCTCTTGGTGCAGCAATCGTTTCCTTCAGTTTATCTAGAATATGCAACCTGCCGTCTTTAGCTTGTAAAAGTGCTTTTTCCATAATATCCATCGACAATCCTTGGATTTTGATATCCATTTGGCAAGCCGTGATGCCGTCCGCAGTTCCTGTCACCTTGAAGTCCATATCTCCCAAGTGATCTTCATCACCCAAAATGTCGGAAAGCACTGTGAATTTCCCAGATTTCACATCGGTTACCAATCCCATTGCAATCCCAGAAACTGGTTTTTTGATTTGAACACCAGCATCCATCAAAGCCAAAGTTCCTGCACAAACAGTCGCCATAGACGATGAACCGTTGGATTCCAAAATATCGGAAACGATACGGATGGTGTAAGGATTTTCTTCTGGTATCATATTCGCCAAAGCTCTCTGAGCCAGGTTTCCGTGACCAACTTCTCTTCTGGAAGTTCCTCTCAAGGGTCTTGCTTCGCCAGTGGAGAATGGTGGGAAGTTATAGTGTAGGAAGAATCTCTCGTCGTAGTTGATCATAACGCTATCGACCATATTGGCATCTTTCACTGAACCTAAAGTTACTGCCGTCAAAGATTGAGTTTCCCCTCTGGTAAAGATGGCAGAGCCGTGCGCTCCAGGGAGATAATCGACTTCACTCCAGATTGGGCGGATAGTCTGCGGATCGCGACCATCGAGGCGGATCTTATCATTCAGGATCATTTGACGCATCGCTTCTTTCTCAACATCGTGGTAATATACTTTTACGAAAGGTGTTACTCTTTCCAATTCTTCAGCATTATCAACATATTGAGCCAAAAACTCTTCACGCACTGCTTTGAATTTATCGCTTCTTTCTTCTTTGCCAGAAGGCGATTTCGCTACTTCATAGACTTTGTCGTAAGTTTCTTTCCAAACTTTTTCACGGAGGGCTTCGTCGTGATTTTCGTGGCTGTACTCTCTTTTCGGGAATGATTTACCCACTTTTTCAGCGAGTCTTTCCTGAGCTTCCACTTGTTTTTTGATCTCAACGTGGGCGAACTGGATTGCCTCAAGCATTTCTGCTTCAGAGATTTCCTTCATCTCTCCTTCTACCATTACAATAGAATCTGTCGTTGCGCCCACCATAATGTCTAGGTCAGCGATTTTAAGATCTTCTAATTTTGGATTAACAGAAAGTTTTCCGTCGATCCTCACCACTCTGACTTCCGACATCGGTCCGTTGAAAGGAATATCCGTGATTGCAATGGCTGCAGAAGCTGCAAAACCGGCCAAATCATCGGGAATTGACTGTCCATCGTAAGAAATCAGTGAAATCATGACCTGAACTTCTGCGTGGAAATCCTCGGGAAATAAGGGTCTCAAAACTCTATCCACCAAACGCATCGTCAAGATCTCTTGATCAGATGGTCTCGCTTCTCTTCTGAAAAAGTTTCCAGGGATTTTCCCACCTGCGTAGAATTTTTCTCTGTAATCTACGGTCAAAGGCAAGAAATCTACGCCTTCTTTTGCTTCTTTGCTAGCAACAACCGTTGCTAAAAGCATTGTTCCACCCATTTTTACGACCACAGATCCATCAGCTTGTTTTGCCAATTTTCCTGTTTCGATAGTGATCTCTCTGCCGTCTGCAAGAGTGACCGTTTCTGTAATTGCTTGAGGTATACTCATAAATTGTTTTGTGTTGCACTCCGTATTGAGTGCGTTAATTAATTATATTTCGTCTAAAAATTTGTGCAAATTTAAGGTATTTATTTGAATATAATTAAGTAGGATCGAAACAAGTATTTAGGAATTAGGATTAAAAAATAGTGTTCTAAAATCTATGCATGGGAGTCAACCTAAGGTTGAAATTAATATCATCAGCCCAAGAAAATTGCATTATGAAAAATCACTTCCTCGAAATCCGTAATAAAAGTATGACAGCAAGAATAGCAGACAATAATAATCCTAAAATAGCCACCACAGGCAATTCGCCAATTCTTGGGCCGGATTCTGAAGCAAAAACAACCGCCGTGGCAATGATATTCGCTCCGAAGATCATGGCCAAAATCAAATTTACAATACTGGATTTAATCAGATTGTTGGTCTTTTCTATATTCTTAATTTCACTTGAAATGGTGAATTTATTATCATCCAATTTCTGCAAAACCGAGCGCAATTCCTGCGGAATCTCATCCAAATTATCCGAGAAAGTCATTAATTTTTGCATTCCAGTTTTAAGGAATTTCTTCGGATTTACTTTCTGCGATATAATTTTTTTGGTGTAGGGCTGCAGGCTTTTGACCACATCCAAATCTGGATTGATGGTTCTGCCAACCCCCTCTATTAAGCTAATCCCTTTGAAAAGGAGATAAAAATAATCTGGCATATAGAGTTGATTATCCTTCAAAACATCTTTCATTTTGTTGATGATGATTTGCGTATCAATCTCTCTCAAAGAATTGCTGTGAACAAATTGGAGAACTTCATTGACGTCGTTTTCGAACCGTTTTTCGTCGGGAATATCATAGCTGACCGCCATTTTTTTTAAATTCCGAACGATTTTGTGGGAGTTCTTAGCAACAAATGCTACGATCATACTTTCGAGGATTTCTTTATCATTTGGTTGAATTTTCCCGACGGCGCCGAAATCTATAAAAACCACGCGTCCATCTTTCTTCACCAAAATGTTACCCGCGTGAGGATCTGCGTGGAAAAATCCGTAATCCAAAATCTGAGAGACAAAGAGCCGAAGCCCCCACTCCGAAATCGTTACTGGATCGATGCTGTAAGCTAAAAGTTCGGTTTTATCTGTGACCTTGATTCCGTCAATAAACTCCATACAAAGGACATTATTGTTGGAAAATTCCTCGTAAACAATAGGAACATAGGTTTCCTTGTTCTGTTTAAAATTTAAGGCAAACTGCCTGATATTATTCCTTTCGTTGACCAGAGAAACCTCTTCCAGCAAAGACTTCTCGAAGGTTGCGATGGCTTGTTTCAAATTGAGTTTAGCAGCCATTTCAGAGTAGGTCGAAATGAGCTTCACGAGATCCTTGATGAGCAGCAAATCGTCCTCGATGATGCTCTGGACATTGGGTTTTTTGATCTTGATGATCACTTTTTCACCTGTAATCAGCGTGGCTTGATAAACCTGCGCGATGGAAGCCGTTGCCAGAGGTTTTGCATTAATTTCCGAAAAATAATCTCTGACCGAAATATTAAACTCATTTTCTAGTATTTCAGTCACATTCAAATCCACAGTTTCAACGCGATCCTGAAGTTTTTGAAGTTCCTGAATCAACTCCGGAGGCAGCAGATCTTCGCGATTGCTGAACGCTTGCCCGAGTTTTACGAAAGTCGGACCCAACTCTTCCAGAACCAATCGGATGCGCTCGTAAACAGTTCCTTTGGAAATGATTTCGTCCGTCTGAGCTGCATTTTCTTCGGGTTTTTTACCCATTCTTGCGATCAGATCTTTGAAACCGTATTTGCTGAGGACGGAAATTAGGCGAGCAGATCGTTTAAATTTTCGCTGTTGTTTATCGAACATAAATTATCAAAATAAAGGCGTTGCAAGCTAACTCCAAAAATTATTCCGATAAATAAAAAGTCTGTGATAAGGTCTAATTAAAATTACCAAAAAAAATGAAACTCATATTGCAACTGGGTTTAAAATCTTTTTTTCTTAGGATCCAGAAAAGTGGCAAAAATAAGAACTTGATCTCCAAATCGTCGATTAATCCGCTCTTCCAAATTCAGCATCTCGCTTTCCATAAACTGAGTGCGCATTTCGTCGTCATCAAAAACCAAAAAAAGATTGGTATTTTTGCCTTCACTGATCATATTGGACTGCACTTCGGAAAGAATGTACTGCTGTACATCCAAAAGATTGTCCACCATCTGATGGAGATCATTTTCCAAATAAATGTCCCACTCGTCCATCTTATTTTCGACGGTATGAAATGTAATGCTGAGGATGCTCATTTTTGAGGTTTTTTTATGATGAATGTTGATAAATTCTCACTGCAAAAATCGGTTTTTTTTTGTAAATTAGCCCGTTATAAAAAACAGGAAAGTTAATTGCCGATTACTGCATTTTAACATTCTGATTTACAATAAATTAAAAAATATTTATGCATAAGGAAGGAGAAAGGTTAATACCTATCAACATTGTTGACGAGATGAGAACCTCTTACATCGATTACTCGATGTCAGTAATCGTATCAAGAGCTTTGCCAGACGTGAGAGACGGTCTGAAGCCCGTCCATAGAAGAGTTCTGTACGGTATGTATGGCCTCAATGTTTTTTCGAACAGAAAACATTTGAAATCCGCAAGAATTGTAGGAGACGTATTAGGTAAATATCATCCGCACGGCGACAGTTCTGTGTACGATGCGATGGTCCGGATGGCACAACCTTGGAGTTTGCGCTATGAGCAGGTTGATGGCCAGGGAAACTTTGGTTCTATGGATGGGGATCCGCCTGCAGCCATGCGTTACACAGAAGCCAGACTCAAAAAAATATCGGACGAAATCCTAGCCGATCTGGATAAAGATACCGTTGATTTTCAAAACAACTTTGATGATAGTATGACGGAGCCTACCGTGCTACCAACGAGAGTTCCCAACCTTTTGGTAAACGGAGCGTCTGGAATTGCGGTTGGGATGGCTACTAATATGGCGCCCCATAATTTGTCCGAAAGCGTTGATGCCATCTGTGCTTACATTGATAATAAAGAAATCACAATTGATGAACTGATGAAGCACATCATCGCTCCAGATTTTCCGACTGGAGGGATCATTTACGGCTACGATGGCGTCCGGGATGCTTTCCATACAGGAAGAGGCAGAATCGTTCTGAGAGCAAAGATCAATTTTGAAGAAATTGGAAACCGCAATGCAATCATCGTGACAGAAGTGCCTTATCAGGTCAACAAAGCAGAAATGATCGCCAGGACTGCAGATTTGGTGAAGGATGACAAAATCCCAGGAATCTATGAAATCCGCGATGAATCGGACAGAAACGGTCTTCGTGTGGTTTATGAACTGAAAAATGACGCGATCCCAAATGTTGTTTTAAACCTTTTGTACAAATACACATCTCTACAAACTTCATTCTCCGTCAACAACATTGCCTTGGTCAAAGGAAGACCTTTGCAACTGAATGTGAAAGATTTGATTGTCCATTTCGTAGATCACCGTCACGAAGTTGTAGTCCGACGAACAAAATACGAGCTAAGAAAAGCGCAGGAAAGAGCACACATTTTGGAAGGCTTTATGAAGGTCATCGGAACTCAGGATTCGCTGGACCGAGCCATTGCCATCATCCGGCACAGCGCCACTCCACAGGCTGCGAAGGAAGGTTTGATTGCAGAATTCGAACTTTCTGAAATCCAAGCTCAGGCAATTCTCGATCTTCGTTTGGCGCGTCTTACAGGAATGGAGCTGGACAAAATCCGTGCTGAATATGAAGAAATAATGGCCTTGATAAAAGATCTGGAAGATATCCTTACTAACGAGCCAAGACGTTATGAAATCATTAAAACCGAACTTCAGGAAATCAAAGAAAAATATGGTGATGCGCGACGATCTGAAATTGATTATACCGGCGGAGAATTCTCTATTGAAGATATGATCCCGGATGAAAAAGTGGTTTTGACAATTTCTCACGCAGGCTACATCAAAAGGACCCTTCTTTCCGAATATAAAGTACAATCCAGAGGCGGCGTCGGCAACAGAGCCGCCACCACACGAGATGAAGACTTCTTGGAATACATCGTTACCGCAACGAACCACGAGTATCTCCTATTCTTTACAGAAAAAGGGAAATGCTTCTGGCTGCGAGTTTTCGAAGTTCCGGAAGGATCAAAAACCGCGAAGGGAAGGGCGGTTCAGAACTTAATTAATATTGAGCAGGACGATAAAATAAAAGCCTATATCCGAACCAAAGATCTCAAAAATCAGGACTATGTCAACCAAATGAATGTGGTGATGATTACCAAAAACGGAACCATCAAGAAAACGTCCTTGGAAGCCTACTCCAGACCGAGAACTAATGGCGTCAATGCCATCGAAATTCGTGATAATGACCAACTTTTGGGAGCAAAACTGACAGACGGAAACTCAGAAATCATGATCGCCACCAAAAACGGAAAATGTATCCGTTTCCCCGAAGAGAAAGCTAGAGCTGTTGGCAGAGGATCCATCGGCGTTAGAGGTATTTCGTTGGAGGATAAGGACGAAGTTGTCGGTATGATCGTTGTCAATGATTTGGAAAATGACACCGTTTTGGTAGTGTCAGAAAGAGGCTATGGAAAAAGAACGGCCGTTGAAGATTACCGCGTAACGAATCGTGGCGGGAAAGGTGTCATCACGCTTAATATCACTGAAAAAACTGGCAATCTGATTGCTATTCAAAGCGTGACAGACGAAGATGGACTGATGATCATCAACAAATCTGGCGTGGCCATCCGAATGAATATGAACGAAATGCGCGTGATGGGTAGAAATACACAAGGCGTAAAAGTCATCAACTTGAAAGCAAATGATGAGATAGCCGCGATTGCAAAAGTAGAAATGGACAAAGAAGTGGCGGAAGATGAGGCTGAAGATTTGCCGGAAAATGACAGCAACAATCCAGAATTCAAAGTAAAACCGCCAAAAGGAGGCAGTAGCAATCAAATTGTTGAAGATCAGGAAGAAGCGGATGATACCGATTCTGAAAGCCCAGAAACACCGGAAGAGTAAAAATAAACATTAGAAGTATAAAATCGCTTGTGATCATATATTAGATTAATAAAAAAAATAAAAATTAACGTATGAAAAGATTAATTTTAAGTTTAGCACTTTTATCTGCAGCATTGATCAGCGCGCAGAAAAAGGAAATCGCCAACGCCGTCAAAGCAGTGGAATCAGGAGATTTGACGACCGCCAATTCAGAAATTTCAAAAGCAGAAGCTCTTTTTGGAGGCAAAACTTATCTTTTAGAACCGGCAGTTCTCGAGCAGTATTACTATGCAAAAGGTTTGACACTACTCAAATCTGGCAAGAATATCGAAGGAGCAGAATATCTTGCCAAGATTACAGCTCTCGGTGCGGATCCCATCTTTAGCGGAAAAGATGCGGAAAAGAATAAAGTATATTTTGTGGGCAAAGACGCAGCAGATAAAATGGGCGCAGGCCTAACTCTGAAACAGGATAAATATGTGCCTGCGATGGCGGATAAGCTGAGATCGGCAGTAGATCCGCTTCTGAAAAAAGCCAATGAAACGGCTAATAGCAACTATAACAGCAAAAATTTTGATGTAGCGGGAGACAAATTTGCCGAGACTTACTATCTTTTCAAAGCTGGCGGACAGGATGATAAAACTTACCTTTACTATGCTGGGGTGGCCTATGCGCAGTCTGCCAACAGCAAAGACAAGGCGGCTGATATTCTAAATTCTTTGATCAAAGCCGGCTATACTGGAATTGAAACCAATTATACAGCAAAAAATACCAAAACTGGCAAGGTGGAAAAACTTGACAAAGCCGCTTTTGATCTTTATAAGAAGGCGCCAGAAAGTGCGGGTTATTCGGATTTCAAAACAGAACAAACACCAAACAAGCAAGAAGAACTGTATGAAATAACCGCAACGCTATTGTTTGAACAAAAAAAATATGACGAAGCCGCAGCGCTTGCCAACGAAGGCCTGAAAAAGTTCCCAAACAATCAGTCGCTATCGCAGGTCCAGAGCAATTCATATTTCAAATCCGGCAAGACAGATGATTTCGTCAATAACCTAAAAGCAAAAATTGCAAAAAATCCTGCTGATAAGGAAAGCATGTATAATCTTGGAGTGATGCTGAGCAAAGATCCAGCGAAACAGGCGGAAGCGGAGGCTATTTACAAAAAGCTGGTGGATATGGATCCAAAATATCCCAATGCGCTAAACAATTTGGTTTTCACGATCATTGGAGAAGACGACAGCAAGGTGATTGACGAATACAAGAGTCTGAGAAAAGAAGGGAAAATAGATGCGGCAAACAAAGTTCTCGAGCTTCGCCGGACAAGATTCCAAAAAGCACTGCCTTATGCAGAGCAAATGTATCAATTGGATCCGAACAACAAAGAAATCGTCACATTGCTTAAGGGGATGTACATGACAACGCAAAATACGGCCAAGTACAACGAATTCAAAGCCAAAGAAGCTGCTATGAAATAAGCAAAAGGAAGCCACTAGGCTTCTTTTTTTTTATCCGTTTTGAGGAGCGAACTAAAAATGTATATTTACAAACACATTTTAAAGAACAATTTAACTATATCCGATGAAATTTTTTATTGATACAGCCAACCTCGCACAGATCAAAGAAGCACAAGATCTTGGAATCTTGGACGGCGTCACAACCAATCCGTCGCTGATGGCAAAGGAAGGAATCTCTGGCAAAGCCGCCATCAACCAGCATTATGTGGACATCTGCAATATCTCAGACGGCGATGTTTCCGCAGAAGTGCTTTCTACATCGTACGAAGAAATGGTCAAAGAAGGCGATGAGCTGGCCGCACTTCACGAGAGAATCGTGGTGAAAATCCCCATGATCAAAGACGGCATCAAAGCCTTAAAATATTTTTCCGACAAGGGCATCAAAACCAATTGTACATTAATTTTCTCAGCCGGACAAGCCCTTCTGGCCGCTAAGGCAGGAGCATCCTATGTTTCACCTTTTTTAGGAAGATTGGATGATATTTCTGTTGACGGTCTCAATCTTATTGAAGAAATACGTTTGATCTTTGATAACTATCACTTCGAAACCGAGATCCTAGCCGCTTCTATCCGAAGTCCGATGCATATTATCAATTGCGCCAAGATTGGTGCTGATGTAATCACCTCGCCGCTTCCGTCGATCCTTAATTTGCTGAATCACCCGCTTACCGATTCGGGACTGGCTCAATTTGTAGCAGATTCTAAGAAATTGGGATAATTTTAATGCAGCCAAACGTTTTCTGAATCCTTAATTTATTAATTCTTTTCGGTAAATTAAAAACACCGTCTCATTTTAATGGGACGGTTTATGACTTGTAACTCCTGCCATTTCTCATCAAAAAAAGGTCTGATATAAAAGATAGAGATTCAAACTAATGATCATAGCGCTGATGGCAATTGCCAAAACTTTGAGCCACATTTTATTGGCAAACTCTCCCATTTTGACTTTGCTGTTGGTAAACATCACCAGAGGAACCACCGCAAAACTGAGCTGCATCGAAAGCACGACCTGACTGAAAACCAGTAAGTCGGCCGTTCCTCTCTCGCCGTAAATGATGGAAATAACCAGTGCCGGAATAATGGCAATCGTTCTGGTGATCAAGCGACGGACCCAGGGTTTTAATTTGATATTAAGGAAACCTTCCATTACAATTTGTCCTGCAAGCGTGCCTGTCAATGTGGAATTTTGACCAGAAGCCAGCAGCGCAATACCAAAGAAAATACTGGCCAAAGTTGTTCCCAAAAGAGGCGTCAAGAGTTTGTAAGCATCGTTGATGTCCGCCACGTCTTTGTTACCAGAGGTGTGAAATGTGGCAGCCGCAATGATAAGAATCGCCGCATTGATCACGAAGGCAAGCATCAAGGAAATACCGCTGTCTATGCTCGCAAACTTCAGCGCTTCTCGCTTACCTTCGGTTGTTCTTGGATAATTTCTGGTCTGCACAATACTGCTGTGAAGATAAAGATTGTGAGGCATCACCGTAGCTCCCAAGATGCCTATGGCAATGTACAGCATCGACGGATTGGTGATGATTTCTTTCTTGGGAATTAAACCTTGCAACAAGGGAAACAGATCGGGCTGGCTAAGAAAAATCTCATAAAAAAATGCAATAAAAATAATGAAAATCAATCCGCCGACGATACTTTCGATATACCGAAAACCTCTGGACTGCAGGAATAGAATGAGAAAAACATCAATGATCGTAATTCCTACTCCAACACTCAGCGGAATCCCAAAAAGCAGGTTGAGGGCAATCGCAGACCCAATCACTTCTGCCAGATCGCACGCAGCAATGGCTATCTCACAGAAAATCCAAAGTACAAAATTAATCGCTGGAGGAAAATGATCTTTGCATGCTTGCGCCAGATCGCGCTCTGCAACAACGCCCAATTTCACAGAAAGATGTTGCAAAATAATGGCGAAGATATTGGAAATTAAAATGACTGACAGCAAGGTGTAGCCAAACTGCGCACCGCCAGCAATATCTGTCGCCCAATTACCAGGATCCATATAACCGACTGCAACCAGAAGACCAGGTCCCATATAAGCCCACAATTTCTTTTTGAAACTACCGTCTTTGGGAATATGAATGCTCGAGAAAACCTCGCTGAGAGAATTAGAACTTTTCTCCTTTCGCCAGCCGGACTTATGATTGGATGAATTCAAAAATTTTTATTGTTAGATTAGACTAACAAAAGTAATAATACTATTCTTAACTCGCAAGTTAAAGAAAAAAACTGCTTATTACTCAGCAGTTTGAAAAGTTTGGTTTGAGAAAATCGCGCTATGGTTTGCCTTTTGCTGAAACGGTATCGGGATTTGATTGGGCAGAATGACCTTGGACTTGGGTAGAATCTGCGGGATTTGTGTTAGGTTTTCTATCACACTGTTTCCAGAAGAGCCATCCTAAGAGTAATAACAAAAGTAATGGCAATAACCATTTCCAAATATTTCCAGCACCATAACTGTCCGCAACACTGTCAGTTGCCGATTCGTTTGTTACCACTTCTTCTTTATTTGACACCTCGCTGGCGGGTATCGGAAAGTCTTTTTCAGCAGGATTTTCAGTGACTGGTGTGACTGGGTTGACTTCCCCAATCGGTGTTTGCAAAGGTTCGGGAATTACATTGACATAATCGGAACCTGCAGACCCCAACCAATTCCCAAGACCTAAGTCTGATAAACTAAATCCAGCAGGCAGCGAAGATGGCAGATATCCTTTTTGATCCGTCAGTAGATTTGCAAAGGTATCAACCTGCAACTGATTGTCAACCACATATTTTCCAACCCTGCCTGCCACAGCGCCTGACACGAGGTTTAATAACGAATTTGTAGATTCAGATTTGATGCCAGCGTAAGCCGAAACTTCGTTGATAATGGCCGCAAGCATATCGCCCTCGCCAAAAATCAAGCTGAGAATTTTAGAAATCGTAGCATCACTTCCGTTAAGATACTGCATAAGATCTGACTGCGCAGCGGCCGATTTTATTTCCTTTACCGTACTCAATAATTCCGAAGGAGTATTGCTGTTTGCAAACCCTCCAAGAACGATTGGCAGCAGCGCAGAGACTGCTTTGGAAACTGAGGATTCACTTTCTCCCAATTCCAAAGCGGCTTGAGAAACCGCGGCTGATCCTAAATCTCCTTTTACAAGTTGTATAAAATTAATTGACATAATTAGCTTATTTTTTTGCTTTATTTTTTTATAAATACCAAATATTAATCCAGAATTTTTTCGTATTAAGCATTTTAATAAAACTTTAACTTACGATTCCATAGATACATGGATAATCGATTTATTAGGTAGAATTGCACTTAAAAAATCAAAGTCTGAAAACAAATCCATTAATAAGCTTTTGCAAAGACCACTCTCTGAGGCGATGGTTTTCCGGAGATTAGAGAAACGCCTTGTTCCTGCTCGTTGTTCAGTGGTATGCACCGAATGGTGGCTTTTGTTTCCTGTTTTATTTGCTCTTCCTCCTCGGGAGTGCCGTCCCAGTGAGCCAAAATGAAGCCTCCTTTTTCCGATAGTACCATTTTGAATTCCTCGTAAGAGTTGACTTTGGTAATGTTTCCCTCTTTGAATTTTAAGGCTTTGTTGTAGATATCATTTTGAATGGTCTTAAGCAATTCTTCGATATAAACATCGATTCCGTCCATGGCTATGGTTTCTTTTGTCAAATTATCTCTTCTCGCCAGTTCTACCGTTTTATTTTCAAGATCTCTCTGCCCGAGAGCGATTCGCAACGGTACCCCTTTCAATTCATATTCCGCAAACTTCCAACCGGGTTTGTTCTGTGTGTCGTTATCAAACTTAACCGAAATCCCTTTTGCTCTCAACTGAGCCTGTATTTCCAAAGCCACTTCACTAATTTGAGCTAATTGCTCATCACCCTTAAAAATGGGCACAATGACAACCTGAATAGGAGCTAAAGTGGGCGGCAAAACCAGTCCAAAATCATCAGAATGGGTCATAATCAACGCGCCCATCAGTCTTGTGGAAGTTCCCCAGGAGGATGCCCAAGGATATTCCAGTTTGCCTTCTTTGTTGGTGAATTTCACATCAAAAGCTTTGGGAAAACTTTGACCAAGAAAATGAGATGTACCTGCCTGGAGCGCTTTCCCATCCTGCATCAGCGCTTCGATACAGTAGGTTTCCTCAGCGCCTGCAAATCTTTCAGAAGGTGTTTTGATTCCTCGGAAAACGGGAATGGCCATAAATTCTTCTGCAAATTTGGCATAGACCTCTAGCATTTTTTTGGTTTCGTGCACCGCTTCTTCTCTTGTTGCGTGCGCCGTGTGGCCCTCCTGCCATAGAAATTCCGCCGTTCTTAGGAATAACCGGGTTCTCATTTCCCACCGGACAACATTGGCCCATTGATTAATTAAAATTGGCAGATCTCTATAAGATTGGATCCAGTTTTTATAAGTGCTCCAGATGATGGCTTCCGAAGTGGGGCGGACGATCAATTCTTCTTCTAATTTTGCTTCCGGATCTACAATTAATTTGCTTGGGTTGTTGGGGTCGGTTTTAAGTCGGTAGTGCGTCACTACGGCGCATTCCTTGGCAAATCCTTCCGCATTTTTTTCCTCAGCTTCAAACAGACTTTTGGGCACAAAGAGAGGAAAGTAAGCATTTTGATGGCCAGTCTCTTTGAACTTTTCGTCCATCTCGTTGCGCATCTTTTCCCAGATCGCATAACCATAAGGTTTGATGACCATACATCCTCTTACGCTGGAATTCTCTGCAAGATCTGCTTTCACAACCAACTCGTTATACCACTTGCTATAATCTTCTGCTCTTGCGGTTAATTTTGCCATATTTCTCTAAACTATATTTTAACTTTTTTAACTTGTCGTAATCTAAATAAAAAGCCTAATTTTACGGTACTTTATAAATTATTCGTGGTACACAATTTGGTTTCTTTTTAAGATTACAAATATAGCAAAACTTAATACTTCTCATAAAATGAAAAATATCAACAATACGCGCTTTTTAAATCTGCTCAAATCCAAAGCATTGATTTTGATCGCTAGCAGCTCTTTATTAACTTCTTGTGTTATTTATACCGGCGGTTATTCGGAAACGGATGGTGTATATTATGACCCAAACAAAGATTCGTTGCCAGCAGGTTCCTACTCGGGAAATTATGGCAATAAGGTAGACGATTATTATTCTTATCAAGAGACGAACCCAAGCCTCTACGACAACAATCAGCAAAACATCCAAGATCAGCAAAACGCCTATAAACTCAGCAGCGATTCTGACTGGGGATCTTACACTGGAACTGAGACTACATATACCAACTTCAATAATTGGGGATACAGCGGTTGGGGAATGGGATTTGGCTATGGTGGTTTCGGTGGTTGGGGTTATCCTGGCTACGGTTTCTACGGATGGAACAGTCCTTTCAACTCTTGGGGTTGGGGATTTGGATTTGGCTGGGGTAATTCTTTCTACTCCCCCTGGGGCTGGGGCGGCGGCTTTTACGATCCATTCTGGGGTTACGGCTATGGTGGATGGGGCGGTTATTACGGTGGATATTACCGACCAATCTACTACAATAGATCTGGCGGCAATGGCGGAAGACTCACTGGAATGATTTCACAAAACAGAAGTGGCAGCAGGAATGACAGTCGGTTCAACGGTATCAACTCTAGCGGTTTCCATGGTAGCCGTGACATCAGAAACCAGCTGGGGACTTCAAACAGCAGCATCCGAACATCTGGAATGAGAAATTCCGCAAACGGCGTAAGAACGAACAACGGAATGATCAGAAATTATCCAAACAATGGCGGCATTCGAAATAATTATCCAAATACAGGCGGTACACGAACGCAGAACTATCCAAATGATGGTGGCGTAAGAACGGCTCCTAATAACGGTGGATTCCGAAATGACAGCTATAGCAGTCCATCGAGATCTGGCAATTATGGTGGATTTAATTCCGGTGGCGGAATGAGATCTGGCGGTTCTTCAGGCGGAGGCGGCGAAATGAGATCTGGCGGCGGTGGCAGAAGATAATCGTAAACAAAAAAATACAGTTCATAGAAAATGCTTAAAAAGACTTTACTACTCCTCAGTATCCCTGTTTCTTTTGTTTATTTGAAAGCGCAGGACATCTCGGTGATTACAAATACACTCAATGCTTATTCGGATAATCCCATCAATGGTACAGCCAAGTATAATGCGATGGCAGGCTCGATCGGCGCATTGGGAGGTGATATTTCTTCTGCAAATGTGAATCCAGCCGGTATCGGCGTTTTCATTACAAATGATGTGAATGTGACCCTCGGAGTAAACAATAATAAAAACACGAGCACGCTCGCAGGCAAATCATTAGGCTATAAATTGGATAACACAGATCTTACAAATTCCGGAGGTGTTATGACTTTCAATCTTGGCGATATGGCTACTAAATGGAAGTTCATAAACATCGGCGTCAATTATACCACTCAGTCTCTGGACAATTATGTGGAAACTGCAGGCAATCCGAACATCAAAATAACCAGCTCACCGTTTTCTGCAACGCCTGCAACGTATTCTTTTCAAGGTCATGCGTACAACAGGATTGGCGACGTTTCTAAAACGAATTTTACTGTGGGCGCCAATTATGATAACAAATTGTACTTCGGAGCTGGATTTAATATCCACAACTCCTATCTAAGTCAGGATGATGTGGCCAATTTTCAGAATCTAAGCACAAATACGGTGACCACATTTGATAAACAATACACCAATCACGAGGAACATTCCGATGGATTCTCGGCTAACATTGGGGTCATTGCGAAATTAAGTAATCAATTCAGAGTCGGATTGGCAGTCGAGACACCCACGTGGTGGAACATTGATAGAATCTACAACCAATATTACAAGGATGACAGCTATTACGACGTTTATACAGAAAACAGACGCTTAGCAACGCCGATGAAGGCCACCTTGAGTGCGGCTTTTGTTCCGAGTAAGAATTTCGCTTTGAACGTTGATTATATCCAGGGATTTACAAAACCAAAGTATAAGGAATATGGCTATGCCGAGCAGGAACTTAATGATTTCTTCAGCAACTCTTACAAAAATTCTTCCGAAGTGCGAGTGGGCGCAGAGTATCGGATTGCGGCCTTTCGGCTACGAGGCGGCTATGCTTACCAGGGAAATAGTTTCGACAATATCACTTTATCGGGCTACAACAACGATGGATCCAAGTCAGATCAATCTTTTTCCAATCTTTTGGTGGGAGAAAAAAATATTATCGGAGCTGGCATTGGCTATGATTTCAAGGCATTTTACATCGATGCAAGTTATCAAAACATCTCGTCCAAATATACAAGCCCATCATTATTTGGCGTCGTGACCGATCCGAATTATTACACAACTTCTGGATATTATAATCCATCGGGAACAGAATTACTAAGCGATGCGTACGCAGTCTCTAAGGTGAAAAATAACAGAAACAACTTCTTTTTTACATTGGGCTGGAAGTTCTAACACCTTCCAATTTCGCAGTACAAAAAAATCCTGCCATTAATTTGTGCAGGATTTTATGTTTTCAGTTTTGGTTCATCTCGTCTGCTTCTTCCATCAGTTTGAGATAGGTGCTGTACCGAGTTTCCTCTATTTCTCCGCTCTCCAGACTTTCCAAAACCGCACATTTCGGTTCGTTGATGTGCATGCAATTATGAAATTTGCAGTGCCTCCCTACCTCGAATATTTCTGGAAAATAATGCTGAATTTCTTCTTTCTGAACATCGATCATTGCAAATTCCCGAACGCCTGGTGTGTCAATCACCGATCCGCCGAAATCCCAAAAGTGCATCTGTGCAAAAGTGGTGGTATGTTTTCCTTTGAGCACCGACGCCGAGATCTCACCCGTTCTGATATGAAGGTCTGGTTGCAACGCATTCACCAATGTCGATTTTCCACAACCGGAATGCCCGAAGAAGACCGAGGTTTTGTCTTTGATTTTATCAATTAAAAAACCGAGATTCAGTTGGGTGTACGACGAAATCTTCAGACTATCATAACCCATATTTTGATACATTGCTTCGATATTTTCTACAATTTCTTCTTCCTGGCCGTTCAAAGTGTCCATTTTATTGAATAAAATCAAAGTCGAAATGTTATATGCTTCGCAGCAGGCAAGAAATCTGTCGAGAAAACCTAAAGATGTCTCCGGAAACTTCAAAGTGTAGATAAAACAGGCCACATCTACGTTGGAAGCAATAATATGCGCTTCTTTGGAAAGATTGACCGACTTTCTGATGAGATAATTTTTTCTCGGAAAGATCCTCGTAATCCAAGCCACATCATCCTGCTCCAAAGAAAACTCTACCTCATCTCCCACTGCAAGGGGATTGGTGAGCCGAGTTTTAATCAATTTGAATTTTCCACGGATTCTGGCTTCGTAAACAGTTTTAGATTCTGATTCCAAAACCTGATACCAGCTGCCCGTCGATTTGATAATAATTCCTTTCAAAAAATAGATTTTATGTTTTGCAAAGTTAAAGCATTTATAGGGCGGCGGCACAAAAACCCTTCCTGAGTTTCAAAATTAGAAAAGACTCAATAATTTTCTAAGATTTAGTTTTATCAATCATTATATTATTCTGAACCTCAATACTTTCCTCGTGGATCGCTTTGAAAACTTTCTCGATAAATTCGTTGGACATTCCGGTTTCCGTTGCCTTTTGATTGGCATATTCTGTAATCACTTTCCAACGTTCTGGCTGGAAGATGGCGATATTATTCTCTTTTTTCAAAGTTCCAATTTTCTCAGAAATTTTCATTCTTTGTGACAATAATTCGATCAACTGGAAATCCATATCGCTGATTAGCGTTCTGTGTTTTCCCATTTCGTCCTCGTAACCAGAAATATCTGAATTACGAACCTGAAGATTGCCAATCATTTCTGCCAGAACTTCCGGCGTGATCTGCTGAGAAGCATCGCTCCAGGCATTATCCGGATCCTCGTGACTTTCTATGATGGCTCCTTGATATCCAACGTTGAAAGCTTCCTGCGCAATCGCAGCCAAGCCAGTTCTATTGCCGCAGATGTGAGAAGGATCTATAAATAATGGGATATTTGGAAATTGATTTTTAAAATCCAGAGCAATTTGCCAGTTGGGTATATTTCGGTATTTTGTTTTCTGATAGGTAGAAAATCCTCTGTGAATGGCTCCCACATTCTCAATTCCTTGTCCCAACAGTCTTTCCAAAGCGCCAATCCAAAGCGCCAAATCCGGATTTACAGGATTTTTTACCAAAATCGGTTTGTTGGTTCCCCTTAGTGCTTGGGCAATTTCCTGAACTGTAAATGGATTTACCGTAGAACGTGCTCCGATCCAAAGAATATCAACGTCAGCTTCCAGTGCTGCGAAAACGTGGTGCGCGTTTGCCACCTCTGTTGCCGTTTTGAACCCGTATTCATCTTTTACTTTTTTCAGCCAGTTGAGACCAATCACGCCTACCCCTTCGAAGCCGTTGGGCTTTGTTCTCGGTTTCCAAATTCCCGCCCGGAAAGCAGAGATTTCTGCACCACTTTCTCTCAGTCTTTTTGCCGTTCCTAGCATTTGAGACTCGCTTTCTGCGCTGCAGGGCCCGGCGATTATCATTGGATTGGCGAAGTCTTTGATCCAATCGTTTTTCAATTCATTAAGGTTCATATTTTTAATTTTATATATTTTAAATTAATGCAATAGTACAGCTCTTATAAATCTTGATTTATAATTCTTTTCCAAAAAATAATGTTTAAAACTTTTAAATGAGTCACGGATATTTGACTATTTCCGCAGATTTTTGAGAAAGAAATTTTTTAGCTAAACCAATAAAATCGGTCATAGTTTTTAAAATTTCGATAATAAGATCCAAAAAAGGTGAAAAGTCCACCAAAATATTCGGTAGATCTAAAATTTGTAAAATATGGAAATTTGGTTGATTCCATTTATTAATGCCCTACTGGAAGGCTTTTTAGCTTGATTGGGTTAATTGATTTCAACTATTTTCATCGAAATCTTGAACAAATATATAAATTTATGTCAAATCAAACTTCATGAGATCATCCAAATCTTTCAAAACAGGATTGATTTGTACAAATTTTTCAAACATCTTCCGTTTGGTCATCACTTCTTTTTTGATGGTTAAATCCGTGACATATTCAATCTCGATTTTAAAATTACTGACTTTGTGCTTGAAATGGTTGAAAAATTCGCGGCTCAGTTTGTCAAATTCCAATTTGGCCATCGCCGAAGAATATTTGACGGTGATGAGGTTTTCATCGGTTTTCTCCAATTTGAAACTATTGATGGCATTGAAAGCGAATGTGTTGGATTTGGATAAGTCTTTCACAAAAATACTCCATTCTGTATCCAAATCCGTTTGCGAGAAATGATTGGATGGGAGACTGTCGTCTGTTATTTCGGCAATTTCATTTGTCTTAATTTCCTCCCTTTTTTCTAAAGCCGCTCTGATGCTGAATCTGGAATTAGAAGAGCTTTTGGCGATAGGTTCAGTTGCCTTTTGAATCCCATTTTTTTGTTGGTCAAAGGAAATATTGATTGCTGGTTGCTGTCCTTCGGCTCCGCTCAAGATGACATTGCTGCTGGTTGTTGGTACTTTAGCGTCCGGTCTTGACTCTGCATTCCTGGTTGACCTCGTCGAATCACTTTGATTTGTTGGCTCTTGAAGATTAGCTTTCAGAAGGGGTGCTAATATTAAGAACTTTTTTTTTTAGCTTCCAAACCTGATGTGAGACTTGATAATTGCATCAGCGCAATCTCCACCGTCAATCGTGGATTTTTGGAATTTTTATAATTAATGTCAGCAAAATTACAAATCTCGATACCGTCGATCAATTCCTGAGCTTTCCATTTTTGGGATTGCTCTGCAAATTTGGATTTGGTTTTTTCTCCAACTTCTATGAGATTCAAAGTTTTAGGATTTTGAGCCATCATCAAGTCCCGGAAATGATTTCCCAATCCCGCAATGAAAATATGAGCATCAAAACCTTTTTTCACAATCTCGTCGAACGCGCTCAAAACTCCAGGAATATCATTTTCTTTGGCCAAATCAGCGATTTTCAAATATTGGTCGTAATCCAGAATATTGAGTATTTCTGCCGCTTTTTCAAGCGTAATATTTTTCTGAGAAAATGTGCTTAATCTATCAAAAATTGACAAGGCATCTCTCAAAGCGCCATCAGCCTTCTGAGCAATCAGATAAAGGGCATCATCTTCATAAGTAATGCTTTCCTTCTCGGCAATTTTTCTCAAATGCTCCTGAATATCCTCAATCGTGATTCTTTTGAAGTCATAAATCTGACATCTGGAAAGAATCGTCGGGATAATTTTGTGCTTTTCGGTGGTGGCTAAGATGAAAATAGCGTGTGCCGGCGGCTCTTCCAAAGTTTTCAGAAAGGCATTGAAAGCCGATGTGGACAACATGTGAACCTCATCAATGATATAAACTTTATATTTTCCTACCTGAGGTGCAAATCTAACTTGATCTATCAGCTCGCGGATGTCATCCACAGAGTTGTTGGAAGCGGCATCTAATTCGTAAATGTTAAATGCGAAGCCATCCTCATCTGCAGCCCCAGATTTTTCATTGATTTTTCTTGACAGAATTCTGGCGCAGGTGGTTTTGCCAACCCCTCGTGGCCCGCAGAAAAGAAGTGCCTGAGCCAACTGATTTTCATCGATGGCGTGCTCCAAAGTATCGGTAACGTGGGACTGCCCGACAACAGTGTCAAACTCTTGCGGACGATACTTTCGCGCGGATACGATGAAATTTTCCATTGCTCAAAAGTAAGGATTAATTGTGAATTTTGGAACGGTTTTGAAATAATTATTGTTTGGTTTTGGAGAAACTTTAAACGCAAAGTCCCCAAAGTTTTGTTGCCTTAATCGAAAACATTTTAAGGTTTCCAACGACACAAAACTTAGCAAAAGAGTGAAGTTCATTGTTTTACGCAAATGCTTGTGGTGATTAAAAAACATAGGTTCAACGTTGCGAAGCGCAGCCCAGCTGGAGCGGAAATCCTTTTTTGCAGGGTCTTCAAGTTGTATTTAAACTGAAATGGTCGGCAAAAAAGATTGGGAGCTTTTCGACTTCGCTCAGGATAAACCCCAGGCGCATAAAGCTGCCCAAATAATAACTAAGACAAAAAAAAGAGAACAAAAAATTGTTCTCTTTTTATTTTTATCGGTGAAATCTTTTACAATTCCAAAGCTTTTCTTTCGTCGCCTTCCATTAGAAATTCAACCGGATTGTCGATGGCTTCTTTTACTGCGACCAAGAAACCTACAGATTCTTTCCCGTCGATAATCCTGTGATCGTAAGACACTGCAACGTACATCATTGGACGGATTACCACCTGACCGTCCACTGCAATTGGTCTTTGGATAATGTTGTGCATTCCCAAGATTGCGGATTGCGGCGGGTTGATAATCGGGGTGGACATCATCGACCCGAATGTTCCACCATTGGTGATTGTGAAGGTGCCGCCCGTCATCTCATCAACGGTGATTTTACCATCTCTTACTTTGATCGCTAAATCTTTGATATTGGCTTCAACGCCGCGCAGAGACATATTTTCTGCATTTCTAAGAACGGGCACCATCAAACCTTTGGGCCCCGAAACGGCAATTGAAATATCTGCAAAGTCATAATTAATTTTGAAATCGCCGTCTATTGAAGCGTTCACGTCTGGATAGAGTTTCAACGCTCTTGTTACAGCTTTCGTGAAGAAAGACATAAAACCTAACCCGATGCCGTGTTTTGCAGCAAATTCTTCTTTGTACTGCTTTCTGATTCTGAAAATCTCTGACATATCTACCTCATTGAACGTCGTCAGCATTGCCGTTTCATTTTTTACGGAAACCAATCGTGCGGCCACTTTTCTTCTAAGAACAGATAGTTTTGTTGTCGATTGGGCTCTGTTGCCGCTGCTTGCACTTCCCATTGCTGGGACGGCTGCCAACACCGCGTCTTCTTTGGTGATTCTGCCATCTCGGCCAGAACCTGCTACTTGAGAAGGCTGAATTCCTTTTTCGTCAAGGATTTTTTTGGCTGCAGGCGAAGGCGTTTGAGAAGCATAGGTTTCTGTTTTTGCAGTTTCCGCTTTTGGTGCAGGTGCTTCTTCTTTTTTGGGTTCAGCTTTTGGCTCTTCTTTTTTAGGCTCTTCTTTTTTAGGTTCTTCCGCGGATTTTTCTGCAGCAGGAGCTGCGCCATCTTCTGGTTTGGCAGCATCCACATCGATAAGACATACTACTTGACCCACCTGCACTACCTCGCCTTCTTCAGCTTTCAAAGTGATGATACCACTTTGCTCGGCAGGAAGTTCCAAAGTGGCTTTGTCAGAATCTACTTCTGCGATGGGCTGATCTTTTTCTACGTAATCACCGTCTTGTACCAACCAAGTTGCAATTTCTACTTCTGTGATGGATTCTCCAGGTGAAGGAACTTTCATTTCTAATACTGACATATTCTTTTTTGTTTTTTAAAATTCAGAATAAACCGCGAAGATTTCTATTCTATATAGTTTATTAATTTTTATTAGGCAGTCACCGGTCTTTTTGCTGGGGCATCTTCTGTTTGGAAAACTGCATTGATGATCTTGGTTTGGTTTTTCTCAAACATCTTGTGACTTCCCGGCGCAGGTGTTCCGCTGGCAACTGGAGAGATCAACTGGATATGACTATCGCGGAAGTTTCTAAGGATAAAACTCCAAGCTCCCATATTTTCTGGTTCTTCCTGAGCCCAGATGAGATCTTTTTTGTTTTGGTATCGGTCAAATATCGCATTGATTTTTTCAAAATTCAAAGGATAAACTTGCTCTAATCTTACCAAAGCGACTTTGTCATCATTCAGTTCTTCTTTCTTAGCCAGAAGATCGTAATATAATTTGCCGGCGCAAAGTACCAATCTTTCTACTTTTGCAGGATCAGCCATTGGATCGTCCAAAATGGGTTGGAAAGTTCCTGTTGCAAGATCTTCCATTGGCGAAACCACTTTTGGATGTCTCAAGAGAGATTTCGGGGTCATTATTACCAATGGTTTTCGGAATCCGAATTTCATTTGTCTTCTCAGCAAGTGGAAATAGTTGGCTGGGGAAGTGATATTGGCGACGATGATATTTTCATTTGCAGCAAGCGTGAGAAACCGCTCCAATCTTGCAGAAGAATGTTCTGCACCTTGACCTTCGGAGCCGTGAGGGAGCATCATCACCAATCCATCTTGTATTTTCCATTTCTCCTCGGCGGCCACCAAATATTGATCCACAATAATCTGAGCGCCGTTGGTAAAATCGCCAAACTGAGCTTCCCAAATCGTCAAGGTTTTTGGCGCAGCCATCGCATAGCCATAGTCGAACCCTAAAACGCCATATTCTGATAAATGTGAATTGTACACATCAAATCGTTGTTCGTTTACGTGGCGCAAAGGGATATATTCTTCCTCTGTATCTTCGGTTTTCACCATCGCGTGCCGGTGCGAGAATGTTCCTCTCTCCACGTCTTCTCCGGAGAGCCGCACATTGTAACCTTCGGTAAGAAGTGTTGCATAAGCCAGCAACTCACCCATTGCCCAATCCAAAGAATTATTTTCAACCATTTTGAGTCGGGTCTCGAACAATCTTGTGATTTTATTAATGAATTTTTTGTCCGCAGGCAACGTCGAAATCTTAATAGCAAGCTCTTTCAACTTTTCGAGATTATAGGTTGTGTCCACATTGGCATTGGCAACTGCGCCTTTGGTTCCCAGCGGAAAATCTGTCCAGTCGTCTTTCATAAAGACGTCCATTATATTTCTTTCAATCTCTTTGGAAGCGTCAAAATTCTCATCAAGCAGAGCTTTGAATTCTTTCTCCATCTTGCTCAAAACTTCGTCGGAAACCACATTTTCTTTAATTAAAAGATCTTTGTAGATTTCTCTCGGATTCTGATGTTTTGAGATGAGTTTATAGAGATTGGGCTGGGTAAATCGTGGCTCATCACCTTCGTTATGCCCATATTTTCGATAACCCAAAAGATCGATATAAACATCTTTTCCAAAGGTGGCACGGAAATCTGCGGCAAAGCGAATGGCGTGTACGACGGCTTCTACATCATCTGCATTGATGTGCATCACAGGGGAATCTGTCACTTTTGCAATGTCTGTACAATAAACGGAAGATCTCGCATCCATATAATTGGTAGTGAAAGAAACCTGATTATTGATAACGATATGCACGGTTCCGCCCGTTCTGTAACCTTCCAAATTCATCATCTGAGCAATTTCATAAACGATTCCTTGCCCTGCGACGGCGCCGTCTCCGTGGATAATAATTGGTAAAACTTTGGAGTAATCGTTTTGGTAGGTGTTGTCCACCTTCGCCCTGCAAATGCCTTCTACCAGTGCCCCGACTGTTTCCAGATGGGATGGATTGGGCGTCAGATTGATTCTAACTTCTTCACCATTGGCCGTCGTTATTTTTTTAGATGATCCCAAATGGTATTTTACATCGCCGGAGAAAACATCTTCTTCAAATTCTTTCCCTTCGAATTCTGAAAAGATCTGCTTGTAGGATTTTTGAAAAATATTGGTCAAAACGTTGAGCCTTCCTCTGTGCGCCATTCCTAGAACGACCTCATCTACGCCTAATTGAGAAGATCTTGTGATCAATTGATCCAATGCAGGAATCAGAGATTCACCGCCTTCTAGAGAAAACCTTTTTTGACCTACAAATTTGGTATGCAGATAGTTTTCAAAGGCTACTGCTTGGTTCAGTTTGAAAAGGATTTCGGTTTTTTCCTGGGCCGAAAGTGTGGGATGATTTTCGTTCACATTCACCCATTCCATAATCCACTTCTTCTCCTCCACATTTTGGATGTGCATATACTCTACCCCGATTGAGTCGCAATAGATATTCTGGAGATGGGTAACTATTTCCTGCAAAGTAGCAGGCCCGGCCATTCCGGTTTGCGTGGCAGAATTGAATTTTTTATTCAAGTCTTCCTTAGCCAAACCAAAGTTTTCTATATCCAATGTCGGGAAGTAATGTCGCCTTTCTCGCACGGGATTTGTCTTGGTGAAAAGGTGACCCCTAGATCGGTAAGCTTCGATCAAATTGACCACTTTGAATTCCTTCGAGATATCTTCTGAAACCGAATTGTTGGTAACGGCTTGTTGGGCGTACTGCACTGGTGCAGAACTGGAAGCAACAGGAACAGAAGTTTCGTCGCTGTAATTTTCTAGAGCGAAATCAAATCCCTGAAAAAAAGCTTTCCAAGAGGGTTCCAAAGAGTCTGGGTATTTTTGATATTGCGCGTACATATCGTCTATCAACTGTGCGTGTACGGCATTTAGAAATGAAAATTTATCCATTATTACAGATTATCTGTTATTTTTTTTTATAAAATAATTGCCAACAAATTTACTAATTTTTTGTGGAATGGCGTAAAATCTAACGTTTTATTACAATAAAGAGGCGTGATATTTGTTAGAACATCTACCGATAAACGGGCAATGATAATTTTAACTTAACAGATTGCACATCAGCTGGTTCTTCCAAAAACTCTTCTGTCAGCTGCCCGTTTCTGAGAGTATCTTTTTTCGCTTTTTTCAACAGCTCCTGAATGCTTTTGAGCCGATCGTTATAATTTCCTTGGAAATAAATGACATAGACTTTGGAACCATTCACAGTTTGAAAATTAAAATTGTTATCGCTCACCGAAATCCTTTTTGACAAGGGAACCCCATAAAAATATGAAATCTCCTTATCTTTAAGATTGGCAGGATTCGTCAACAAAACCGGATTGCCAAACTCATCATCCTTCTTCCTCAAATCGGATTTTACAAAATTCAACACCTTGTTGCGATTCATCAAAACGTTTTTGAACAGGATATCCTTTGTATTTCGGGTACTAACATTCACTCCCAAAAGTAGGCCGCCTTCTCGGTTTTCTAGCATCAAACTATCGTACTTCACAGAAGCCAACAGCTGATCTTTATCGACTTTGTTGCCCAAAAGCTGGTAGAGATTTTTAATGCTTTTATCAATTGTTTTTACAAAGAAATCCTCTGCGGTCAGGTTGAGTGATCTTTCCAACAATTTTCTTCGAGGCGTATGAATATACCAAACCAATTTGGTCTTCTCGCCAGAAGGGATAAACTTGACATCTATCAAATACGGATTCTCACTCTTTCCTTCGAAAAGCTGATAGCGCAAAGTACGGTTGGGGTTGGAATAACGAATGAACAAATCACCTTCGTCATCCTTGTTTTTGTTGGAGAATTTCAGAGAACTGCCCATTCCGGAGTAAGGTGTAAAAAAGCTGTAGCTGGCATCCCGCTTCGCCATGAAGAAATCATTCCAAGTGGTGAAGTTTTGAAGGCTACTGAACTGCGGGAAAACCTTATCAACCGGATAGTCAATTTCCGAATAATGCACAAAACTTTGGCGCTCTTCTAGAAAAGTCATCGCAATAGAATAGATGCCGAATAAACAAAAAAAGATAATGATGATAAGCCTTAGAACTCGCATTTATGTTTAAAATTTTAGAATGGATAGCCGATTGCGAAATTAACGGTTGGCTGCAAAGGTTTAATTTTGTCGATCACCCAGCGGTTGCCTTCTGGCTCATTGGGATCGTGGATTTTGTACGCCATATCCAATCTGAGGTTGACGTAAGCAATATTGATCCTAAGTCCGAAACCACTTCCCACACCCATTTGACTGATAAATTTTTTGAATTTGAACTGATCGCCAAAACCGGTATCCTTCAGCCCCCAAATATTTCCAGCATCTGTAAAGACCGCCGCTTCGAAAGTATCGTTCAACGGCAGGCGATATTCTATGCTGGTTGTCAATTTTATATTATCCATTGCGTAGGAACGCACTTTCTCATCCAGCTGAGAATCTGCGGGTCCCAAACCTCCAAATGCTACCCAAGCGCGGATATCGTTTGCACCGCCGTTAAAATAGGATCTGATGAAAGGCATCGTCGATGAATTACCATAGGGAATCCCGATGCCTACCAACTGTCGTATGGCCAGAGTATGCGGTTTGGCCAGATCATTGAAGAATGTAAAATATTTTCTAAAATCCAGGTCAAATTTGATAAATTGGGAAAATGGGATTTTGAAAATCGTTTTGGTATTGCCGGAGAGAACACCGTCCTGCTTTTCTTTATTTGCTATAAAATTCAGCGCGTTGCCGGCAACTTCTACTTTTCCACTGAAAAATATGGGGTTTCTGTACTCCTTTTTTCCCATTTCGTTGTATGTGACATTGTAAATCATAGACGAAATGATGACATCCTGCGTCTGCCGGTCTTTATTAATCAAAGATTGCCGAAAAGTGTTGAAAGTATCCTGATTCTCTGGAGGAATGGAAGACAGAAAGGCTTGATCATTGACAATGATTGTAGAAATTTCGTCAAATGAATAATTATCGGTGTTTACTTCCGGATGAACGGCCTTGTACCAATCGAAAACGGTCGCTCGAACCGCGTTCTCTGCAGGGAAATAGTCGTAATATTTATCCTTATTCTGAGTTAAGCTGAGCTGTGTGCTGAATAGCGACAGTCTGTGCTGCACTCTGCCATCATTTACATTCGCATTGTAAGAAAGTCCTGTGTTGAAGTTGATCCTTCCGAGGCCGATATTATTTTGAACAGACGCTCCCAGCGCGATGCTTGTGGTTGGTGAATATCTTTTGGGCACCAATTTCCAGTAATTTTTGAAAGGAACCAGCAACCTTGGGAAAAGAAGCGAGGTTTGCGCCGACAATTCGTACGCATTGAAAAACGCATCAGGATTCTTGGGATCTTTTGTGGTACCAACGATTCCCGAGAAACTTGTCACAAAATTTTCTGCCCCGCCGAAGACATTTCTTGTGGTAAGATCTACGGAAGGCGAAAAACCAAAATTCAGGATCTGAGAATAATGAACATCTGTTGCAACATTGAACTCGTATTTTGGCAAGGGCTTAAGGACATATTCTACATCTATGATACTATCTCTCTCTGCCACAGTTCCTTTTTTGCGGAGCTCGTCCGAGGCTTTAAGAATCGTAAAGTTATTCATCGCGATCAGATTCCGTCTGGTCAAATCCAAATCTGTTTGTTTGTAGATCTGTCCTGGCTTCACAGTTATTGGCAGCCACAGCGCATTCGCTTTGTAAGCGCTGTTTCTTCTGTAAATATTAATTCCTCTGATGCTGTCTTTCAGACTCAATTTATTAGGATCTTGGTCAATATTTTTTCTTAGATTGGCGCTGTCTTTATTTTTGGGTATTTTGGTCAAATCGTTCATATTTCTGGCCAGCGATACTGTGATATTTCCGATAGTTGCTTTCCTATATGGCTTGTCCAACGAATCTTTGTGAATATTCAGCGTCAAGGGAACGTTTTTTCTGCTGTTCAGAGTGTCGGCGACGAAGAAGATATCCTGATTGTCATTATTGAATTTATAATAGCCATTATCTTTCATCAGATCATTAATCCTGGTGATTTCTTTTTCCAAAGCACCTTCGTCCAACGTTTCATCTTTTTTCACCAGACTTTTACCAATGTTTGATTCGTACAGAACTCTGATATTGGGATCGGGAATGGTATAAAAATAGTCTTTGATTTTCGTAGGATCTTTGTGAATGATGACATATTCCACTTCGGCTTTCTTCGCGGCAGAATCTTTATCAACATTCGTTTTGACTTCTGCATCCCAATATCCGCGGTTTACGAGCCTATTATTGATGCTTTTCGCGCTTTGCTTGGTTTTAGCCTCGCTGAAGATGACCGGCGGACTGCCAACCGAGTGAAAAAACCGGTTCCAAAACAGATTTTTCCCGACATATTCTGGATGGTTATATTTAACAAATAATGAATCCCTAAGTTTTTGATTTCTCATTTCACTAGGGTAGCTCATATATTCCTTCAAGATGGTATCATATTTTGGATTGGCAGCATTGTAGAGCAAGATGCCTACTGGCGCAATAAAAAGGGTTTTCTTATTCGGCTTTTGCGCTACTATATTGGGAAGTTCATCGCCCAAAACTTTGCCGTCCTTGTATTCAAATTTGTTTTTTGTAAGAAGAAATTCGCCATCAGGCACCTTTTTCGTCACATTGCACGCATATAAAATCACACTTAAAATTGCGGCGTAGTAAAATATATGATACTTTTGAAAATATTTACGACTATGCTTACGGCTCATACGATAAAGATTCTACAATCTCTGGACAAAAAGAAATACAGGCAAAAATACAATTTGTTTTTAGTTGAAGGTAATAAAATTATAAAAGAACTGCCCAAATCTGCCTACCAATTTGAAAAAATTTATTCGGTAGATCCAGATAATTTTGCTTATAAAACTGAGAAAATCGAACAAATATCGCCCGCAGAGCTAAAAAAAATAAGCTTTCTACAGCACCCCAAAGATTCTGTCGCGGTTTGCCAACTGCCAACGAACCAATGTTTGGAAAATGTTTTGATCCAGTTGATCCTCGATGGGATTCAGGATCCAGGCAATCTGGGAACGATAATCCGGTTAGCCGATTGGTTTGGAATAGAGCAGATCGTCTGCAGTGAGGACACAGTGGACGTTCACAATCCGAAAGTGATACAAGCCACGATGGGTTCATTTTTGCGGGTAAATGTTTTTTACACCCATTTGGAAGATTATCTCAAAGATTATCCGTTTCCTATTTTTGGTACGGATATGATGGGAGAAAGCGTTTACAAAGTGGCTTTTCCAGAACAATTCTCTTTGGTACTAGGCAATGAAGGAAACGGAATAAGACCTTCCACAGAAGATCTTATTAATCAAATGATTAGCATTCCCAGATTCGGGAACAATCAATGCACCGAAAGCCTGAATGTCTCTATGTCAGCAGGAATTATACTAGGAGAGATTTTTTCCAAAATGTAATTATTCCCAATACTTATGTCGAGGATTTTAAATTTTAGATCAATTTTTCCATACTGGATGTGGTTTTATTTTTTTGGTATTCGTCCAGTTTTTTTCTGATAAATCGCAGCGCATACGGCGCAAGATAAACCAAGGCGAGGCCTAATAATTTTCTTTTCCAATTTTTATTCATCACACTTTTTTTTGCAAAGTTACTTACAAGAGCTACGGTTCCCATTTTGACAGCCGTCTCCAGCAAGCCAGATTTCACCCCATCATTGGCCAAATTTAGAACATTTTTTTTACAAGCCTTTTCTTTTATTTCAGACGAGATTTCTTTCATCAAATTTTGAGTATCCAAAGAAAGTGATTTTTCGCCTTCTTGATTTTCTGTTTCTTTCAAGAATTTATCTGTAAACCCGTGCGTAATCGCGCTTAGGCTTTCTTTTTTACTTTTGAAGCTCAGAAGATTTTCCAAATCGATAATCTCTTGTTTCAGGAGTTTTTTCTCACTTCTCAGTTCATCAAGATTAGTATATTTTGTTGCCATAGCTTAATGTTTTAAAAATTCGATCACTTTATTGGCAACATATTTTACAATAAATTTCTTTAAAAGGAAAAGTACAAGCATCAGAACAAAATAAAAGCCAGCAACAATCAGGAATCCATATCCATCATTTCCTAAGGAGTGGCCAATCATAAAGGCAATCCCGACATTGAAAAGAATAATAAAAAAGGAAAATGCGATAACGACGATCGAAAGAAAAGTGACGATACCAGCTGACAAGGACGATTTTTCGGCCAACTGAATCTTGATGAGATCTATTCGCTTGGATGTGTAGTCTTTTATAATATCAATCATAGGATCTTGTATCAATAGATGGACGTATTGCTTTACAAAAAAAGGAATTTAGAAACTAAATCCCTTATAGAAAAGTAAAATCTGAAGGCTATTTCATAGCGTCTAACTCATTTTCTACATCTTTTATCACGTCGCTGGTTTTCGTAACTATTTGATCTTTGTATTTATCATAGCTTTCTTTCACTGTAGAAGCAACATTGTGAGCCGTATCTTTGAAAGTGGAAGACAAGTTATTGTACTTATCTTTTACATTTTCAGAAACTTCCGAGTATTTATCTTTCAAGACTTCCGTAGTTTTTCCATATTCATCAAGGGCTTTATCTTTCAGATCATTCGCTTTATCTCTGATTTTTTTTCTAGTTTCTGCACCCTCTTCTGGAGCATAAAGTAAACCTAAAATGACACCTGTTGCAGCTCCTGCTAGCAAGGCAGCTAATACCGCTGCTGAGTTTGATTTTTTAGACATTGTTATAATATTTGAGTTAATTGTAAATGAAATTGTTGATATAAAATTACAACTAAAATGCCAAAGAGACTAAATATTTCTTAAAATTTTGTTAAAACTATATGATATATGACATAATTAGATTAATAGTTTGTTCTTTATTAAGGTTAGTATTGTCTATCAAGATTGCATCGTCTGCCTGTTTCAACGGCGAAACTTCTCTTTCGCTATCGATTTTGTCTCTGGTATTCAGATTTTGTTTGACTGTTTCGATATCCGTCTTTTCGCCTGCCGTTTGCAGCTCTACGAATCGTCTTTTGGCACGTTCATCGGGGCTGGCAGTCATAAAAAATTTGTAATCTGCGTTGGGCAGAACAACGGTACCAATATCTCTTCCGTCCATTATGACGCCACCTTGTTTCGCAATATTTCTTTGAGTTTCCAACAAAAAATTGCGCACTTCCGCTTCTTTTGCAACCTGACTCACATTGTCCGAAACCTGAGGAAACCTGATTTCTTTATTAATATTTTGACCGTTTAAAAATAATTGAAGTTCTCCATCTACATTCTGAAACTCCAGTTTTATTATAGGAAGATTTTGCATTAATTTTTTGAAGTCCAATTTTTGATTTTCGTCCAGACAATTTTGAAGCGCAAAAAAGGTAATGCCGCGGTACAGCGCGCCAGTATCCAGATGGATGAGACCAAGGGTTTTGGCAATGACTTTGGAAATAGAACTTTTTCCTGTAGAAGAAAATCCGTCGATCGCAATAACCGGTTTTTTTGTCATAGCACAAAATTAAAAAATTCTGAGATTTTGACCGTATGAAAATGATAATATTAAAGTTTTAAAATGAACGGCAACTCAAAAATCTGGTTTCTCGCTGCTACCTCCTATTTCCTCCCAGTTCCACGAGATCCATCGTAAGACCCAGCATATTGACATTGGAAGCGTTGTGATACCGCATATGGGAATAATCGAATCGGAAAGACGAAATTTTGATACTCAAACCGGCAGACAATCCTGTGAAACTCCTTTGATCCAAAACCGCGAGCTCGCCGCCTCTCTTCACATTATATCCAAATCTTAGATTAAATGCCTCGCCAGGAAACAATTCTGCGCCGAAAGACAAATGATCCAAAACCTTTCTGCCAAATTTTGTTGGCTGTCCGTTGATATCAGTAGTGGCAGAAATATTGGGCTGTTGAAGGTCGTGCGCCGTAATTGTAATGGCAGCCGGGAACTCATCCAATATCTTGGTATAGCCCAAATCCACTCGGAAAGGCAATTTCTCCTTCACACCATTATATGCTTCAATTTGATAACCAAAATTCCTGAAAACCAAGGAGAGCGTCTCATTAGTCTTATCAAAATAATAAGTCACACCAGCGTTGGCAGTAACCGCTGAAGACGAGTAGGTATCGATTTTGGAAGTCACAAAATTCCCATTGACGCCAATGGTCCAGCTGTCCTCGAACTGATAGGCATAGCCAATTCCCACCGAAGCATCCATCGCCGAAAAATCCCCGTTGATGACGGAATTCTCGTCGGTTCTCGGTATAGATCCGTAATCCATATATTTGGCGTTAAAGGACACTAAATGGCCAAATCCCAAATCGCGGACATAGCTGATGCTGCCGATTTTGGTGCCCGCTAAGTATGATGCATAATTTACCGACAGCATTTTGTCCATTTCCAGATTCATCAAGGCCGGATTGGCGGCAGTAAAGTTCACATCATAATCCCGAATTGAAATCGCATCTCCCAAAACAGCCTGCCTGGGAGACATAGGAATGTTGAGAAACTGGTAAACGGTGGTTCCCGTTTGAGAAAAAACCATATTGCAAATGATGATAAAAAAAAGAGGGTAAAACTTCTTCAACACTGTTTTTTAGCTGTGCAAAAATAATCTATTTTGAGGCTTACCAAAATTTTCGCAGCACTATCTTTTTCATTAACGTAATTCTTTTCCTTTCATTATATTTGCACAGTCAAAAATCAAAATAAAAAAGTGGATATCAACGACTGATGGTTCATTTCAATGATAAAACTGTAATTAGAACGTTAATGAAATACAAAAGAATTCTTCTGAAACTGAGCGGCGAAGCATTGATGGGGCAGCGCCAATATGGCATCGATAACGAGAGACTGAAAGATTATGCTGTAGAAATCAAAAAAGTGGTCGATAAAGGCTGTGAGGTGGCCATTGTCATCGGTGGCGGAAATATTTTCAGAGGATTGGTAGGCGCCGCAACAGGAATGGACCGCGTGCAAGGCGACTATATGGGAATGCTCGCAACAGTGATCAACGGAATGGCGCTGCAAGGCGCTCTGGAAGATGCCGGAATCATTACAAGGTTGCAATCTGCCATCGAAATGGACAAAGTAGCTGAACCATTTATCAAAAGAAAAGCAGTCCGCCATCTGGAAAAAGGAAGAGTTGTTATCTTCGGTGCGGGCACAGGAAATCCTTATTTCACCACAGATACGGCTGCAACGTTGCGGGCCATAGAAATCGATGCCGACGTGATCCTGAAAGGTACCCGCGTAGATGGCATCTACGACAGCGATCCGGAGAAAAATTCGGATGCGGTGAAGTTCAACAGCCTGTCTTTCGACGAAGTTTTCGAAAAAAACCTGAAAGTAATGGATATGACTGCCTTCACCCTAAGCCACGAAAACAAATTGCCGATTATCGTTTTTGATATGAATAAAGAAGGTAATCTGGAAAAATTGGTAAATGGTGAAATGGTTGGAACGCTCGTCAGCGTATAAATTAATTGTTAATCGTTAATTATTAATTAAAATTTATCTGTTGTCTTTTATGACTTAATAGATGTGTCAATTATCAAACTTTAAATATACAATGGAAGAATTAGAACTCGTTGTAGCCTCCGCAAAGCAAGAGATGGATGCTGCAATCAAGCATTTGGATCATGCATTCCAAAAGATCAGAGCCGGCCGCGCTTCAACATCGATGGTGCAGGACGTGATGGTCGAATATTACGGATCGCCAACACCAATTGGCCAAGTAGCCAACGTGTCGGTAGTAGATGCGATGACGCTCTCCATCCAGCCTTGGGATCGGACCTCCATTGGTGCGATTGCAAAAGGCATCGTAAATTCTAATCTGGGATTTGCACCGTCCAACAATGGGGATGTCATCATTATCAACGTACCACCATTGACCGAGGAGCGCCGACGAGACCTTGCCAAGCAGGCCAAAAGCGAAACAGACCAGACGAAAATAGTCATCCGAAATGCGAGACAGGAAGCTAATAAAGAGCTGAGAAAACTCGAAGGCATCGCAGAAGATGTCATAAAAGGAGCCGAAAAAGACATCCAAGAGCTTACAGATACCTACGTGAAAAAATGTGATGATAATTACAAAGTAAAAGAAGCTGAAATCTTAAAAGTTTAATTTTCTGCATTTTTTTAAAAATCATAGACCTCGTTTCAATCATTTTGAAGGGGTTTTTTTGAATGATTTTGAGGACTGCCTCACTATTTTCGATCAATATGTCTTAGTAAAAAACAGTCACCACAATAAATCAGGAAAAATCAAAAGGCTGTCCGAGAAAAACATTTAGTTTTTGTGAACTTAAAAAAGACGAGCTGGCAAGATATTTGTCACCTCAGTTGAAGGAAGAAGTGGGCGAATTTTGTTCGAGATTCCGAAAACCGATGTTCCTTTCTCATTTTTAATAAAAAATTATTGAAATGCCTAAAAAAATTATAGTCGTAGATGATAGTCCTGCCATTTTGGATTCTGTGAAGTTGATGCTCAATATGGAAGGCTTTGAAGTTGATAATTACGAAAAAGGTTCTGAAATGTTCGATGCCCTGAGCGCTTCTTCAAAACCCGACGTGATTCTGATGGATATGTGGCTCTCGGGAGAAGATGGACGTGACATCTGCAAGATGATAAAGGCGCACCAAGATTTCAAGAGCATTCCCGTCGTCATAATGTCTGCCAGCCGAGGTTTGGGAGAGACTGCCATAGAGAGCGGTGCGATAGATTTTATCCCAAAACCATTTGATCTGGGCGAAATTGTAGAAAAAATCAGGTATTATTCCGAGCAAGACCGCTCGTAAAACATATATACAAGCAGCGATGGATCATCATCCCGCTGCTTTTTTTGGTTTTAAAAATCCACCGTCAGAGGATTGACTCCAGAAAAACCATTTTCTTTCAAGTTTTTAAGGGCTTTCATATCGTCTTCCGAAATTTCGAACCGGCTAAAATGCAAATTATTTTTGATATTCTCGGGATTTTCAGATTTGGGCAAAACGACAACGCCCGACTGCAAACAAAACTGAATACAAAGAATCGCTGGCGAAACGCCATAATGACTAGCTATCGTTTTCAATTCCTCATCCTTCAAAAGTCTTCCGGAGCCTATCGGGCTCCACGCCTCTATCACGATGCCTTCTTCCCGACAAAAATCGACCGTTTCAGATTGTGTATAACCCGGATGAAATTCAATTTGATCTACGGCAGGTATTACTTCGGCGGTTTCCAAAAGAGCCTTTAGATGGGGAACAAGAAAATTGCTGACGCCAATGGATCTCACAGTACCACATTTAGTCAATTTCTCCATCGCTTTCCACGTTTCTGCATTGATTTCTTTCCAGTTTGCGAACTGTTTTGCATTCGCTGGCCAATGGATCAAAAGCAAGTCAAGATAGTCCGTTTTCAATTTCTTGAGCGACTGCTCTACAGATTGCTTCACGCCAGCAGCACTTCGGTTGCTGTTCCAGATTTTTGTCGTGAGGTACAGTTTTTTTCTGTCGATGCCGGACGATTCAATTGCCTGTCCTATTTCTGACTCATTTCCGTAGATATCGGCCGTATCAATATGAGTGTAGCCACTTGTCAAAGCTTCATTTACAGTTTTCTGAACCCCTTCAGTCGTCTGCCAAGTTCCGAATCCAATTTCCGGAATTTCGGTGCCATTATTAAGAATTACCTGTTTCATTTTTGTTCCGTTTTTTATTATTATTAACAGCTAAATTTACGCCAACCCAACTGATTTCGCTAATTAATTTATCTTTAAAAGTAACAAAAACGAAGCATTAATTTAAGATATTTTATACATTTGAAAAATGGAAGAGATTGTTTTCGGATTATTAGGAAAAAATATATCCTATTCATTTTCTAAAAAATATTTTGAGGAAAAATTCAAGAAATTATTGCTAATAGATTATCGCTATGAGCTCTTCGACATTCCCGAAATCGAAGCCGTAAATCTATTATTAGAAACCCCAAATCTTAAGGGCTTGAATGTTACGATTCCGTACAAGCAAACGATCATTCCATTTTTGGACGAACTGAGTGATGAAGCAAAAAAGATTGGAGCCGTGAATTGCATCAGCTTCCACAACGAAAAAAAAATTGGTTACAATACCGACGCTTTCGGCTTTGAAAAAACTTTGCTAATCCATAAAAAAGACCATCACCGAAAAGCCCTGATCCTCGGCGATGGCGGCGCTGCAAAAGCGGTGAGATATATTTTGGACAAACATCATATCGAGCATACAACCGTTTCGAGAAAATCCGAAATTAATTTTGGAAACATTTCAGAAGAATTGGTTAAAAATTCCTTACTCATTATTCAGACTACCCCAGTTGGTACTTTCCCCAACGTCGAGGATTCGGTTCCGTTTCCTTTTGATGCCATTACAGATCGACATTACGTCATCGATTTGATTTACAATCCTTCCGAAACTGCTTTCCTCAGAAAATCAGCCGAAAAAGGCGCCACAACGCTCAATGGTTTTTATATGCTTGAACAACAAGCCGAAAAGGCCTGGGAAATCTGGAACAGTTGATTTACAAATAATCTCGAATTACCCTCCAGCTTTCTAATTTCTCCTCAAACTTCACCGTATGAAGCGGACTTGTAGAAGGTAGAACTATCATTGGTAATCCGAAATCTTTGCCTACGATTTTGAGAAGGTTTTTGTAAGATTTTTGTCCGTTGCAGAAAATCGTCTGGATATTGGGATGGTTTTCAATCAATTTTGGAATATTATTATCAATTTCATCCTTGATTTCAGTATCCCGACTACCCTTTCGTTCGCAGCTTTCGATGACGTCCCAGAGTGCGATATGGTTTTCTTGAAGCAAATTGATTCTTGTTTCATAATCCTCCGAAAATTCTTTATTAAAAAGATAAAACATAATCTTCCAGAACTGATTTTGCGGAAAGGCATAATATTGCTGCATTTGCAAAGACTTTTTGCCTGGCATCGATCCCAGAATTAAGATCTTGGAATTTTCATCTGCAATTGGCGGAAAGGAACTGATTCTGGTCATCTACTTCAAATTATCCAAAACTTTGAAAAGTGCATTGCTGATACTTCCGCCTTGATAATTGTTCAAAATGACAGAAAACACATAATTCTTACCGCTTTTGGAAGTCTGATAACCCGCAAACGACTTGCTGTCCTTTATCGTTCCGCTTTTCATTTTGATGCCGTTCTGGGTGGGAAAACCATCGTAAAAAACGTCAAACCATCCTTGTTTTTTGGAATATAACAAGGCCTGAACCTGAGCTTTTGCCGAAACGTAATTCTGGGGCGAAAGTCCGCTTCCATCAGCGAAATTAATCATATTCGGATGGATTCCTTTAGATTTCCAAAAGTCTTTTAGGAAGTTGATGCCGGTTTCAAAACTTGGATTATTTCGTTTTTCTTTTGCCATTGTTTTTATCAATGTTTCGGCGTAGAGATTGATGCTTTTGCGCATCAGCCAATAAACGATTTTATCCAACGTTGGCGATCTGTATTCGAAAATTTGATGCTGAGTTGGCTCTTTTGACACGGCTTTTCCTTCCAGTTTTTCATTATAATAAGTCGTCACCTTTCCCGAAACTGAAATCCCATTTTCCTCTAATAATTTTTTGATTTCTACGGCGAGTTGTAATGGCGGATTTGGCGTAGCTCCCGACACAGTGCTTAGTTTTCCGGCCGGCAAAGTGCCATTAATCAAGGCTGTTTCGGAATGTGGCGCTGTGAAAATCAGACTTTGATCGGAGTTTCCGCCGGTTTTCAACTCATTGATGCAAAGGACATTTTCCAGATTGTACGAGAAATTTTTGATTTGATTGCCATTAATAGTAAGGTCAAACTGATTCTCTTTCCAGTTGACTCCAAAGGTTCCTGCGCCGTAATAATTTCCGAGATCGTTCCACGGCCAACCGCCCGGCGTACTTTGAAAATCAAAATAAGAATCATCGACAATGAGGTTTCCTGATATTTTTTTGATCCCCGATTTTTGGATGGCTTCTAATAATTTTTGTTTGAATTTTTCCGGTTTATAATCTTCGTATCGCCAGCTTCCCAAAGTCGGGTCGCCGTTGGAAGTGATGTAAAAATCGCCATCCAGATTACCATTCGAAATCTTTCCGGAATAGGATGCGGTGGTCTTGAACTGATAATCTTTCCCCAATGTTTCCAGCGCCGCAGCCGCCGTGAAAATCTTCTGCGTACTCGCGGTGGACAAGCCTTTGTTGCCATTATATTCATAAATCAAATTACCATTCTCATCCGAAACATAAAATGAAAGGTTGGCCGCCAACGCATTGGGAGAAGCCATCATCTCTTTGACCGATTTTTCCAATGCTGCCGAAACGGATTGAGAAAAAAGATTTTGAAAGATGAATATGGAAATAATAAGAAAAATCTTCATTGGTAATTTTTATCAAAACTAAGGATTTTTGAGTTTCCTATCAAGGATTTAATATAGTCCGGGAAAAATCAGTATTAATATTTTCTGCTTAAAAAATTTAATAATTAACTTTGTTAAAAAGATCGTCATGCCAAAAAAGAATCGCAAAAAAGAAGAATTTTACAATGTGGCAACGCACGGTTTTGGTGCGGTGCTGTCCGTTGTGGCTTTGGTTGTGATGCTTTACTATTCCGTCCGCAGCGGGAATCGGATTGCGCTCATTTCTTCCCTTGTTTTTGGATTTAGTCTGATTCTTTTGTACTCGGCATCCACCATCTACCACGCCGCTTACCGATTGAAATGGAAAAAAATTTTTCAGCGGATAGATCATCTTTGCATCTACCTTTTGATTGCCGGAACTTATACGCCCGTTGCGTTGCTCGGCCTGAAAGGCGTTTGGGGCTGGAGTATGTTTGGCATCATCTGGGGAATGGCGTTGATTGGCTTTATCTTCAAATTCTCGCCACTACGAAAGAACGAAAAAATTTCACTTTCGATCTATGCGATAATGGGCTGGACGGCCATTATAGCAATCAAACCGATGATTGACAATCTCTCGAGCGGCGCTTTACTTTTTATTATTCTTGGCGGATTGTGCTACAGTTTGGGCATTTATTTTTATGCAAAAGACAGCAAACCGTTTTATCATCCCATTTGGCATCTGTTTGTTTTAGGCGGTAGCATTTTGCATTTCTGCGCCATTTTCTTTTTTATCCTTCCTTAAGTTTTAAAAAAAATATTCAATAATCCTAAACCAAACCGCCGTCGTTGCAAATCCGACAGCGATGCTGATGCCAATAATAAGATTGATAAGTTTGGTATTCAGCCGAAACTGCTCTGCAATGATACTGGAAGTAACGACGGTTGGCATCGCCGCTTCGAAGATGGTGATTTTCGCCATATTGCCTTTGATCCCAAAAATTAATGCGATGCACAAAATCATCATCGGTGCCAAAATCAATTTGTACAACAAAGCGGTAGAAATCTGCGGAATCAGTTTTTGCCATCCATTAAATTTCAACTGCAATCCCACGGAAAACAAGGCTAACGGGATCACGGTAGCGGCCAATTTGTCGAATAAAGGATTGGCAAAATCAAGATCGAAAAATCGGGACAAAACGAGTGCGGCGATGCAACCTAAAAATGGCGGAAATGTGAATAGGCGTTTCAGTATGAATTTAGAACTCACTTTTCCGGATTTGCTTCCGCCCTTCACCGCTGCGACAATTCCCATCGTGGAGAGCATCAAAAACATCGTCTGATCGCAGATGATGGCGATGCTGAGGTACTGCTCGCCAAAAAAAGCAGCGACCAAAGGAAAGCCGATAAACGAAGTATTGCTGTAGCCACTCGCAAGTTCCAAAGTGCTTCTGGATCTTTGCGAATAGTTTTTGGATCGAGAATAGATCATCATAAAAATCCAACTTCCGGCTGCTGCGACCACCGCACTTACGATAGGAAAGAATATTTCCGGAGACCAATCTACTTTTGGCAAATATTTGAAGGAAACAGCGGGTAAACCCAAGTAGATAATCCAAGTATTGATGCCTTTGTGAGCGTCGGGATGAATCGATTTTGTCGATTTGAAAATCATTCCGGCGGCAATACAGATTATTATCAGAACAAAATTGATCATTTCAAAGAGAAATATTTGCAGTTGAGTTCAAAAAAAACCTTTCAAATGAATGAAAGGTTAAAAAAAATATCTGAAAACATTATTTTTTGATGAATTTCTGCACGTTTACTTCAGTACCGATTTTGATGCTTATCATATAAGTTCCTTTAGCCAAAGGCTGTACATTCACCGCTTGACCATCAAACTGTACCGGAATATTTTTCCCCGAAAGGTCGTAAACCAATACAGAACTAATTTTTTCAGATGAATTGATCTTCAAATAGTCAGAAGTTGGATTTGGATAAACGGATAATTTATTTTTGCTCAAGTCAGAAACACCCAACGCAGGTCTAGTTACTGAAAAGGAGTCAATTCCAATGTAGTCAGAATTAGCGCCCAAAGGACCGGCATTAGTTACAAAATATCTGAATGCAAGATTAACTGCAGTCTCTGCAGGCAAACCAGTGACTGTGTACATATAAGCAGTCCAGTCGTGAGGATACCCTACAGTTGTAAGACCTGGATTCACTTCTATTAAAACAGTGGAAAAAGATCCAACACTCGTTGACCCAGCAGCGCCAGTACCTGTAGGAGGAGTAAATGTTGCACCTATGCTTGCTCTCAATTGAAGTCTATCTGGATAAACAGTGGATCCTAGATCAGTTGTTCTTGTGTAAAACTTTACAACATCACCATTTTTAACCGTTAGGCTCGGTGTTATTAACCAGTTGCTGATAGTTCCTGCACCAGAAGTATTATTGTAGTTAGCTCCAATGTAAGAATCCTCTACAGCGCCTTCATAAGCATCGAAAGGACCACCGTCCAGTGTAAAACTGCTTCCCTGGAACCAGCCAGTTAAAGGGGTTCCTGTACTTTTATTCAGTTGAGTCCACGTTGTCAAAGATGTGATGTCATCAAATCCCTCGGCAAAAATAGTGGTTTGTGCATTTACAAAACCAAATGCTAAAGTTGCAATAAAAAGTAATTTTTTTGTCATAAGTCAGAATTTTTATTTGATTAATGCTTCAAATATACAAGTATATTCTGTGCAACCCAAATAATTGAGAAGAATATTGTTATAATTTTTGGTTGTAAATTTGTAAAAATTAAAAATTACAAGTATGTCCAAAGCCATTTCTCAAGTGCCTTTTGCACAAAATGAAACCGTAAAATCCTATGAGCCAGGTTCTGACGAAGTCAAAAACCTTATTTCTACCTACAGAAAGATGTGGAAAGAAAAAACAGAAATCCCAATGATTATCGGCGGGAAAGAAATCAAAACGGAAACTAAAATACAGTTGACATCGCCACACGACCATCATCACGATTTCGGATTCTATTACCAAGGCGATATGTCCCACGTCGATATGGCGATAGAAGCTGCACTTGCCGCAAAAAATAAATGGAACGCTTTAGCATGGGAGCAGCGCGCATCCATATTTCTAAAAGCGGCAGATCTATTGGCAGGACCTTACCGAGACGTTATCAACGCCGCCACGATGATTGGGCAATCCAAAAATGTCCATCAGGCAGAGATCGATTCGGCTTGCGAATTCATAGATTTCTTACGTTATAATGTAGAATTTATGACCGAACTGTATGCAGAGCAACCCGTTTCTGACCCCGGAATTTGGAACCGTGTGGAGTACCGTCCTTTGGAAGGTTTTTGTTTTGCAGTCACGCCTTTCAACTTTACGGCCATCTCGGGCAACTTGCCGACTTCTATGGCTTTGATGGGCAATGTGGTCGTTTGGAAACCATCGGATAAACAAATCTATGCAGCAAAAGTGACAATGGATGTTTTGAAAGAAGCCGGCTTGCCAGACGGCGTGATCAATATGATCTTTACCGACGGAAAAGAAACGGCGGAGAGAGTGCTGGCGCATCCGGATTTTGCAGGATTGCATTTCACAGGTTCTACGAAAGTCTTCCAAGGGATGTGGAAAATGATTGGCGATAATATTCATAACTATAAATCTTACCCAAGAATTGTGGGCGAAACCGGCGGAAAAGATTTCGTGATGGTGCATCATTCTGCGAATATCGAAGCCGTAGCAACGGCTTTGGTGAGAGGAGCTTTCGAATATCAAGGGCAAAAATGCAGCGCGGCGTCTCGGGCTTACATCCCCAAATCGATTTGGAATCAAGTGAAAGATGTGATGGCATCGCAAATCAAAACCATCAAAATCGGTTCTCCGGAAGACCCTTCTAATTACGTCAATGCGGTGATCGACAAGAATTCTTTCGAAAAATGCAAAGCTTATATTGACAGAGCCGAAGCGTCGAATGATGCAAACGTTATAATCGGCGGAAAATACGAGGACAAAAAAGGCTGGTTTGTGTATCCGACGGTTATCGAAACAATCAATCCTTATTACGAAAGTATGGTGGAAGAAATCTTTGGCCCCATCCTCACCGTTTTCGTGTATGAAGATGAAAATTGGGAAAATACTTTGAAACTGGTGGACACTTCTACACCCTATTCTTTGACCGGATCGATCTTTGCGCAAGACAGATATGCCATAGATGAGGCTTACAAAGCGTTGGAAAATGCTGCCGGGAATTTCTATATCAACGATAAACCTACGGGTGCAGTCGTGGGTCAGCAGCCATTTGGCGGCTCGCGAGCCTCCGGCACCAATGACAAAGCCGGCTCTAAAATGAACTTGATGCGTTGGGTTTCTGCACGAAGTATCAAAGAGACTTTTGTCCCGGCCAAGGATTATAAATATCCATATTTGGGATAATTCATAATCTTAAAATAATACAACCACAAAAGTCACAAAAGTTTTTTTGATTTTGAGATTTTCAAAAGGGCAAAAAAAGGTAAAATAAAAATTTTTTTGAACTACTCAAATTGTTTAATTCACATATTTTGTGAGACTTTTGTGGTTTGAATATTAATTATAACCCATGAAAAAAGCATTAATAATAGTTGACGTTCAAAACGATTTCTGCGAAGGCGGCGCTTTGGAAGTTCCAAGCGCAAATATCATCATCCCCTATATCAATATGTTGACCACCGAGAACGAGTATGACGAAATCGTCCTCACTCAAGATTGGCATCCGGCTGATCACAAAAGTTTCGCTTCGAACAACGGGAGAAAAGTGGGCGAAACGATCAATCTTAATGGCGTTTCACAATTTATGTGGCCGGACCATTGTGTTCAGGGAACCTTCGGCGCAGAGTTTCATAAAGATCTGAACCGCGAAAAAGTGACGCACATCATTCAAAAGGGGAAAAATCCGGAGATCGACAGCTACAGCGGTTTCCAAGACAATAATCAGTTTATGAAAACAGGATTGGAGGATTATTTGAAATACCACGATATTCAGCTGGTAGAAATAGCCGGGTTGGCATTGGATTATTGTGTAAAGTTCACTTCTATTGATGCTTTCAATGCGGGTTTTATCACTTGTCTGCATTTTAACGGAACCAAAGCTGTGAATGTGAAGCCGGACAGTGCGAAGAATACGATTTATGAATTGGCCGAGAAGGGCGTTACAATTTTAGCCTAAAGATCGAACTTCCAAAAAATAGAAATTGTTTACATAAATTCCCTTAATTTCTTAAAAATTTCTCAGTTTCCTTTTGAGCTTTGTTTTATGTCTGGAATAATGCGTTTGGTTGCTATTTTTATCGGTTGAGATCACGCTGATATTACCATCAACTTCTAGAATAGCAAGCTTTACAGCAGAAACAGATTCGATGCCGTGCTCGTGGATGGCTTCTTCCAGCTCATCCTCGGATATTTGGACTTTCCTCAGAATATCTGGAAAAACGTGACCGTCTTTTACCAAAATATAGGGCTGGTCTTCTATTAATTCTTTGAGTTTTTGATTTTTGAAAATCAATTTCTTAACGATAAAATTGGCAACGAACAAAACCAAAGCGGCAACAATACCGCCTTGCAAAGTATTATTGGGGCCAACCATCGCATTTTGAACGGCATTGCTTATCAATAAAAGAAGGATGACATCGCCAGCATTGAGCTGTGACAGTTGGTTCTTCCCGAAAACCCGAACGGCAATCACCATAAAAAAATAAACGGCCAGCGAGCGAACGACGATATCTAGAATTGGATTCAAATCCATATTATTTATGCCATAAAGATAGAAAATTATTTATGAAAAGACGAAGAGACTTTGGAACTGAATGAAACTAAAAAATCCGCCTTGTTGGACTGCCCCCAAAAAGTTAGACACTTTTTAGGGGCATTTTTTATGAATAGGAAAGAAAAATTTAGCGTTGCTTTCAAATTGGAATGTATTGAACTTCATCAGAATTCTTATCGTTCGATTGAATCTATAGCGACAGAAAAAGG
>JAKLPS010000016.1 GCA_022013695.1 Weeksellaceae bacterium
ACCTGGTTCTCACTCAGATCCGGAATGGCATCGATGGGATTGTCCCTTACCGCAAAAATACCCCAGATAAAAAGGCCGATTGCTATCAGCAACACGAAATACCTGTTGCGGAGGGACAGTTTGATTAAATTTTGAATCATGATTCTGTACGGTTTTACTTAATTTCTTCCTGAACCTCGCCACATGAAATCATTTCTTTGCCGTAATAAGGATTCTTCACCTCACGTGAATCGCTAAGCCAAAAAGCGCCTTTCTTATCGTTATACATTGGACAAAATACTTTGTACACCGGTTTTGGAGTTCCGAAATCTTTCAGCAGGTCGTAAAAATCTGCGCTCATTAAATCCAGATGTTCGCGCTGATGATCAATCTTTCCGGCGTTATCTGCAATGTGCTCGGCGTGTTCCCGGATGCTGGCTTCCAGTTCTGCAAATTCTTTCTTCTGTTCATCGGAAAACCCATTTTTGTCTATTTTAGGAAAAGAGGCCAGGATCCCTTTCGCTGCACTAACCGCTTCTTTATCATCATCACCGGACAAAGCGAATGTAAGGTGGGTGTAATGGGAATAAAGCTCCGTAAGATCAGCGGAAGACTTTTTGGCTTCAGTAACGGTTACCTCTTCATCCGTTGCCATATTGCCCATCGCTGCACTATCGGACATTGTGCTCATATCGTGCTTCATGGAAGTTTCAGTGGTGCTTTTCTGTTCTTTGTTTTCTTTGCAGGAAGTAAGTGCAAATGTTCCGACTGCCAAAAGGCTGAATAGTACTGTTTTCATTATTTTATAAGTTTAAAGGTTATTTATTTTTTATTGAAAAAGGCTTCGTAGTTTGCTTTGTTTTCGAAGTACACGACATTGTCGTTTTTATCGGATATCGCTATAATTGCGGTTGCTTTATCGATAAGTTGGTGAGATATCGGATCATACGCCATGCGCGCATTTTCTTCCTGCGGGATTCTGAGTTTGCAGTTTTCGCAGCAACCGTAGTAGGTTTTGCCGTCATGCTTTACTTCGAGCTGTTTTTTGCCCATGTAGGCGTTGTTTACCATACAGACCTGGTCGTGAGGAACAATGTCGCCGGTCTTGAAGTGTGCATTGGTAATTTGGGTATTTTCGGCTTTTGAATTGGTGCAGGAAACGAGAAACACTGCTACAAAAGCCAGTATTCCTAAAAGAATATTCTTCATTAAATTATCGGGTAAAGGTTAAATTTGAGCCTCCGTCTTGAGAGACTGTGTACGAATATCCTGATCTTCAAGTTGTTCTTTAAAGAACATTCTTTTCTAAAAGATTACTTAAAGGAGAAATGGAAGTTCGAAGGGACATTCAGCACCGCTAAATAATCTGCGGAAAGTGTCATAAACACTTCACGACCAGACACAATTCGGGCTGTAAAAGAAGATCTTAACCTATTTTGGGCGGTTCCCAAATGGTATAGAATCCACCGGAGTAATGGGGATTCTGATAAAAGAAATTAGAATTTTTGTCATCGTAACCGGACGCTTCGTTTTTAGAATCCTCTAAAAATTTGCTGTCTGCTAGAATGGTATACTGAGCAGTGCTGCAAAGGTTACCGCTGCAATTTCCTGAGCATCCATCGGTTTGACAATTGTGTGATTTTGGGTGACAGCATTCTTCTTTGCAATCGTCGCTGTCGCACGACGGCTGTATCTGTGCGAATGACTGTTTTATGAAAGTTTGCGAACTGGTCGCGGTTTTAATAACCTGCTTCTCCTTTTTACTGCAAGCCTGAGAAATCCCTGGCGCCAGAAATAACGCGAGTGTAAGGGAAAGGAACAGTATTTTAAAATTTCCGACCATTGTAAGTAAACAGCACAAAGATAGGGAATTATTTTAGAAACCCGTAGTGCATTATAAAAAAGGTTACTCATAATACGAAAATTTCGTATATTGTATTGACTACCAATCTAATACGTTATGAATAACCTAGATGCAATTTACGATTTTATTTTAAAGGAATTAAGAAAATTAACCATCAAAGAAAATTTTTATTTCAAACCAATTAAACCAAAATTATCTGATTTAGAGCTCATTGCAATAAATATTTCTGCGGAATATTTATCGATAGATTCAGAATATCAGTTGTTTAGATACCTCTCTAATTCAAAACTAAAGGGAATGATTGAGAGAAGTGTGTTTAATCGCAGAAAAAGAAAGCTTTTCTTACACTTGGAAAATATTAGAAAACTTATGGTTGCTAAATTTAATGAGATGGAAACCACTTTTATTGTAGATTCGATGCCTTTAGAAATCTGTAAAAACGCAAGAGCGAACCGCTCTAAAATTTGTAAGGAAAATGAATTTTCGTTTCCCAGCAAAGGTTATTGCGCTTCTCAATCGAGTTATTATTATGGTTACAAATTACATGCTGTTTGTTCTGTTTCCGGAGTTTTCCAAAGTTTTGATATTTCTACAGCAAGCATTCATGATATTCATTTTTTGCAAGATATCAAGCATCAAATGAACAATTGTACGTTGATTGGAGACAGGGGTTATTTATCCACCCAAGTGCAAACAGATTTGTTCAATTATGCGAATATAAAGCTGGATACACCCATGAGAAACAACCAAAAAAATTATCAAAAACAAAAATATATTTTCAGAAAATCCAGAAAAAGAATTGAGACTTTATTCTCTCAACTTTGCGACCAATTTAAAATCAGAAACAATTACGCAAAATCTTTTAACGGTTTTAAAACAAGGATATTGAGCAAAATAACAGCATTAACTTTCATTCAGTTTGTAAATGTTTTTGTTTTCAGTAGAAAAATGAATAGACTTAAAATTGAATTAATTTAATAATGCACTACGAGTTTTAGAAGCTAAACTACTTCCTTAAAAAAGCCCAAAAGCTCAAATTTACGAAATTTATTTTTCCTAAATTATTCACAATGTTACTCTTAGCAAACTGTAATAAATACGTCAATAAATGTCCAGTTTTTTATTAAAAAACTGGACAAATAATTTTTAGTCTACCTACTCTCATACCCCTCTTTAAACTTCAAGAACTTTTCTGCGTCCTTTGGGTTTTTCTGCATCCATTTGTTCATCAGCGTGGTGTTATGTTCCAGCTGCTTTACCTGCTCGGTTTCATAAATCGCCTTGTTTTCATTCTTAATTTCGGAAAGTATTTCCTCTCGAACCTCGGTCTTGGTGCGGATGCTCTCTTGGTACCAGTTTTTTCCTAGATAAACAGTTGCTGTTAAAATAAAAAATGCAACCAGCAGCATAGCTAAGATTCCGAAAAACCAATATTTAACTGTATGTGATCTATGATGGAATTTTTCCAGATGCTTTACACCGTCCGGAGATAATTCTGCGATAATATTGTTTGGGATGGATTTAAGCAATTCCTGCCGTTTGAGATTTTCTTCATTTGCCAGTGCTTGGATTTTCTTAACATCCTCCTTGATGTCGCAGTACATGTGGAAAATCGCCTTCCCCGAAATTTCTACCGCCTTATTGCTTTCTATGACGCGGTGCAAAAGTTCGATGCCTGCATCTTGTGAAGAATAATTTTCTGTATTCTCTTGGTTGTTAAATTCGTTGTTGTTCATTTTCTTTTTTTATTGATGTTTTTTTAAACTTATCGCCTTCTTTTTCTTTTCCTCAGCAATTCATCGTCTGCCGCCGGTGCGTAGCTCGGTTTGAGGAGTTCCTTCACAGCATTCTCAATCTCCTTGAGGGCTGATTTTTCCGGATGTTTTATTTCATTCGTTTGCGGATTACTCTGACTGAAAATTGCCGACTGGTGGTTTTCCGCATTCCGGTTTAGGATTTCTTTGATGTCCTTAATCTTCAGTTTGCTGGTGATCTCCGAAAGTTTGTAACCTGGATGGTACTGCCTCTGGGTTTGGTCGTTGATGTCCTTTAATCTAACAATCCGCATCCCCGAAATACCGTCCTTCACATTCTGCGAGAGCGTCACTCTGTAACCACATCTCCGCATATAATCCACCAAGTCGTCAAAATTTCTTGAGACCTTCAGACAGTTTTGCAGAACTTTCAGCATCTGCTGCTTTTTCTCTTTCCCTATTTCCACATCTGTTTTCAGGTTCATCTCTTTGCAAACATTTCTCACTGATTCACCGAAGCGCTTTCCGATATTGGCAGATTTTACCGTGCATTTACCATAAACATCTATGCGGTTCACGATGAAGTGGATATGTTTCTGCTTCGTGGAATTGTGGACATCCAAGACGATTTGGTTATTTTCTGTAAGTCCCACATCTTTCAATGATTTTATAGCCAGTTCCTTCAATTCGTCGTTGGTCAGTATGTCGCCAATTTCCTTTGCCGGAGAAATGTAACCTGTGAGAGCCCATTTCTTTACATTCGGATTTCTCTCGGCGACAATCTTCATCTCTTCAAATCTTTCCTCCGGCATTGTTGAAAGCAGGTTGTTGGAATAAATACATTCCGCCGTGCCTTTGTCATTGCCATTGTATTCAATCGCGATCTTACTGATCCTCCTCGTCGTTGCCGAATTGTTCATGCTTGATGATTTGTTGGTAGAGGTATTCCCGGATCAACCTCGTTGTGGTTTGAATTTCCTCAAGGATCTCTTTCTTGTTTTCAAACTCATTCCATTCTCTGTTCCGGAGCAGATTGGATATCCTTATAAAATTGTTGCCGTAATTCAACAGAACCGCGTCGGTTTGAAACTCGTTTATTTTGAGTTCTTTTTCGGTTGAAACCAGTCTTAAATATTTTGATATTTTGAGTTTGTAGAAGTCAGCCTCCTTTTGAATTTTCTCAAACTCCTTTTCGGTAAAACGAACTGAGACTACCTTCGAAAATTGGTTCGCCGTCTTCTTTTTCAAACCTCCCTTTCGACCAATTTCTCGGAACCGGTTCTTTCTTTTTTCTTCTGCAACCTTTGCAATTTGCTGCTCGGAAATCTGCCTGACAAACTGTTTTAAAAAGTCATTTTTCATCTTGTGTTTATTTTGTGTTTAATTTTTTTATGATTATAAATTACTGGCTTGAATTCCATTTCCAAACAAGTGTTTCCGACGACAGGAGGAAACCAAAAAGCCCGATTTTTACGACAAGCCCCACGCTTGTTGTAAACATTGGGTACTTTTTGCACTAGACACATGGCAAGTTTTTACCCAGCCTTTTTAGAGCATTCCACCTGTGCTTATTTTGCGCAGCCCGGCTTGTATAAATCTTCATCTTTTTCTCCTGTAAATATTCCGGTTTTCCTCGGACTCGTGGATGGCTGTTTGATTTTTTTCAAGCTTATTTTCAAGTGTCTTTTCTTCCTGTGATATCAGGAAATCATTCAGATCTTGATGGGGGAAATATTCATTCGACCGGTCATCGGCCTCCGGGAATATTTTCAAAATTGAATCCCTGCACTGTTCGCCGGCGCGGTCGTTATCCAAGTACATTTCGACAGATTTATAATTTCCAAAAAGCCCTGATGCCTTGTGAACCATGGCGACAGAGTTCAGAATTAGATTGTCGGAAGGTGTCTTTTCCGGTTCTAAAATTTTATTGGAAAGGTAGTCGGTAAAGCCCTCGAAAACCTTTAGGTTTTCAGAATTATTTTTTATCGTGGTGATATCCTTTTTTCCAAGACAGATTTTGGAAAACCTGCTGCGGATCTCGTAGCCTCCCGAATCGTTTTTAAAACCGAGCCCGAAATATCTTTTGTCGTTAATCCGGTAGTAGACTTCGCTCAATTCCGATTTTTGTGACTCGAGTTTTCTTGATTTCAAATAGTCTAACAATGCCGGGTGAATAACTTCCTTTACTTCGAGAATTTGATTTGTATTTTCAGCAGTAATTGCTTCCGTCACACTCGGCTTTTTATAAGAAAAATCGAAACGAGAAAGATATTCAAGAGCATCGGATACAGTGCATTGTTTGAGCTCCTGAACTATCGACACGACATCGTATTGTTTTCCAGTGCCAAAATCAAAGGCAATATTTTTCACATAATTCACTAATAAACTTGGCGTTCGTTCTTGTCGATTGATAGCATAATAATAGGCTGTTTTCGGATGTTCTTTGCTTGGGAATAGAGAAAAACTTTCCATTACTTCTTTGATGCTGATATTCTCGTTCGCTTGTTTGCAGTTCATTTTTTGTGTTTTTTAAAGTTTATTTTTTTTATATCCAGTTATGTTTTTACCGTTTTTCTATACCTGCCTACCTAAATATTGAATATCAGTTAGTTATATTAATTAATGACTTACCTTGTTGTTACCTGTTAATTGGATCCCTTCTTTAACTATGGTAGTTTAGGTAAAGTCTTATCTATTTTATTACCTTCATAAAAATTTGAAAATGAGTTCTGTAAGTCCACTTAGGTAAGTAGGTAGGATAAATTGAATGTCAAGGATTTAAACTTTCTTTCAGTCAATCTTTCTTCGGATCAGGTACCCGTAAACCTGCAGTTTCGGATGCTTGATTCTTTCATACTTGAGCCTGGTGAGCGCCTTTCCGACCTTGATGTTGTTCAATCTTAAATTCAGGGCGTTGTTCATTGCCACAACGATGTCCGTCGCCGTAAGAAAATCCTTGATGTCCTTCGATTTCTCGAAGTGTGCGGAAACGATTTCCTGCTCAAGTGAAAGCTGGGAAAACTGCTCGTTCCTCAGCTCATTAGCCTCTATGTCCGAGAGCGTCATTTCCGGTTGGTAATTTTTTCTTTCAAAAGCATTGTGGTACGCCTGCGCCCATACCTTGTCTATGTCTATTTCCTCCACATAGGCGAAATCAATGCTGAAAACTTCGAAAACCAGCCACCTTACGCTTCCTGTCTCGTCGGTAAGGAAATCTGTTCTGTTGGTGGAAGCAACAAAGGAACATATCCTATCCATGTTCTCCGGCCTCCGTCCGTAAGGCACCCTTACTTTTGCGCCGCCCATCGAGATGAAGGATTTCAGGGTGTTGACATCCGATTTGGACAGCACGGCCAGCTCGTCCGCATTGAGGATGAAATTTTTGCAGATGGCAATGATGCCGTCCTTGTCCACTGTGACATTTTCGGAATAATAATCCCTGAGCCCGTCCGGGATGAGGAACCGCAGGAATGTGGTTTTGCCCGTGTTCTGTTTGGAGCTTGCCAGCACGAGGCACTGCTTGTTGACATAGTCTTTCTTCAATGCGCAAAGCACGGCGCGGGTCAGCCACTTCTCGAGATGGTAGCGGAACGCTTCGCTGTCGTTGGTCCGAACAAATCCCGCCAGCTTCCGGATATGGTCTTCGCCGTCCCAGCCCGCGAGTTTTATAAAGTATTCCGCTATCGGGTTGTATCTCTTTATCAGGTGGCTCCGGACGAGAATCTCCAGCTTCTGCATGGTGATCTGCATCCCGGCCTGTACGAGTTCTATCAGAAGGGAGTTGATGTTTAGCTCTGTCCAGTCATCCTTTCCCTTGAGCGATATTTCTATCTCCAGGGCGATGGCGTTAAAGCGAAGGTCATACTTGCTTTCAAGATACTTCATCACCATATCGAAAATGGTAGTGGTCTCGGAAGCGGTTTGGTAGAGTACTGGGATTTTTTGCTCGTCAGCCGGCTTGTTGGTTATTTCTTCCATCTCTCCAGAATTTCCTGCTCGAATGCATCGTAGTCATCATTTTGTATTTCCTCCACATTATCCCCCAGAAGATAAGCTTCCAGGTCTTCTTTGCGAAAGTAGATTTTCTTTTGCCCCTTCTTTTTGTAGGCCTTCAGTTTGCCGTGGTGTTTGAGTTGGTAGAGATAGTCCGGATCCAGGTTGAGGAACAGCGCGGCCTCTTCCTTGGAATAGATCTTCTTGGTTCCGAGGGCGAGCATCTGTAGCGCCTTGGAGGTAAACTCTTTTTGCGAGTTTACCAAAGTGGACATTTGGCTTTCTAGCGCAGCTAGTCTTTCTTGGTCTTTCATTTCGTTGAATTTTGTTGAGGCCAAGATATTTCCCAAAGAAATAGCCGCCTAAAAGCGACTTAAAAGTTTTTTGTAAAATAAAACAACCTAAAGAAATGTGCGTTCAATAGGAGGTTTTGTTTTATAATGGTTTAGTCAATAAACCATTAAAAGCGACTAACTGTCGCCTTTATAATTCTGGTTATCAGACAAATATGATTTTTAAAGAGAAAATGTTTTTTTGGATTTTAGACTATATATCATCCTGAACATCGCTGTTGGAAAGATATTTTGAGAGGTTCCTGCTGTTTATTGGCTCTTCTGCGATATTTCCGAGCCTGTCTTTTGCCGAGGTGACGGCGTTGATAATTTTGCAGGTTTCGGCTTGGGTTATTGTGCCGGATTTACAACTTTCCATAACATTAGTAAAGGCCGATAAAAAGTCCAAAATAGGCTGTACGCTCACGCCGTTCCTTGCAGGCTTTGTAAACAGAATCTTTCCAGAGTTTTTCTTCCGCAGTAAAAAGTCCGATAAAACCCTCTCGGAATCTTTAGAAATAAAATAATCCCGCAAAATGTCATCAATGACCATATTCGGATTCTTTTTTATTTCAAAAGCAAAATCGGATTCCTGTAGGATATTATTGTTGTGTTTTGCGAGTTCGTTGGTTTCAGATAAAATGATTTGTTGATTATTTAATTCGTTTGAAATCTTAGTGCCAACTTTCAAAAATTCTCTTTTTAGCTCATTGGAATGGTGTTCTATTTTATCTGCCGCGTCTTGCTTTTCTCGGAACTCAAACCTTTCGCTATAACTGTTTTTCTTGAATTTTTTGAATGCCTGAATTGGCTTAAATGGGTGTTCCATTTTTACCTCGAACAGTATTACGGCGAGAATTTGAAGAATGATATAGAATAGGATTTGGGTAAAGTCGATCTTCTCGGCATGGATATCTTCCAGTATTTTCCCGCCCCAGAAAAAGGAAAGCGACAATGAAACCAAAAATAAATTCAAAACGATTAAAAACCGCTGGGTGTTCCAGTCGTTATACCAGTTTGCCTTTTCCTTGGAGTAATAGTTTATCGCAAACGGACTGAACGCAAACCAAAGCCGCCCTGCAAGATAGAAGGGGACAAGGATTGTAAAGGTTACCATTAGAATATATATTGCGATATAGAAGTTAGTCATAGATAACGTACTAAAATATTCTTACACAAAAATAGCATTAAAATAAAATACTTTTGTTCGTGAAATGTTCGTGACAAATATAAAAAAAGACACTCACATTTCTGTAAGTGTCTCGTTTTCAGCGCTCCTCTTGCTGGGCTCGAACCAGCGACCCTCTGATTAACAGTCAGATGCTCTAACCAACTGAGCTAAAGAGGAATATTTCTTTTGGCTTTAAGCGTCTGCAAATATAGAAACTTTTTTAAAAAACCCAAAACTTTTTTCCCAAGATTGTCATCTTTTTTGGCTGATAGCCTCGCCAATCCACTTAACGATGTCATTTCCAAATATTAACAACATCAGACCCAACAAGAAAATCACGCCCACCATTTGGGCATTTTCCAAAACTTTTTGCGGAACCGGCTTACCAGTGACGATTTCCCACAAGGTAAACATCACATGACCACCATCTAATCCGGGAATCGGAATCAAATTAAGGAAGGCCAGCCAAACTGAAAACATTGCTGTAAAACCCCAGAAAAACTCCCAGTTGATTGTCTCGGGCATCTGTTTGATAATAGCGATGGGGCCGCCCACTTTTTTGTAGCCTTGCGTTTTGGTGTTGAAGATGATTTTGAACTGTTTGATCTGCATTGTCAAGACATCGATTGTACGCGTAAAACCTCTCGGAATGGCCTGTGCCAAGCTGTACTTTTTTACCGTTTTACTTCTATTGAGTGATTTTTGAGCCTCCTTAATGTCGAAGTTAAAACCAATTTTACCTTCCGGATCTACCTCAGAAGTGATTGACAAAGGCTGATTTTTTCTTACAATATCCAGCGTTACTTTTCCGCTTTTATTAGCCTTCAGAATATTGCCAACTTGATCGTAAAATTCAGTTTTCTTCCCGTTGACGGCCACGATGCGATCGCCTTTTTTCAATCCAGCTTTGATAGCCGGTTTGTTTGGCACCAGACTATCAACGACAGCGGGAAAGCGATTCATAAAATATAATTTAGCTTCGTTGGCATGCAAAACTTCGGCAACGCCGTCTTCATTAATTGGGAAAGTCACTTCTTTGCCATCTCTCAGAACGGTTACTTCATTTGCAAAAAGCATATTGATGCTCGCTGTCTCCATTCTTTCCGCGGGTTTTCCGTCGATAGCCAAGATTTTGTCACCACTTTTAAGTCCCATTTTTTTTCCGGCATCCGAGACCCCAATTCCGTTTTCGAATTTGGAATTATCGTGATAAGTTTCCCCTTTGAAATAGGAAAGAGAAGAATAGATCAGCCAAGCCAAAAAGAAATTGACCGTCACGCCGCCCATCATAATAATCAATCGCTGCCACGCCGGTTTGCTGCGGAATTCCCATGGTTCTGCGGGTTTTTTTAATTGTTCAACATCCATACTTTCGTCCACCATTCCGGCAATTTTCACATAGCCTCCGAAAGGAAGCCATCCGATGCCGTACTTTACACCTTCGTGTTTTCTCCAGTCGGAGTCGGGAAGTTTTGAAACGTCAACGGCTTGAACAACTTTTTTCCCGTCGATTTCGACCTCCTCTTCCATTGGCTGATTTTTGGAAAGGAATTTATATTCCCATTTTCCATTGATCTTTTTCATTGCGAAAACCGAAAAATAGGGATCAAAGAATAAAAAGAATTTTTCTACTCGGGTTTTGAACCATCTGGCTGGTAAAAAGTGACCAATTTCGTGTAAGGTGACCAGTATCGAGATACTTAATATGAATTGAAATAATTGTGTAAGTGTCATTGACTAATGTTAAAATTATAAGTTGTCAAAGGTAATCAATTAGTCAGAAACTATACCAATGTAAAATAGCCGTCTTTTTGTCAGAAAAATTGATGTTTACCGAGCGCCATCTGTGATTTGGGAGCTGTCTGGTATTCGTTGAAACCGATTTTTGCATTATTTGGGCAGCTTATCCGCCTTCCGCTCCCAATCTTTTTTGCAGACGATTTCCGTTAAAAGTAGGAAGCAAGTGCAAGCAAAAAAGGATTTCCGCTCAAGGCGGGCTGCGAAAGATTGATGGATAATTTAGTGTGTAGGTATTAGTTATTATTCATTAATTTTAAATCTTAAATTAAAAATGAAATTTATGTCAAATATTCAGTTGATCATCGAGGAAAGAGCAGCAGATATCGGAAATTTCTTAGTAGGCAGATTGTTGCCTTTTGCTCAGAAAAGAAACGTTGGTCCGTTTGTCTTTATAGATCATATGGGACCAGCAGCTCTCCAAGATTATGAAAATCTGGATGTTCCGCCGCATCCGCACATCGGACTTTCTACCCTTACTTTTCTGTTTGAAGGTAGTATTATGCACCGAGATTCCATCGGAAGCGAGATTGAAATCAAAGAAGGCGCAGTAAACTGGATGACTGCCGGAAAAGGCGTTGTGCACTCCGAAAGAACACCTGAATATCTTCGCCATACGGACAAAAACCTCCACGGTTTGCAGATTTGGGTCGCTCTGCCAAAAGAACTGGAAGATATGGAGCCAGGATTTTTTCATATTAATAAAGAAGACATCCCAAGCTGGAAAGAGGATGAGGTGGCTTATAAACTGATTGCTGGAGAAATCCTCGGTCACAAATCGCCGGTTCCGGTTTACTCACCGCTTTATTTCCTTGAGGTGAACAACATGTCTGCGGAGGATAGAGAAATCATTCTTGGAGATTACCTTTTTGGAGAATCTTCGCTTTATATTTTGCGGGGTCATATCGAGAGTGAAGGCAATTTATATGAGCCAAAACACATCCTGATAGCAAAAGACGCCACGCTTTGTCATTTTGTTTTGAAGCCGGAAAGTACGGTTTACATTTTTGGAGGAGAGCCTTTTTCGGAACCGAGACACATCTACTGGAATTTTGTCTCTTCGGAGAAAGAAAAAATAGAGGATGCTAAAAGGAAATGGGAAAACCACGAATTTCCATCAGTTGTCAATGACGAAGGCTATGTTCCGCTTCCGCAGCAGGATAAGAATCTCAAATTGAAATAAAAATACAAAAAGCAACCCTTTTGAGTTGCTTCTGATAGATAAGCTTTATACGATCAAAAATTGAAAGAAACGCCAATACTGCCGTTGTTTCCAGCTTCGATGTAAGCGCCAATATTTTCGTTGAAGAAATATCGAACACCCAAATGGACACCCAGACCGAAATCGCTGCCTAACACGCCAAGGTCAACTCCAGGATAGATATCCCACGCCTTGGGAAGGTTCAAAGGGTCTTGCAAATGGAAATTGGCTCTACCGAAGATAAAAAAATTGTTGTCCTCGTTGTCGTCTTTGTAATCGCTGAAGTAGAAATTGGCGCCACCTCCCACGGACACGATTTTTGATAATCCGTAATCATAAGTTCCCGTAATCCCCGTTCCGTTTCCCCAAGCACTAAGACCAATCTGTACTTTTTGGTCGCCTTTTCCTGTCCAAGCCTGCGCATAGGACAAGGCGCCCGCCAATATTGCGCCGGTTAAAAATAGTTTTTTCATAATCAATAAGTTTATTTAATTTTTGATGAGTCGTATATATCAAAAATAAAACCAATACATTATTAATGCTAATAATTACGGGTTTTTATTGTCCAGAAGCTTGTCTGTATCTTGATTTTCAAAGGAGAACAGCAAATACAACAAAAAGGGTAAAATAAAGATACTTCCCAAAAGCAAAGCCCATCCCAAGGCCGCTATCGTTTTTGGAGCAGCGGCCTCATCAAACAAAGAAAGTGAACTTCCATTTGCAAAAATAATAATATCGGGATTGTGCTGATAGGTTGCGGCCACCAAAATCATGATAATCTGAAAGCCCGCCAAAACCCGTGCTAAAAGAAATTTGTGGTTTTTAATAGCATCATTGGTGAACAATAAACTGATGGTTGCCAGCGTAATAGCAATGATTCCCAAGGCTTTGGAAAAGATCCATCTTAGTAAAGGAATGTCAGAATAATAGGCGCTAACGAAAACCAGAACGCCAGTAATCACGACATAGAATGCGGTTTGTCGTGTTTTGCGAATCATTATTGATAAGGAATCGATAAAACGGGCCTGATGAAGCGAAAATATCGAGGCCAAATAAGCACAAAGTGCAATGGTGAAAAGACCGACGCAAACGCCAAACCAATTGAGCCAACTGAAGATATAAAGGCCTAAAAAGTCTTTTGCACCAGTATCAATGGAGCCAGAAATAGTAGCTGCAGCAATTATTCCCAGAAAAAAAGGCGTTAAAAGACTGGAATAGTAGAAAATATGCGCATAGAGTTTCTGCCAATCATCGTGCACCGCATCATAATTTCGGAAGGTGAAAGCCGTTCCACGTGCAATAATCCCCACCAGCATCAAAGCCAAAGGGATATGAAGGTAAGTAGAAACGGTAGTATAAATGGTAGGAAAACCCACAAATAGGATGACAATTGCAATGATCAGCCACATATGATTAGCCTCCCAAATTGGCGCAATGGATTTCAGCATAATCGATTTTGTCTTATCCCGATAGGATTTCCTCGAAAACATCTCGACAATTCCTGCTCCGAAATCTGCGCCGCCAGTAATGATGTACAGACAGATCGCTACCCAAAGAAAGGCAATTACAACGTAGATCATTTTATCTTGTTTTTTGGATTATAATTAGGGTCAGTCGGGTCGTACAGTTTCGGCACCATTTTGATTTGCCTTAATAAAAGAAAAACAATAATCAGCGATAGCGAGATGAAAACCAATGTGAAAAAATAAAAAGAATACTGGATTCCCGGCATTGGCGTCACGGCATCAATCGTTCTCATAATGCCGTAGATGATCCACGGTTGTCTTCCCACTTCTGTCACCGTCCAGCCCGCTTCCAGAGCGATGTAGCCAAATGGAATTGCGGCAATGAAGATTTTCAGAAACCAAGTCTTTGTCAGCCAATGCTTTTTCCAGAAGCTGGCAATCAGAAATAAAATACCAATAATCATCATCACGGTTCCGAAGAAAATCATGATTTGAAACGCATAATGAACCACGGCCACTGGTGGCCATTGGTCTTTTGGAAAATCTTTGAGCCCTTTCACTTCCGAATTAAAATCCCCGGTGGCCAGAAAACTCAAAACTTTCGGAACTTTTATCGCATACTTTATTTGTTCAGTTTTTTCATCCGGAATGCCGCCAATCACGAAGCTAGCGCTTTTTTCTGTTTCGAAATGCGCTTCCATTGCGGCTAATTTGATTGGTTGCCTTTTGGCTACGGATTTAGCAGCAACATCGCCACTGATGGGTGCCAGCAACGCTCCGAAGATGGCAAATCCTGCAGAAATTCTGAATGCTTTTGTGTGGAAACTAATATTTCGTTTTTTCAAAATCATTAATGCGTGAATCCCTGCAACTGCAAATCCTGTGGCGGCAAAAGCGGCGACTGTCATATGAAAAGACTGTGGAAACCAAGCCTCGTTGAACATCGCTTTTATAGGATCAATATTCGCATATTTTCCATTAATATAATCGAAACCTGAGGGACTGTTCATCCATGCATTGGCGGCAACAACCAGAATGCCGGAAGCTAAACCGCTGACACCAACCACAACACCGCAAAACCAATGAAACCATTTGTTGAATTTTTCCCATCCGTAAAGAAAGAAACCAATCGCAATGGCTTCAATGAAAAACGCAGTTCCTTCCAGCGAAAAAGGCATCCCGAAAATAGGACCGGCATGTTCCATAAACTTCGGCCAAAGCAGTCCAAGTTCAAAAGACAGCATCGTGCCAGAAACGGCGCCGGTCGCAAAAAGAATTGCAACCCCTTTGCTCCAGGCTTTTGTAAGACCTTTGTAAACTTCGTCCTTGGTTGTGAGATATTTGTAATGAGAAAACGCCATCAGAAAGGGCATTACCATCCCGACACAGGAAAATATGATGTGGAATCCCAGAGAAACCGCCATCTGAGAACGGGCCGCCAAAAAATCATCCATAACCTTAATTTGAGGGTAAAGTTAGGCTTAATTTCAAAGTTTTCGCTGGTTTTTTGTCAAGACAATTGTCATCTTGGAAAGAAAGGTAGATTTTGGATCTCAACTTGATTAAACAAAAAGAAAGCAGATGAGGACTTGATCGGTTTTTATATAAAAAATCCAGTGATAATTTTACGGAGGGCACAATCGTATAAAATTAATTTGGCCACCTTAGAGATAGATTATGAATTAAATTGATGCCTCAAATATCTCATTAGCCATTTCTAATTCTTATTTTTGCAAAAAATTTAGGATCTTGGTAAGGGTAGCAGAACATAATGATTGGGTGGTATATTGTATTCTCGCAAGTATTTTTGCATATATAATCGTTCTATCAGCTTTCAACCGCGAGGCAAACATCAAAGATTTTCTAGCGCAGAAAGTGGAAGATTCCAACAACCTTATGCCCTCTTGGACGGTGATCTCATTGGTAAGAAGCCTTTTAATTTCGGTTCTGTTATCTCAGTTCATCCCGGTGGTTCCTGGTTTTATTTCGGAGATCCAATTATTTGGATTTCAGATTAATAAATTTGGATTTACATTTTGGGCATTTATTGCTTATGATCTGATTAAAAATCTGCTCACATTTCTCTTCTACCACAGTGTTGGAAATGGTAAAAACCTAAAAGGTCTGGCGCTGCTCTCCAGCAAGTATCATTTCTTGGAATCGCTTGCCTTGATTGTTGCCGGATTTGCGCTTTACTATTACCCGTTGGACTTGGTGCCCTATTTTTATGCCGCCATTATTGTGTTAATGTCATTGTTTGGGCTAAAAAACTTGATCTATCTTTTTCATTATCAGTCCATTTTGCCAGACAAGTGGTATTATAAATTTTTGTATATTTGCACGCTTCAAATAGTACCCGTTTTGGTGCTCTGGAAGTTCTTATTTTATTAAGTGTAACAACAGACATTTTAAGATGAAAATCAAATCTATTTTAGTTTCACAACCCGCACCAAACGAATCTTCACCTTACGTGGAGATTGCGAAAAAAGAGAAGATCAAAATTGATTTCCGTCCATTTATCCACGTCGAAGGTGTGGATGCAAAAGACCTGAGAACGCAGAAAATAGATCTGACACAATATACGGGGATTATCTTCACGAGCAAGAATGCGATCGATCATTATTTTCGTCTTGCCGAAGAAATGCGTTTTACAGTGCCCGATTCTATGCGGTACATCTGCCAGTCCGAAGCGATTGCCAATTACTTGCAAAAACACATTGTATATAGGAAACGAAAAATCAGTTTTGGCGAGAAAAATTTCTCCGATCTGGCGGCGCTCTTCAAAAAGCATCCCTCAGAAAAGTACCTTCTGCCTTCCTCCGACATCCTGACGCCAGAAGTTCCAAAACTGCTGGACGCCGCCAATATCGATTGGACAAGAGCAATTATGTATAAAACAGTTGCAAGCGACCTCACAGATCTCGACGTCAACAATTATGAGATGCTGGTATTCTTCAGTCCTCAGGGAATCAAATCTCTGAAGATTAATTTCCCAGAATTTGAACAGAACGACACCAGAATTGCCGTTTTCGGAACCACAACACAAGCCGCAGCAGAAGAAGCCGGGCTGACAGTGAACGTGATGGCGCCAACGAAAGAAACGCCTTCTATGACAATGGCACTAGAAAAATACATCAGAAGCGTTAATAAGTAAAAATTAATCGCATCAATCCAAACCGTCTTCTTTCTGAGAAGATGGGTTTTTGTTTAATTTTGGGATTAATAATCTCGCAATCGAAAGAGAATTTAGTTTTAATCTTGTCAAATTTGCCCTGAATGATGGAAATTCTGCTTGTTGGTAAGTAATGTCTGGCAATTTTTTTAAACTAATAATTTCTTTAATCTGGCGCCTTGGCGTTTAAAAATTGATACAATATGAATGCGCCAAAAGCAAAAAAATAGATAAATATCTCGAAATTCATAATGACAAAAGGAACGATCCTTTTTTCTGGATGAATGAAAGAGAAAATTCAGAAGTTATACAATATCTGGAGGAGGAAAATGCTTACACAGAATTTGTCATGAGGGATACAGAAGATCTTCAGAACGATCTCTATGAGGAAATGAAATCTCGATACAAAAAAGATGATGAATCTTTACCCTATTTTTTCAATCAATATTGGTACATTGTCCGTTATGAAGATGGAAAAGAATATCCAATTTTTTCAAGAAAGTATCAAACTTTGGAAACGGATGAGGAAATTCTCTTGGATGCCAATATTCTGGCGGAAGGTGAAGGCTATTTTGACATTGGAAGCATTTCAATCAGCGTGAACAATGATTTTTTATCCTTCTCAACAGATACCGTCGGAAGAAGAATTTATAAAATTTTCTTCAAAAATTTAAAAACTGGCGAGATAGGCGCAGAGAAAATCGAGAATACCACAGGAAAAGCCGTCTGGTCCAATGACGGCCAATATGTTTTCTACATACGAAAAGATGACAGCCTTCGGGCATTCCAAATCTATCGCCACGAGTTGGGAACTGAAACTGAAAAAGACGTTTTGATCTTTCACGAGGAAGATGAGACGTTTGATGTTAATGTTTACAGAACCAAGACCTTAGATTATATTTTCATTTCATCTTCAAGCACGAATGAAGATGAGCATAGATTCATTCCTTCAAATGATGTTTTTGCAGATTGGAAAATAATTCAGGAGAGAACTGAGGATTTGGAATATTCTGTTGAACATTATCAGGATGATTTTTATATCGTTACGAATGCTGATGATGCCACCAACTTCAAAATCGTCAAAACCAAAGTCGAAAATCCCGGAATAGAAAACTGGGAAGATTTCATTCCGCACAGAGACAATGTTTTGATTGAGGGTTTCGAGATCTTCAGTCAATATTTCGTTTTGGAGGAACGGGAAAAAGGACTTCTGCAAATCAAAATCATCGAAAGCAAAACCGGAAAATCCCATTATCTTTCGTTTTCTGACCCTACTTACACCGCATACATCGGCACCAATTTGGAATTCGACACCATCAAACTGCGATTCGGATATACCTCACTGACCAAACCGGCTTCCACATTTGAATACGATATGAAGGAAAAAACCACCACACTGCTCAAAGAACAGGAAGTTTTGGGCGGGAAATTCCACAAAGAAAATTACATTTCGGAAAGAATCTGGGCAACCGCAAGAGACGGAAAACAAGTTCCAATCTCTTTGGTTTATCACAAAGACACACCAAAGTCTGAAAACACACCGCTTCTACTCTACGGCTACGGAAGTTACGGTCACACGGTTGATGCGAGCTTTTCCAGCACCAGATTATCGCTGCTAGATCGCGGTTTTGTCTATGCCATTGCGCATATCCGTGGCGGAGAATATCTGGGCAGACAATGGTACGAAGACGGAAAAATGCTGCGGAAAAAAAATACATTTTTTGATTTTATCGATGCTGCAAAACATTTAATATCAGAAAATTACACGTCTCCAAAACATCTTTATGCAATGGGCGGAAGTGCCGGCGGACTTTTGGTGGGTGCAGTGATGAATTACAATCCGGAACTTTTTAACGGAATTGTGGCGCAGGTTCCTTTCGTAGACGTGGTTTCGACGATGTTGGACGATACAATTCCTTTGACAACAGGAGAATACGATGAATGGGGAAATCCGAATGAGAAGGAATATTATGATTATATGAAATCCTATTCGCCTTATGATAATGTCGAAGCGAAAAATTACCCTAACATCCTAATTACCACAGGATTCCACGATTCTCAGGTTCAATATTGGGAGCCAGCAAAATGGACAGCGAAATTGAGGGAATTGAAAACGGATGACAATATTCTCATCTTCAAAACCGATATGAGTTCTGGTCACGGCGGTGCAAGCGGACGATTTGAAAGCTTGAAGGAAATTGCTTTGGAATATGCGTTTTTGTTGAAAGTTGAACGGTTAAAAATGACGTTATGAACGAATCCGAGATCTGGAAAAAAATAGAAAAATTCTTTGAAGTTAATTTTCAAACCGAAAAAAATCCACCAATTGATACCTTATTGTTCATCATTGGTGTTCAGGAATTGGGAAGCGGACAACAGAAATTTACGAAAGATGATAAGGTCAATCTCCTACACATAGCGGTTTGCCGATTGCTGGAACCTTTTGGTTACTATAAATTCACGCATTACGAAGATGGCTGGCCTCATTATGAAAAATTGGATGATCTGCCGGAATTAAAACCCAATGAACAATCGCTCTTGATGAAAAAAGCAATTATCCATTATTTTCAGGATGAGGAAATTGATTTGGCATAGGGCTTTTTTGCACACAGTCAAAATTGGTTCCAGCAGAAAATCACCATAATTTTTTGAACCCAAGTAGCGCGAAAATCGCTTTTATTTCGTTGCTATCAAACCTTTAAGGATATTCCGCAGCATTGTTAAGCACAGATTTTTAGGTTGTAGTCAAACAACCGAGGAAAAATAAGCTTCCATTCTATTTCTGGCAACATTTTTGATGATTCACAATAAAATGTTAAATCTACTGATTTTAAGAAAAGTTTAATAATTTGAAGAGTCTTTTTTTGTGCAGACATTCGTAAAAACTGTAATTTTAACTTTTCTAACTTAAAAGTTTATATGAATAATAAATTCATTCCGATTATTTCTGTATTTATGACGATCTCGCTCATTGTTTTTGTCTCGCTGCAGTTGTATTGGATCAAGGAATTATACACTTCACTTGAGCAAGACTTTTCCAACAAAGTATATTCGGCATTAGAAACTTCTACTCAAAAAATAAATCAAATTGAAGTTAATAAATACTGGAACGAGACTTACGGTGGCGTTGGCAAAGAGGTTTTGGCCTCTGCGAACCAACCTACGAAAACCTACATCCAGCAAAGTTCCGACTCTGCCGACAGAGCAAATATTCTTTTCCAGACGAGCATAGTGGAAAAGCAAAACATTCCGGTTTCTGCAAAAGGAGACACTTTGTACACAACAAAACTTTACAAAGACGAAGGCCAACTAAAACTGAAAAGAAGTTCTCCGGAACCGCTTACCACCAATATCAGCAGAGATATTGACAATAACTCTTATCAGATGAAGGAATTTGCAAGATTAAGCGCATCCAACCTCCCGATAGAAAAACGGGTTAATAGCAAAACCATAGATTCTGTTTTGTCCAAAGAATTAAGATTAAAGGGAATTGATACAAAATTTGGATTCGGAATCATTAATAAAACGAATAAGCTAACGACAGTTACCAACAATATTTATCTCGATCAGAAAGACAAGACCAATTACACCTATCCCCTTTTTACCGACAGCAAAGACCGAACGCTTTACACACTGGCAATCGTCTTTCCGAGAAAAGATTATTCGCTGGTGAAGCACAATCTGCCGATGCTTTTGGGCACTTTCATTTCGCTACTCACGATTTTGGGGATTTATATTATTTCCATTAATTATATGATGCGTCAGAAAAAAATTGCCGAAGTGAAGACGGATTTCATCAACAATATGTCGCACGAGTTCAAGACGCCATTGGCTACCATTTCCGTTGCAGCTGATTCTTTGGCCAATGATCTGATCGCGACCAATCCTGATAAAGTCAAATACTACTCGGGACTGATAAAGCAGGAAAATCTAAGAATGAAGAAACAGGTAGAAACGGTTCTAAATATGTCCAAACTGGAACGCAATGAAATGCCACTGCATCTGAAAGAAACCAATGTGCGCGAGCTCATAAAAAGCGTGGCAGAATCTTTTAAATTAATTGTAGATGAAAGAAATGGCACCTTGGTGACAGACTTCAACGCTACGAAGTACAATTTCCAAGTGGATGAGTTTCACATCTCGAATGCCCTAATTAATCTTCTGGACAACGCGAACAAATACTCTCCTGAAACGCCTGAAATAAAGTTAAGCACCAGAAATGAAGATAATTTCTACGTGATCGAAATTTCTGACAAGGGAATGGGAATGGAAGCCAATAACCGAAATAAAATCTTTGAAAAATTCTTCCGCGAGGAAACGGGGAATATTCACAATGTAAAAGGGCAAGGTCTCGGACTTTCGTATGTCAAAAAGATCGTCCAAATCCACAAAGGGCAAATTTCCGTAGATTCTCACAAGGGGAAAGGCAGCACGTTTACAATTAAACTTCCGATGGTATAGTTTAATTAATAATGAAAAATTAATAATTAATATTTTGGAAAATACGGAAATAAAGAGAAATATTATTAGAGATAAGTCATTTAATTTCTCTGTAATAATTATTAATCGTTACAAATTATTGACCAGTGTACGGAAAGAACACGTTTTATCAAAACAGCTATTAAGGTCATCAACATCAATTGGTGCAAATATAGAAGAAAGGAGTTGCTCCATTTAGCAAAAAAGAGTTTGTTGTAAAACTTCAAATATCTTATAAAGAAGCTTTTGAAGCATATTATTGGATAAAATTATTATATAAAACAGAATTTATAAATGAAGCAGATTCAAATCATTAGAAAAAGATGTAGAGGAAATTATTAAGTTATTAACAACAATTTTAAAAAAACAAAACAAAATATTAACGAAACGAAGAACAATTAATTCTTCATTTTTAATTATTAATTATAAGGATATGAGCAATAGAATATTATTAGTAGAAGACGACCAGAGTTTTGGCGCAGTTCTGAAAGATTATCTTACGATAAACAACTTCGAGGTTACATTGGCGACTGACGGAGAAATGGGACTGAAAGAGTTTACAGAAAAGGAATTTGACATCTGCATTTTTGATGTAATGATGCCGAAAAAAGACGGATTTTCCTTAGCAGAAGATGTTAAGAAAATTGATAAAAACACACCGATTATTTTCCTTACAGCGAGAAATTTGCGTGAGGACATCCTAAAAGGTTACCAAATCGGAGCAGATGATTACATCACCAAACCATTTGATACTGAGTTACTTCTTTACAAAATAAAAGCAATTCTACAGAGAAGTGCAGTTTTGGAAAACGAAGATCAAGAACAGTTCAAAATCAGCAACATTTTCTTCGATTCGATGTTGAGACAACTAAGAGTTAATGAAAACGATTATAAACTTTCGCCGAAGGAAAACGAACTTCTGAAGTTGCTTTGCATCCACAGAAACGACTTTATGCCTAGAGATCTTGCACTTAGAAAGATTTGGAAAAAAGAAAATTACTTCACCGCAAGAAGTATGGATGTTTATATCGCTAAACTGAGAAAGCTCCTGAAAGAAGATGACGGATTGGAGATCATCAATGTTCACGGAGAAGGTTTCCGTCTTTTGGTGAAAAATCCTCAATAAGGTTTTAGATAACAAAAAAATCCCTTCAGCATAATACATTGAAAGGGATTTTTATTTTTAATTGATTGCAAAAAAATTAATTAGTAGCCACTTTTTGATTTGAATCATCATTCAAAATCTGGTCTTTATGTTCCCAATTTTTAAGCCATTGAGAACTTGAAAGATAATTCTGATCCGGATAATAAATAAAGAGGCAAGTCTTATCCTTGATAGTATCAATGATCGGTTGAGCCAATTCTCTAGGAATCGCGGGACAACCCCAACTGCGCCCGAGTCTTTTTTCGGTTTTGATGAAATCTTCGCTTACGTAATTGGCGCCGTGCATCACGATACATCTGTCGAGAGCGGCATCGTTGTAGCCTTTGTCCATCCCAAAAAGTCTCAAAGAATAGCCATTGTCTCCCGTGTAGGCCTGTTCTGTAATGTAAAAACCAAGACTCGACTGGTGCGAATCTTCTGCGTTGGAAAAATTGAGTGCAAACTCCTCGCCGGTGCCTTTTCCGTGCGCCACGAGAGAATTGAACAGGATTCTTTTCTCAGCCATATCGATCACCCAAAGACGTTTTTTGCAAGAAGAAATACTGAAATCACAAACCGTCAGCAAATGCGCCGTTGGTTCTAGGTTACCGGATTTTTTTAAATTTTGAAATCCCAAAAATGCTTTTTCAAAGACTTCAAAGTTCAATTTTTCTCCTTCAAACTGTAGATTTTTGTACACTTCTTCTGCTTCATCGGCTGGCGAGAAATTTATATTTGGGCTTAGCTCTATTGCTTTTACCGTCACTTTGGTATGAGAAAGATTCTCAGAACCCGAGGGATAAAATGAGGTTGAAATTAAATAAAACAATCCTAAAAACAAAGGAAATCTCTTCATAAATGTTATGTTGATGATGCAAAATTACAATTATATGATTTTTAATGCGATGATGTAATGATTTTTAACAATTTATTGGGAAACTTTAACCTTAAAATGCCTTATTGGCGTGTTTTTTATTAACACGTTTTTATGTTAAAGTATTGTTTTAAAAAAAGAAACAGTCCAATCATTGAAAAGCAACTTGAAAAATTTATAAATTGCAATATAAATTTCCCCCATGTCAACACTTAGAATTGCCGGCCTCAGCCTCGATATCGCTTGGAAAAACAAAGAACAAAATTTCAAAAAGATAGAGGATGAATTGTTGAATTCAGCAGCGCATCTTTTTTTGCTTCCGGAGATGTTTTCCACGGGATTTTATATGGAAGCTGATGAAGTTGCAGACAGGAATCTGGAAACTTTGGCCTGGATGAAATCTTTTGCTAAATCAAAAGATTCGGCCGTTGCAGGAAGTGCATCTGTAGAAGAGAATGGGAAATGTTACAACCGTTTTTATTTCGTTTTTCCAGACGGAAGCTTTGAATTTTACGACAAAAGACATTTGTTTTCCTATTCTGGAGAAGATAAAATTTACACGGCCGGAACTAAACGAAAAATTATTGAATACAAAGGTTTCAAAATTCTTTTGCAGGTTTGTTTCGATCTGCGTTTTCCGGTTTTCTCGAGAAATCAGGATGATTACGACGCAATTCTTTACGTTGCGAATTGGCCGAAATCCAGAGTTGAAGCTTGGAAATCTTTATTAAAAGCAAGATCAATTGAGAATCAGGCCTTTCTTTTTGGCTTGAATAGGATTGGAACTGATGGAAATAATTTGGAATATGAAGAAAGTTCATTGGTATATTTCCCAGACGGAAAGGAAATTTCTGAAAGGAAAAATAACATTGTTTCCTCGGAATGGGATTTGGCCGAGTTAAAGGAATTCCGAAGTAGGTTTCCTTTTTTGGCGGAGCGAGATGGGTTTGAATTGAATATTTAATTAGAATACTGCTCCAATACCCCAACCAAAGAATTCACATCGTGAACGCCACTCTCTTTCCAAAGCATTTCGCCGTTTTTGAAAACTGCTAAAGTAGGAACGCCACGCACATTATATTCATTAGCAATTGATGGAAATTGGTCGATATCAATTTTCACAATTCTGGCTTTTTCGCTAACTTGTTCTTTTACAGAATTCAAAACTGAAGACTGAACTTTACAAGGCTGACACCAGGTTGCAAAAAAATCAATAAGAATAGGACGCTCGGATTGTATGAGTTCTTGAAACTTTTGTGACATAATTGAAAGAAGTTAGAGATTAGAATTTTAGATGTTAGATCAAAATCTATGCAAATTAATTACAGAGTTTTAGTCTGACACACGAAATTACTCCTCGGAACTTTATCAAATTTCTTAATAGCATTAAAACCACCATCAACTTCCGTGAAATTCCGGTAACCTCTTGATTGCAAAATACTTGCAGCAATCATACTTCTGTAACCGGCAGCACAATGGATGTAAAAATGCTCCGAATTATCAACAGAATTGACCCAATCATTGATGTAAGCTAAAGGCTTGCTGAAAGCTTCGTCGATATGTTCGGCTTCGTATTCCGTTTCTTTTCTAACGTCGATAACTTTTTGATTGTCACCAAATTCTGAAGCAAATTGCTCGGCCGAAATTCTTTTGACTTCATCTATTTCTTTCCCAGCATTTTTCCAGCTTTCAAAACCGCCTTCCAAAAAACCGACGACGTTGTCAAATCCTACTCGGCTTAGTCTCGTAATCACTTCTTCTTCCGAACCAGCATCTGAAACCAGAATAATCGGGTGCTGAACATCTACAATCATCGCTCCAACCCAAGGCGCAAAATCGCCTTTTATTCCAATATTAATAGCATTTGGCACAAACCCTTTATGAAAATCCGCCGCACTTCTTGTGTCCAAAATCAAGGCTCCACTATCTTCGACTGCCTTTTCAAAATCGTGAACCGGAATGGGACTATTTCCTTTTTTAAAGACTTTTTCAAAACTTTCGTAGCCGCCTTTGTTGAGAGCCACATTCATCCCAAAATATTTTGGCGGCGCTGTCAAACCATCTAAAACTTCATTAATAAAACTTTCTTTAGTAGGCTGTCTGAGGGCATAATTGGTCTTTTTTTGATTTCCCAAAGTATCCACCGTTTCTTTCTGCATGTTTTTTCCACATGCAGAACCAGCGCCGTGCGCAGGATAAACCGTAATCGAGTCATCCAATGGTAAAATCTTCGTGTGAAGACTTTCGAATAACATTCCGGCCAAATCTCGATCTGTGATTTCGCCTGCCTTTTGTGCCAGATCTGGCCTTCCCACATCCCCTAAGAACAAGGTGTCACCCGTGAAAATAGCGGTTTCTTTTCCGTTTTCGTCTGTCAGAAGATATGTGGCGCTTTCCAGCGTGTGACCTGGCGTGTGAAGCACTTTTATTTTGATTTTTCCAATTTCGAAGATCTGCTGATCCGCCGCAATGATGGCATCAAATTCTGGCTTGGCGGTCGGTCCGTAGACAATCGGCGCACCCGTTTTTTTTGACAAATCAAGATGTCCAGAGACAAAATCTGCATGAAAATGCGTCTCAAAAATATATTTGAGTTTTACCTCATCTTTTTCCAATCGAGCCAAGTAAGGTTGGGTTTCTCGCAGTGGATCGATGATGGCAGCCTCATTTTCTGAAACGATGTAGTACGCACCCTGCGCAAGACATCCGGTGTAGATTTGCTCTATTTTCATGGTCAATCATTGATTATATTCCGAAGCTGGCATTAAAACTTGACGCTCAACTTCTTGATTACAAAGATGAGATTATTTTGAAAAACAGTCAATTATTATTGAAGGATATTGGTTATATGATCCATTTTAAAGAAAAAGAAAAACAGTTTTCAATAATTAATTAACCAACGCCCAAATGCCCACGCCAACTGCGGCGTAGGCCACCACGGTGATGATGTCCGCCGTGGGTTTGGAGAAGCGTCTTTCTGCAATCGTGCTCGGATCGATCTGGTTTTTATGAAATTTCAGAATCTTTTTGGGCTTATGGATCACGTGTGCCACCAGCGTATCGCTTACCCATTTGTCCACTTGGATCTTATAACTCCTGTCTGCCACATCTATTTTATAAAACTTGTTGATTTCCAGCTTTTCTTCGATAGTTGCAGGTCTCGGGCTGGCTGGTTTTTCGGGTTTAGCTTTAGATTTCGAAGGACTTTTTGGTCTCATTTCGGAGGCTGTGGCTTGGGGGTTAGCAGCCATTTTAGCCGTCAGCTCTTCGGACATTGGTGGCGAATCCACTTTGTCTTTTGCTGAGTCGTCCTTTGCTGTTGCAGGTCTATAGGTGTAACAGTTGATCAGAGAAAACGATATAATAAGAAGATAAAGCTGTTTTTTCATTATTCAAATTTAAGAATTAAACGCAGTAATTATTATTTTCTTTTAATTTGCAGAATTTTTCTTTTATAAATCCCAATTGTGGGCGTTGGATGGCGAAATATTATCTTATTAAATTCGTATTTTAGCACTCTTAAAATTAAAAACATTGGCCAAGAAAGAAACGCCGTTAATGACTCAGTACAACACCATCAAAGCAAAATACCCTGATGCGCTTTTGCTGTTTCGTGTAGGAGATTTCTATGAGACCTTTGGCCAAGATGCCATCAAAACGTCTCAGATTCTTGGCATCGTTTTGACCAAAAGAGCCAACGGCGACGGGCACATCGAGTTGGCCGGATTCCCCCACCATTCAGTGGATTCTTATTTGCCAAAACTCGTGCGGGCAGGATTGCGCGTTGCCATCTGCGACCAGCTGGAAGACCCGAAAACCGTCAAGGGAATCGTTAAACGTGGCGTAACAGAACTGGTGACGCCGGGCGTTACTTTCAACGATCAGGTTCTGAGCTCCAAGAAAAATAATTTCTTGCTCTCACTTCATAAAGAAAAAGAAAAATATGGTCTGGCTTTGCTGGACGTTTCTACGGGAGAATTTCTCTTGAGCGAGGGCAATTTGGAAAAAATGCTCCACATCGTTCATACCTTCGACCCAAGTGAAATTATCTATCAAAGGAATACCGAACTGCCGTCTCAATTGAAAAATAAAAGCGCTTTTAAGCTGGAGGATTGGGCGTTTCGATATTCGTATGCTTATGATAAACTCACCTCCCATTTCAAAACAAAATCTTTGAAGGGCTTTGGAATCGAGGAACATCAACTGGGCGTCACGGCTGCCGGAGCCATCTTCGCCTATCTGGTTGAAGATACACATCATTCTCTGCTTCAGCACATTACGAGAATCAGCCTCATTCCGCAAGATGACTTTCTGATGATGGATGGCTTTACGTTGCGGAATTTAGAAATCGTGTATTCAGCCAGTCAGCAGGGGAAATCGCTGCTTGATATTATCGATAAAACCTGTACGCCGATGGGCGGACGGCTGCTTAGGAGACGTATTATCCTACCTTTAAAAAACATCGGAGACATCAATAGAAGGCTCCACCTCGTCGAGTTTTTGAACGGAGAAGATTCATTAAAATATGAAATAAAAAATTTGTTAAAAGGCATCTCCGATATCGACCGGTTGATCGGAAAATTAGCCGCGGAGAAGATTTCACCGAAAGAATTAGGTTACCTACGCCAGTCCATTACCAACATTCAGGAAATCCGAACAAAAATTTTAAAATTTCCGGATGTTTTGGCTTGGCTGGATCCATTTGTGAATCTCGCCGATTTGATTGATTTTATAAAAAACCAGCTGAATCATGAGCTTCCTGTGAATATCAACAAGGGAAACGTCATCAGGGAAACAATATCGGAAGAGCTGGATCGGCTCCGCAATCTGCAGAACAAAGGTCGCGGATTTTTGGATGAAATGTGCCATCGGGAAATCGAACGAACAGGAATCTCAAGTTTGAAAATAGATTTTAATGGTGTGTTTGGCTATTTCATCGAGGTTCGAAACACACATAAAGACAAAGTTCCAGAAGAATGGATCCGAAAACAGACCTTGGTCAATGCCGAGCGATACATCACCCCAGAACTGAAAGAATATGAAAACCAAATCTTGGGTGCGGAAGAAAAAATCGCTGCGCTGGAACTGAAACTCTACCGGGCAGTCTGCGAAAACGTGATGATCTACATCGATCAATTGCAGGAAAATTCTAAACTGATTGGCGAGTTGGATTGTGCAGTGGGTCTATCAGAAATGGCGGTGGAAGAGGGCTACGCCAAACCGATGCTCAATGATTCATTTTCCATTGATATCCACGAAGGACGACATCCGATTATCGAAAAATCGCTGCCTTTGGGCGAGTCTTACATCCCCAATGATATTTTTCTTAACCGAGATTCTCAGCAAATCATAATGGTAACGGGGCCCAATATGGCGGGAAAATCTGCGATCCTGAGACAGACGGCCATTATCTGCTTGATGGCCCAAATCGGAAGTTTTGTTCCGGCCAAGCATGCCGAAATCGGTATTTTGGACAAAATCTTCACCCGCGTTGGGGCTTCGGACAACCTTTCTTCTGGTGAATCTACTTTTATGGTCGAAATGAACGAAGCGGCGAATATCCTAAATAATATTTCAGAGAGAAGTCTAATTTTGCTGGACGAAATTGGTCGTGGAACTTCCACTTATGACGGTGTTTCCATCGCTTGGGCAATTGCAGAATATCTTCACCAGCATCCGACACAACCTAAAACGCTTTTCGCAACGCATTATCATGAGCTGAATGAAATGGCCATTAATTTTGAGAGAATCAAGAATTTTCACGTCTCTATTCAGGAAGGGAAGGGCACGATTATTTTTCTCAGAAAGCTGGTTTCTGGCGGCAGCGAGCACAGCTTCGGAATCCACGTCGCCAAGTTGGCAGGAATGCCTTCTAAAGTGGTAAACCGGGCAAATGAAATCCTGAAAACTTTGGAGTCGAGCAGATCCACACAAGATTCTGGCGAGAAAATAAAACGCGTGACCGAGGAAAACCTCCAACTTTCTTTTTTCCAGCTAGACGATCCTGTTTTGGAAAATATCCGTGAAGAACTGACGAAAATCGACATCAACACCTTGACGCCCATTGAAGCTCTGATGAAGCTGAACTCTATTAAGAAAATGATTGGAAAATAGCGGTCTTATTTCGCCGAGTCTTTTTTGACTGCTACGGTATCAGCTTTTTTCGCATCTGTAGAAAGTAGGGTAGAATTGACACCTTCGTTTCTCATATGCTCCGCGCTGTGGTCGTCTTTCCGTTCTTGGCGTTTGTCTTTATCTGGGATGCAACTTGTTGCAAATAAGCATAACGAGCTGATTAATAGAAACTTTTTCATAGCAAGATATTTTATTTGAATGTACTGGTCAAAAATCAAACCGAAACAAGAAATTTGCTTTTCAATCCTTGTGCAAGAGCTTACAATAAAAAGATTTTTATGAAAAACCGCTTAACCTTCAGCTGCAAAAATCTAACGATTGCTATTTTCCTTTTCTTGATTGAAATTTTGATTGCTACAAAACTAAATGATTATTTCTTCGTAAGAGCCTATATGGGCGATGTTTTGGTGGTAATGCTGATCTACTATTTCGTCAAAAGTTTTTTTGATTTACAGCCTTTGAAATTGATTATCGGAATCTTTATTTTTGCTTGTTCGATGGAATTTCTGCAATATTTTCACTTCGCAGAATTATTTGGTTTTAAGGATAATCCTGTGATGATGACCGTTCTTGGAAACTCTTTCAGTTGGTTGGATGTTGTATGTTATTTTGTTGGAAGCATCATTTTATACCTCATGAGGGCGATCAAATGGGAACGGCGATCACGGCTGCAATAGCAGCAAGCGCAATGATAGCCGAAAGCAAATAATCCGGTTTTTTGATTTCCCTCACTTCGTTCTTTTCGATTTCGACCATTTCGCCTGCTTTATTTTTGCCATATATTTTGGTTGCATCGATTTTTAAAATCTGGATTTTTTGGATTTTGGCGTCCTTGGTTTGAACGGTATATTTTTCATATAACTTTATAGCGTTGTCCTGCATTGGTTTTGCCGGCGACACCACTCTTATCTGGCAGGAAGCAAGCATAAAAAAGAGCGATAAAAAGCCGATTTGCATTATATTTTTAGAATATTTCATATTTTTTGTTAGTTCAATCTGCTGCCAAAGTTAATAAAAGATTTCATTATATCATATTAAGATGTTGTGATATCAGCCATCCTTCGCTCCAGCAAGCCTGAAAGTTGAAACCGCCGGTAACGGCATCAATATCAAGAACCTCACCTGCAATATAAAAATTAGGCAAGACTTTTGAGGCCATATTTTTAAAGTTAATTTCCCGGAGATCTACACCTCCCGCCGTGACAAATTCTTCTTTGAAAGTCGATTTCCCCATCACCCGAAGTTTCTTCGCACAAAGATTTTCCAGAATTAGACCCATTTCTTTTCCAGATAGATTGGCCATCTGCTTCTCCGGATTAATATGATTAACTTCAAGAATCTTATTCCAAAACCGATGGGTCACATCAAATATTTTTGACTGCGCAACAGACCTTTTCGGGTTGCTGTTTTTGAACGCTATCAGTTCTTGCTCAGCTTCAAAAATTGGTTTTGAGATAAAATTAACCTCGAGCTCAAAACTGTATTTCAACGCCGCAAGATTTCTCGCTTCCCAAGCCGAAATTTTCAAAATAGCTGGTCCCGAAAGTCCCCAATGTGTGATGAGAAGCGGTCCAGATTCTTCTGTTTTCAAATTGGGAATTCGGATTTCGGCATGGTCGAAACTTGTTCCTGGCAGATCTTTCAGCAAATCATCTTTGATATTAAAGGTGAAAAGCGAAGGCACGGCATCTATAATTTTGTGACCCAGATTTTGGAGTAATTTTAAGGATTTTGGAGAACTTCCTGTCGTAAAGATGACGATGTCTGTCGGGAAATGGCCTTGTTTTGTTTTGATGAGATATTTGCCGTCTTCTTTAATGATTTCCGAAACAGAAACTTGGGTTTTGATTCCAAAATTTTTTCTATGCACCTCGGACACCATCGCATCGATAATGCTTTGCGAAGAATCGCTCAGCGGGAAGATGCGGTTGTCTTTTTCTATTTTCAAAGGTACATTTCTAGTTTCGAACCAGTCCATCGTGTCGGTCGGCTGAAACTTTGTGAAAACGCTCAGCAATTCGCGGTTTCCTCGCGGGTAGAAATTTACCAATTCCCTTGGGTCGAAGCAGGCGTGCGTCACGTTGCACCGGCCGCCACCAGAGACTTTCACCTTCTGCAACAGATCCGAATTCTGCTCGAGAATCGTGACGTTAAATTGAGCCTCATCGAGATTGGCCGCTGTAAAAAGACCCGCCGCGCCTCCTCCAATGATGACTACATTTTTCTTTTTTGACATTGATGAAATCTTAACTAAAGCGGATTTTTCTTTTAATGCGTTCCGTCTTTTCGTGCCAACTGCCGGAACTTGGTTATACCGTATTCGATGCACAAAATTACATTTTTAGAATTCATCTCAAATGGTTAAATTTGGAGAAACATTAAACACAAACTATGTCTGTATATTATCATCAATTTGAGGTTAGATGGAGCGATATCGATGCCAACCGTCATCTGGGCAACTCGAGCTACGTGGATTATTGCTCGCAAACAAGGATGGCATTTCTCACAAAAAACAAAATCGGGTTGACGCAACTCAACCGTTGGGGCGTCGGTCCCGTGATGCTGCACGAGCGCTTTTCTTTCTTCAAAGAGATCTACGCGGATCAAACTGTTTTTGTCGGAGTAGAGGTAGCAGCGATCTCAGAAGACGGATCCATTTATCAATTTGTTCACAAATTTTATTTGCCAGACGGCACCCACTGTGCAACCGCAGAAGCCACGGGCGTTTGGATCGATATTATGCTGAGAAAAATTACCACCCCGCCGGAAGACATTGCTTTGGTAATGAACGAGTTCAAAATTGAAAATGCCCAGATCGTGACGAGAGATTTTCTGAAAACACTACCTTTTCGGCCAGAAAATATAGACGCGTCCGTCTTTTCCGATTTTTTATAAACAGCAGCCGCCTTTGCTCCTTCACATATCATCCAAAAAATCATATAAAAAATGCTTGAAGATAAATCACAGGAACTCACGCCCATATCGAAACTCGGAGAATTTGGGTTGATAAAACATTTGACACAAAGTTTCCCCATCCATCAAAATTCCACAAAACTTTCTGTAGGAGACGACGCCGCCATTATTGATGCAGAGGGCAAAAAAGTGTTGGTTTCCACCGATATGCTGGCCGAGGGCATCCATTTCAATCTGGGCTATGTGCCGCTGAAACATTTGGGTTATAAATCGGTGGTTGTGAACCTGAGCGATATTGCGGCGATGAATGCAACGCCCACGCAAATCCTAGTTTCCGTCGCGGTTTCCAACCGGTTTCCTGTTGAGGCCTTGGAAGAGATCTATGAAGGAATCGCGTTAGCTTGTAATCGTTATAAAATAGACTTAGTTGGCGGAGACACAACGAGTTCCAATGCTGGTTTGGTGATAAGCGTTACGGCAATTGGGTTGGGAAATGAAGAGCAAATTGTCAAGAGAAGCGGCTCAAAACCAAATGATCTTTTGGTGGTGACGGGCGATCTTGGCGGCGCATATTTAGGATTGCAAATCCTAGAAAGAGAACATTCGGTTTTTCTGGCAAATCCCAATATGCAGCCCGAGATGGAGGGTTATGATTACATCCTCGAAAGACAATTGAAACCTGAGGCTAGAACAGATATCAAGGCAAAATTGGCAGACCTATACATTCTTCCAACCTCGATGATCGATGTGTCGGATGGCTTGGCGTCGGAAATTTTGCACTTATCGGATCAGTCAAAAGTGGGCTTTAATCTTTATGAAGAAAAAATTCCAATGGACGAATTGACCATTCAGACCGCCGATGAGCTCAACCTTAATCCGGCAATGGCTGCGCTGAACGGTGGCGAAGATTACGAATTGCTATTCACGATCTCGCCAAATGATTTTGAAAAAATTAAAAATCATCCGGACTTTACCATCATCGGGCATGCAACAGAAATCAACGAAGGAAATTTTTTAGTTGCCAGAGGTTCCAACCAGCGAATTCCATTGACGGCTCAAGGCTGGGATGCCTTCCTAAACAAAGAATAATTTTTTGGAATAATACTTGTAAAACACACTTAATATTAATAAAGCGAAAACGATGAAAGTTATAAAAATATCAACAATATTGCTTAGCAGCTTTTTAGCAACGGGTTGCGTTACCAATCCGGTGACGGGTCGATCCTCGATACAAATCGCAAACAATAGTGAAATTGCGATGGCGGCAGCCTCCGAATATAAAGCAACGCTTTCCAGCGCCAAAGTGGTTACTGGAACGGCGGATGCCAACAGAGTTAAAACCGTGGGCGCAAGAATAAAAAATGCAGCTTACAATTACTATAAGTCGATAGGAAGAGAATCTGCATTGGCCAATTACAATTGGGAGTTCAATCTTATCCAAGACCCCCAGCTCAATGCGTGGTGCATGCCGGGTGGGAAAGTGGCTTTCTACACGGGAATAATGCCGATCTGTAAAGATGACAATGGCGTTGCAGTTGTAATGGGACACGAAGTTTCTCACGCCCTCGCCGGACACGGCAACGAAAGAATCTCGCAGGCCATGCTAGCCCAATACGGCGGAAGTTTGATCGGAGGCTCTATGTCTAACAGTCAATGGGCAGGCGTTTTTGAAAAAGTTTACCCCGTTGGTGCGCAAGTAGGACTTTTGGCCTACGGGCGAAAGCAAGAGTCCGAAGCAGACCAGATGGGGCTGCAACTGATGGCGATGGCAGGCTATGATCCGCGAACCGCGACAGTATTTTGGAAAAGAATGGAAGCCTCTGCAACAGGAAGCAAAACTCCAGAATTCCTTTCTACGCATCCGAATCCCCAGAACAGAATTGCAGATTTGAATGCCGAAATGCCAAAAGCTTTGACCTACTATAAAGCAGCAGGTGGTCAACTTTAAATTTATTAATTAGAAACATCACAATATGAAAAGTTTAGTAGTTATTGGTATCATATTATTGGGTCTCGGCGCCTTGCTTTTTTATCTGAATGATATGGCGATAGACTTGAGGGTTATTTATGGCGCTTTATCTGGGATAGGAATTGGACTCATTATCGGAGGCCTAGTTGGCTACGTCAGCAAGGGAAATGCGGTCAAAGAAGCGCACCTCAGACAGGAGTTCAAACAGCTTCAAAAAGAAAAAGCGGAGTTGGAAAAACAACGTCTTGAAAGCGCAAATAACGGAAATCTCTAATCATTATAGACTTCTGATAAATTGGCCAGGCGTTGTTTTGGTATATTTTTTAAAAATCTTATTGAAATAGGTGATATTATTAAAACCTGTAGCATAGCAACTTTCCGCTATGCTTTTTTCTTGCGAGAGCAAAACGCATGCTTTATCGATCCTGTACCGGTTCACAAATTCGACAAAAGTGAGGGAGGTTGCTTTTTTGAAAAAGTTGCAGAAGGCTGGTTTTGTAAGATTCGCTAGATCAGCAGCCTGTTGGATATCGACCTCGTCCTGATAGCCATTTTCCACATAGGTGAAAACGGCCTCCAGCCTATTTCTATTTCTGGAAACAATCGTGTAAGGCATTATTTCGGTATTTAGCAGTTCAAAATCCTCGGTTTTTGAGAGTTCAAAAAGAACATCAAGCAACATCAAATATCTTGTGTAGCCCTCTGCTTGCGTCATTCTTTCTAGTTTGGGGATGAGTTTCTTTTTGATTTCTGAAGAGAACAGAACGCCATACCTCGAAATTTCTAATAATTTTTTGATGGAATTGCTCTCGGGCTCTCCGTCTGGTAAAGATAAGATGTCTTCTCGGAATTGGATGACCACTTCTTCGTGCGGATCCGTCGCATTGAGACCCAAGCCAGAATGTGGGATATTGGAGCCAATCAGCGCTAAGGCACCATCTTCAAAGTGGCTTTTGTGATAGCCAACGTGTCTGGTTCCTTTGCCTTTGAGGACGCAAACAATCTCAATTTCAGGGTGATAGTGGTACTGCCAATTGAGATCAGCAATCGGGATATCCTTGATATGCAGGACTCGGAAAGAGCTGTTGTCATCGGGAGAAATATGTTCAAGAATTACCTTCATTCCAGTTAATACTTATGTTGCGTAAAAATAAGCAAAACATATTAATATTGTTATGTTTTTTGTTTATGGAGTTACAAAATTATCCACCAATAGCTTCTACATTTGTCAGACAGAATCATTATCTCACAATAATGTTTTGTGAATTTTTAAGGTCTATATATGAAGAAGGCTGGGAATTAGTTTTTCCAGCCTTCTCTTATATTGAGGAAATAATTCTCACTAAAAATTGTACCCGATCCCGAGAATGAACATACTTGGGCGGTTGTCATATCTAATTTCGGTTTCGTCGCCTGCCACTAGATCGGAACCTGAGTTGATGAATTTTCTGCTGTCTTCGGAAAACGCCCCTTCATATCTGGCATTGATGACAAATTTGGAAAGTGTTGCCTGAGCGCCGATTTGATAACCAACGGTCAGTTCATTTTTGACATCTTCTACAAAGCCTGAATAATTATTGTCAGTCGAAAGGTTGTAAGACGCAACCGGACCGACGAACGCTGCCAATTTCCCCAAGAGGAAATTATGACCCACCAGAACCGGCACATCTATCCGATTGCTCTTGGCTTCTATCTTCACGTTCCCTGTTGTTTCTACGGTGTTTTTGAAGGAGGTGTAATACACTTCTGGCATCACAAACCAGCCGCTTGCCGGCAAATCTATTTTCGCGGCCAAACCGACATTAAATCCTGCTGCGTTGTCTCCGTTGGAGTCTGCGGATGTGTTTATGGCACCCTTGAAGTTGTCCCAACTTGCAGATGAAGTGTTGATCAAGGCATTGGCTCTGAGCCCAAATGTTACTTGGGAATAGGCAAATGTACTTGCCAATATTCCGATTATACTAATTGCTGTTTTCATCGTCTTCTGTTTTTTCATTAAGTAAAGTTGTTTGATCATTTTCCAACATAAAATCTCTGAGTTGCTTGAACAGTTCTGATGAATAAACGAAATCGATCAGGTTTTTGTTTTTAGCTGTCGTCAGCATGCTGTTGTCTCCTTCCCATTCCTTGATTCCTAATCTGAGATAGAGGATTTTTTCGCCAATTGTCATCACAGAGTTCATATCGTGCGTATTGATAATGGTTGTGGTGTTGTATTCTTTGGTGATTTCCAGAAGTAGATCATCAATCACGTTCGAAGTGTAGGGATCCAAACCAGAGTTGGGCTCATCACAAAAGAGATATTTTGGATTGTTAACGATGGCGCGGGCAATGGCCACTCTTTTCTGCATCCCGCCGGAAAGCTCGGAAGGATACTTTTTATTCGCTTTATCCAGATTCACCCGGCCGATGACTTCCAACACTTTTCTCCTTTTTTCGCGGTAGGTCAAGTTTGTAAACATATCGAGAGGAAAACTGACATTCTCCTCCACGGTCATCGAGTCGAAGAGGGCACTGCCTTGGAAAACTGTTCCTATTTCCGATCGCAACACTTGCTTGTCTTCGCGTGACATCGTCATAATATCTCGTCCGTCAAATAGAATACTGCCGCTGGAAGGCTCATAGACGTTTAGAAGGGATTTGATAAACACGGTTTTCCCAGATCCACTTTGCCCGATGACCAAATTAACCTTTCCTGTTTCAAAAGTGGCGGTGATGCCTTTGAGAACCTCCACCTCATTGAAGCTTTTTCTAAGTTCCTTTACTTCTATCATTAGCTGAGTAGCATTTGGGTTAAGATTAAGTCCATAATAATAACGGCGATCATCGTCCAAACAACGGCTTGCGTGCTGGCTCTGCCTACCTCCAAAGATCCGCCTTTTACGTTATAACCAAAATACGCGGGAATCGTTGCAATCAAAAATGCAAAAGCGGCTGTTTTGACAAAAGCATACCAAATAAAATACGTGGGCATATACATTTGAACGCCGGAAATATAATCGGCTTTCGTCCAGTTTCCTGTGGCAACGCCAGTAAAATAGCCCCCTAAGATCCCTACCACAATACTGATTGCAATCAATATTGGATTGAAAACTACGCTGGCAACGATTTTTGGCAATATGAGAAAATTGGAAGAGTTGACGCCCATAATGTCTAAGGCATCGATCTGCTCCGTAACACGCATAGTGCCAATGCTGGACGCGATATAAGAGCCCACTTTTCCGGCAAGAATTACAGAAATAATGGTTGGCGAAAATTCTAGAATCAAAACAGCTTTGGTTGCATAGCCCACGAAACTGGTTGGAATAGGAAAGGATGAGGCGCTGAAGTTATTGTACATCTGAATAGACACCACCGCACCAACAAAAAATGACGTAAAAAGCACCAAACCAAAGGAGTTGACTCCCAAGTCATAGAACTCCCTAACCAAAAGTTTGAGATAGACATTTCTTTTTTGTGGTTTCCTGAGTGCTTTGCCCAACAGCAAAACATATTCTCCTATGGATACAAATAGTTGTTTTAACATAAAACAAAAGTAGTTTTTTTCTTATGAATATCAGCGCGCATTCTTGTCGCCGACAATTAATAAAAGCAAGGTCTTCAAGATGATTACAATATCCATGCTAAAACTCCAATTTTTGACATAAAATGAATCGGCGAGGATTCTTTTTTTCATTCCTAGCCTCATATCACCCTCGTCGCCACGGAAACCACTGACTTGCGCTAATCCGGTAATACCGGGTTTCACCATACTTCGCAAGCTATATCTGCTGATTTTTGGTTTGTAAAAATCGTCAACAAGAAGCATATGAGGTCGTGGCCCGACGGTGGACATTTCGCCCCGGAGAACATTGATAAACTGCGGCAACTCATCTAGACTGGTTTTTCGCAGAAATTTTCCTATTCTTGTAATCCTTTCATCGTTGAGATCTGTCGTCTTTTCAGAACAAGTTCCGTCGCACTTCATTGTTCGAAATTTAATGCAGTTAAAAACCTCATCGTGAAAGCCATATCTTTTCTGAACAAAAAATGGGGATCCTTTGGCGTCTTCTAATTTGATCATTATCATAATAAGAGGGAAAAGCCAAGAACAGATGCCCACCAAAATAATGACTGAAAATAGAACATCGAAGATTCTTTTGATAGTGACATTGGTAAAGAAATCCAATGGATACTTGGCTTGAGACAATATCGGAACGGTCTCTATATAATTGAATTCATATTCGAAAAAATCATTCTGAATGATGTTCGGCACCAGCGAAATCTTGACTTTATTAAGTTCTGCCTGGCGGAAAAGGTCATTCTCAAACGACTTTTCTAGGCAATGCTCTGACGGTAAGAAAATCGTGTAAATACCATTATCTTTCCAAAACTTGATGATCTTTTGTAGGTTATAATCTTTCGCAGGATAGTCATAAATACGATAGCCATAATCTTTTCTTTGCTTGATGATCTCTTGAAGAATATCGGAAGAAGCGTTCTCGCCAATAAACATCACGTTGCGATGATTGATTCCGATGCTTCGCATATATTTCAACAGGAAATAGATAAAACTTTTAATCGGGATCACTACCAGGAGAAGAATTCCCGCCAAGTAGAAGCGCTCTGTTTTAAGAAAATTATTGTTGCTTACCTTACCCAAGAGAACGACGCCTATAAAAAAGAAAAAAACATGAATAAGTATTCTTTCCAGAAAAATGGTGTAAGTCACGTTTCGCGGAATATGGTATAGTCTGGTTCTGCCACTCAGCAAAAGCCAGAAAAAACAAAGAAGCAAGATGGAGAGAAGGTTCTGCTCCAGCGATTCGGAATCATATTTTATTTCGAAATTTTGGAAGTAATAAAAACAAAAAACCGCCGCTACAAGAATCAGATCTAGTAGAATCACAAATGTTTTAAAATATCTGGAATATCGAAGGCGCTGCATAAATCAAAGTTAAGGAATGTTGAGATACTTATGCGTTTGGATAGAGGATCGCCATTGTGGGTTTTCTAGAATGAAATCTGTAATTTTCGGATACATCACATCTCTTTTACTCCATTCGCTTTGAAGATAAAGTTCGCAATTTTCATTCACTTTATTACCCTGTTCTTCAGCAAATTTAAAATCATTTTGATTAAAGATGATCATTTTCAGTTCGCTTGCAACATTATAAATATCCGCTAAGGGAAGTCCGGTCTTTTTAGGCGAGAGCGTGATCCAGTCGAGCTTTCCACTCATCGGATAGGCGCCTGAGGTTTCGATGTGGATGGTGCAACCCAACTCTTTCAGCTTCGCGGTCAGAGTATCCAAATTCCACATCAGTGGCTCGCCACCTGTCAAAACGATGGTTTTACAATGCTTTGCCGCAGTTTCTGCAATCTCTTCCGTGTTCATTAATGGATGAAGTGTTGGATCCCAGCTTTCTTTGACATCGCACCAATGGCAACCCACATCACAGCCGCCCAAACGAATGAAATAGGCCGCTTTGCCAGCGTGAAAACCTTCGCCCTGAATGGTGTAAAAATGCTCCATCACGGGGAGCATTTTTCCTTCTTTTAATAAGATGTCTTCTTGTTCTTTAGTCATTATCCTCTCTCTAAATCCCTCTCCAAAAGGAGAGGGACTTCTTCAGTTTCTCCTTAGTTGAGGCATCTATTTTTTATAAATTAATCATTATACACAGACGTTTTGTAGGCAATGATCGTGTTTTTCATCAGCATCGCCCGAGTCATCGGACCAACGCCTCCGGGAACGGGCGTGATCCAGCTGGCCTTTGCGCCGCAGCTTTCGAAATCCACATCGCCGGCGAGGTGGTACCCTTTTTGGGATTCATCATCTACCCTCGTGATGCCAACATCGATGATTACAGCGCCTTTTTTTATCATATCTCCTTTCAGGAAATTGGGATCGCCCAGAGCGGTTATCACAATATCGGCTTTCTTTGTATATTCTTCTATATGTTCTGTGTAAGAGTGCGTTAACGTTACGGTAGAATTGCCCGGGAAGTCTTTTCTTCCCATCAGGATGCTCATTGGTTTCCCAACAATACGGCTTCTGCCGATGATGACACAATCTTTACCTTTGGTTTCGATGCTATATCTCTCCAACAAAGTCAAAATCCCAAACGGCGTTGCCGGCAAAAAAGTGTCCATTTCCAGCGCCATTTTCCCAAAATTCTCGGGATGAAAACCGTCAACATCTTTTCTAGGGTCGATTGCCATAATAATCTTTTCCTGGTCGATTTGCTTTGGCAAAGGAAGTTGAACGATGAATCCATCGACGGATTTTGATTTGTTTAGCTCATCAATTTTCTCCAACAATTCAGATTCTGAAACGGTGCTTGGAAATTTGATCAAACTGGATCGGAACCCCACCTCCTCACAATCCTTGACCTTACTGTTGACATAGGCTGTGCTGGCACCATTGTTTCCAACTAAGATCGCAACAAGATGAGGCGCCCTTTTCTTTTGTGCGAGGATTCTTTCAACTTCTTCTTTGATTTCCGCTTTTACCTCTTTTGAAACTTTCAGTCCATCTAGAATTTGTGCCATTTTTGTTTTTTTTACTTTTTAGAACCTGTTGTGCATTTAGGAATTAAATAAAAAAGAGATTGTTCAATTGGATAAAAATCCGTATATTTAATTGATTATCAAGTAATTAAATAAATGAACAATCTTACTCAAAA
>JAKLPS010000017.1 GCA_022013695.1 Weeksellaceae bacterium
AGCTAAAACCTTTGAAGGATTAGCCACAAGAATTACCTCCAAAATCACATCTTTTACAATGATTCAATATCTCAATTTCTTTGTTTTCAAAAGAAGTTTGAACAAAATTAAAATGAATTTATCCTAAATGCACAACAGGTATATACCAAGTGCTTTCATTATATCGCGAAAATAAACTTCCTTCAAAGAAGTTTCCTTTCATCGTCAAATACTTGTAAGACTGATCCGCAAAAGATGTTCCCGCCATCGCCGTAATATCGTGCTCTCCAAAAGACTTAGTCCAGGTAAGTGTGTTATCCCAGATGTAATCTTCGTAGGTTGCATTATTACGTGTAATCGTAGAGTTAGCTAATGTTCTTTGAAAACCTTTTTCACTGTTTACGAAGTACGGCAATTCCATCAGACGTTCATCTATTGTTCTACTGTTATAAGACAGTGTTGTTTTGAAGATTAATTCCTTCGGAAGTAAACTAACTTCGGCGTAAGCATTAAAATTGGTAGATTTTTGAGTTCCTTTGTTATCCACATTATCCATTAGAGAAAATGGGTTATCGTGATCTCTGTATCCTAAAATTTGGGCATCGGCATAAGGGCGAACAGTTGCGCTGGTAAATAATGGATCAAAAACAGGCATTACTGGCACGGCATAATAAATCTGTGACCAAGCAGAAGATGCGTCGTCATATTTTTCACCACGTGTATAGTTAATAACCGCACCCACGTTCAACCAGTTGGTGGCTTTTGCATCAATTTTTGCCCTCACATTAAATCTCTGGTAGCTATTTTTCATATCAAGAATCCCGTCTTGGGAGAAATAGTTCCCACCCAAGGAGTAGGCTACTTTGTCCGATCCTCCGTCTACTGATAAACTGTGGCTCATGATTGGGGCAATCCTTAATGCCTCTTTGTACCAATCGGTATTTACATTTGGAAGATTTGGGTTGGTTCTGCTTCTTCCGTACCTTGCAATAGCTGTGGCAATCGCATCGATTTCAAACTGAGACCCAGACTCCAAAGCGAAATTGGTAAACTGCTCGGTATTAGCCATTTTTGTAACATTATTGGCATACTGCGCACCATAATAAGTGTCATAAGAAATCTTGGGTTTTCTGTTGTAATTTCCTCCTTTTGTGGTAATGACAACCACCCCATTAGCTGCTAATACACCATAGATGGCAGAGGCAGAAGCGTCCTTCAGAATTGTAAAATCCTGAATATCATTCGGACTCAAGAATTCAATATTATTTACAAAAAGTCCATCTACCACGTACAGCGGCTGATTGTCTCCGTACAAAGAGTGAATCCCTCTGATATTAATCTTAGGAGATTCACCTGGCGAGCCATTAGCAACGATCTGCACGCCGGCAACTTTTCCTTGCAAGGATTGTGTTGCTTGTCCTGCAGGCGTTTTTATAATGTCTGCAGCTTTTACCGTTGTAATAGCACTTGTAAGATCTACTTTTTTGGCAGATCCATATCCAATCACAACCACTTCCTCAATTTTGTTCTCTTTGGTGACAGTGTCTTGTGTGGATTGGGCATGCAAATTGCCACCAAAATAGATCACAGCAATAAGCAATGGTAATTTCACATAATTTTTTCTCATAATATTCTTAAGTATTATTTTCTTCCCCGAATATATATAATTTTTTAACATGACGTTAATTTTTATTAACAAATGATTAGAACACTGATTATCAGCTATAAAAATTACAATTTTAACATACTATGCAACAAATAATATCTTAAATCTTTCCCCTTTTTTTGGCGCAATATTTGTCATTCTAAGGAAAGAATATATATCGATTCAAATAACGTATCAGAAATGTTATTAATTTTTCTAAATAAAATTATCTAATGATGGACACAAACAGATTATCCAACCTGATGCAGGAGGCGCTAATAAAACAAATGACCAAGGAGGCACACGCCGCCCAAATTTTTTTGTCTTACGGATGCTGGGCTGATGCCAAAGGTTACAGCGGAATAGCCAATTTCCTCTATCGCCACGCACAAGAAGAGAGAAATCACATGATCAAATTGATGCGATACATCCTCGATAGAGGCGGCGAAGCAAGAGTGGAAGCGATCCCCGCTCCGCCAGAAAATCCAGAGAATTTGACAGACGCCTTCGGCAAAGTTTTTGAGCACGAAGTGGATAATACAACTGCAATCTACCAAATTGTAAATCTATCTTTTGAAGAAAAAGATTGGGCCACGTGGAATTTCATGCAATGGTTCGTAAAAGAGCAGATTGAAGAAGAAAAATTGGCCTTGGATTTAATAGACAAACTTAAAATTGCCGGCGGAGACAGCGCAACCGACGAATCTCTGTTTACATTGGACCAATCATTGGAAACGGCTCCCGACAGCGTATCTCTGGCACAGGAAGCGACCGCCGAAAATCCTTCATAGGCACAAAATAAATATCACTAACTTTGATCTCCGCTTTTTTTGCGGAGATTTTTCATTCATAAAAATTACCTAAAAACAAAATGGCAAATATCATAGAGAGCAATCACGATAACCAAGAGCAATTTTACAAATCCTTAAAAGAAAAACTGGAGCAGCAGCATAATTTCCCAGAAGAGTATCTATTCAAATTCATTGTTCCAGGCGACTCTGAGAAGATCACGGAAATTATCCGAATTTTTGATGGTCTTAAATATACATTATCCAACCGCGAAAGTTCCAAAGGAAAATATACCTCCGTTTCATTCTTATGCTTCGTGATGGATGCCGATCACGTGATTGATATCTATCAGAAAGTGGCCAAAATAGAAAATGTGATGATGCTTTGATCATAAATGATAAGCGATAAGTGAAGGATGATAAACCAACATACAAAATGGCGTTCAGTAATTGGACGCCACATTTTTTTGCCGGACTGCTTTATGAATTTTCAAGAATATAGCTGAATATCAAGGGCGCACAGATGGTCGCATCACTTTCCACGATATATTTCGGTGTATTGATATCCAATTTGCCCCACGTAATTTTTTCATTTGGAACGGCGCCAGAGTATGATCCATAAGAGGTTGTGGAATCTGAAATCTGACAGAAATAACTCCAAAACGGAACATCGTGCATTTCCATATCCTGATAAAGCATCGGAACTACACAAATGGCGAAATCTCCAGCGATGCCACCCCCGATTTGGAAAAATCCAACGCCTTTTCCCCCGGAATTCTTTGGATACCAATCCGCCAAATAGGCCATATATTCGATTCCAGATTTCATTGTAGAAAACTTCAAATCACCTTTGATGCAATAGGATGTGAAAATATTACCCATCGTAGAATCTTCCCATCCAGGAACAACGATTGGGAGATTTTTCTCTGCCGCAGCAATCATCCAAGAATTTTCTCGTGGGATCTCGTAATACTGTTCCAGAACGCCGGAGAGAACCATCTTGTACATATACTCGTGCGGAAAATATCGTTCTCCTTTTTCGTCGGCATCTTTCCAGATTTCATAGATATGTTTCTGCAATCTTCTGAAAGCTTCTTCCTCCGGGATGCAGGTATCAGTCACTCGATTTAGTCCTCTTTCCAACAACTCCCACTCTTCCTGAGGCGTAAGATCTCGGTAATGAGGAACACGTTCGTAATGCGAATGCGCCACCAGATTCATCAAATCCTCCTCGAGGTTGGCGCCGGTGCAAGAAATAAAATCCACTTTTCCTTGGCGAATCATCTCCGCGAGAATTTTACCTAATTCCGCAGTGGACATAGCGCCTGCAAGCGTGATCATCATTTTTCCGCCATCCTTCAAATGCGCTACATAAGCTTTGGAAGCATCTACCAGTGCGGCTGCATTGAAGTGCAAATAATATTTTTCTATGAACTGAGTAATCGGTTTGCTCATTGGGTCTAAAAATTTCCGCAAAGATAATAAATAAAAAAGAGAGCCCTAGAGCTCTCTGTCATTATAATTTTTAACGCAATTTATTTCTTTATAAATTTCTGAGTTTGAACCTCAACGCCCGTATTAATGTTAATAAGATAAGTTCCTTTGGCCAAATTGCTAACATCCACTTTATTTTCTGTAAGATTAGCTTTTATTTTTTTGCCGGAAAAGTCATATACCTCTACACTTTTTACTTTTTTAGAATAGCTAATATTTAGTACATCCACAGCTGGATTTGGATATACCGTGGCTATTTCAGATCCTATCTGACCTTTAACTTCGACGGCTCCTAAGAATTGATCTGCCACTTTAGCTTCAATTACATAATTATCAAATCCCGCAGTTGTGGAAGCGTTGTTTCCAGTTGCATACGAAGTGAAAACGTCGTGCTCCACAGGATCGGAACCTCCTAAGGTTGTGTATCCAGTAACACTCAACAATAACGGCGTTCCATTTCCAATTTTAATATAGGTATCTCCGGTGTTATAATCATAAGCATACTGAAGAGTTACCCAAGTATTCGCTGGAAAAGTTGCCGTAGAAACACCAGTAATATTATAGAATCCAGATGCTGCCCCACTAAGGTACATCATAGCGTTGATTTGTTTGGTACCAGAATTATAAGTTGCCCCAACAATTCCACTGGTCGCACTTGCAAGATATGATCCAGAACGGTTTGTTCCCGTGGCAGTGCCTGTGTAAATCTCAATCTTCCCATACAGGAAGTCATTGCCCGCAGTTCTTGCGGCCCAAGCGTCGGACAAAGCCATACCATCCATCCAAGTATATCTAGAGGAAGCAGTGGCAGCCGTACTACCATTTTTTATTTGCAAAGATTTGCCGTGAGCAGCATCAATACTTGCAATATTATAATCTGCAACCGCACCGTAGTAAGAATAAATTCCTCCTTGACCGGCGGTTAATCCATCGACCGTTCCGCCCACGTTTCCTAAAGTAAGAGCATCATAATTGTAAGCTTCTAAAACCTGAGCTTGTACAGTGGAAACAAATGTGGCACTTAAAAAAAATGCGGAAAGTAAAATTTTTTTCATAATAAAAATTATTTTAATGTTAATATTAATACAATGTTACAATCTTTTTTTTATGTAAGCAAGTACTTTAACTTTAAAATAGCAGATATAGTGATATTTTCTAAGAGATAGCTTAATTTTGCACATTCAAATAAAATACAGACAACAAATGCTTTCGGTTCAGGGTTTAGGATTACATCACGCAGGAAATTATCTTTTCAAAGACACCAATTTTACGATCAAAAAAGGCGACAAAATCGGGCTCGTTGGTAAAAACGGCGCTGGAAAATCTACACTTCTAAAAATACTTTCCGGAGAAATCGCTTTCTACGAAGGCAACGTGATCCCAGAAGGCAACATCACCATCGGCTTCCTAAAGCAAGATCTGGATTTCGTAAAAGGAAGAACCGTCTGGGACGAGACGATGCAGGCTTTTGAAAAAATCAATGCATTGAAAAATGAATTGGAGGATGTCAACCATCAGCTGGCAACCAGAACCGATTACGAAAGTGATGCTTACAGCGATCTCATTCACAAGATGACGGACCTCAACGATCTCTTGATGAACCACGATGCTTATAATCTGGAAGGCGATGTGGAGAAAATTCTCTTTGGATTGGGTTTCAAAGCCGATGATTTTCACAAAATAACCGACGAATTTTCGGGAGGTTGGAGGATGAGAATCGAGCTTGCAAAACTATTGCTTCAGCAAAATGATCTGATGCTGCTGGATGAGCCGACCAACCACCTCGATATGGAATCTATCATTTGGCTGGAGGATTTTCTGAAAGATTATCAAGGATCAATGTTGCTGGTGAGCCACGATAAGCAGTTTATGACCTCCACTTGCAACCGAACTTTTGATATCAACAACAAAAAAATCGACGACTACAAAGCCAACTATTCCAAATATCTGGAACTGAGAAAAGACAGAAAGGAAAAACTCATCCAAGCGAAAAAAAATCAGGATGCAGAGATCAAACATACCGAGGAACTCATCAATAAATTCCGGGCGAGCGCTTCTAAAGCCTCGTTTGCGCAATCCTTGATCAAAAAGCTGGACAAAGTAGAACGCATAGAAGTTGAGAATGAAGATGTTTCCAAATTCAATATTCGCTTTCAGCCGGGTATCACGCCGGGGAAAGTGATTTTCGAAGCACAAAATCTCGGGAAAGCTTATGGTAACAAGCAGATTTTTGATCACGTAGATTTCTTCGTAGAACGTGGCGACCGAATCGCACTTCTGGGCCAAAACGGGCAGGGAAAGACCACATTGGCCAAAATTCTCGCCGGAGACATCACCGATTATTCCGGTACGTGGAACTTGGGTCACAATGTGAATATCGGATACTTTGCTCAGAATCAGGAAGAAGTTTTGACGCCAGACAAAACCGTTTTGCAAGAAGCAGAAGATAGCGCCACAGAGGAAACCAGACCGCGCGTGCGCGATCTGCTGGGCTCTTTCCTTTTCACAGGCGACGATGTGACCAAGAAAACCAAAGTGCTCTCGGGAGGCGAAAGAAACCGGTTAGCGCTTTGTAAACTTTTGCTACGCCCGTTCAACACACTGATAATGGATGAACCAACGAACCACTTGGACATCCAATCTAAGGAAATTATCAAGCTGGCTCTCCAGAAGTTCGAAGGGACGTTGATCGTGATCTCGCACGACCGCGAGTTTCTGCAAGGATTGACGGACAAGATTTTCGAATTCCGAGACGGAAAGATGAAGGAATTCCTCGGAACCATCGACGAATATTTGGAATACCGCCAAAAAGAAAGCATCCGCGAGATCTCTGCCGAGAAAGCCAAATTGCATCAGGAAGAAGTTCCCGAAGCAAAAGTTAAAGCTCCGGAGCAAATGAAGCCTCAAGAATCAAATATCATTGTAAGTAAAGAGCAAAAAAGTATCCAAAACAAAATCAAAAAAGTAGAAGAAAAAATCTCTGAACTGGAACTGAAAATCGAGGCATTCGAAAGTTCGTTTACCAAAGAAAATCCTTCGGAACAGGTTTTGGAATCGTACAATAAAACGAAAGAAGAATTGGATCTTACCTTGCAGGAGTGGGAATTTCTTGGAACTCAGTTGGAAATCTAAAAAATGCTGAAAATTCTCGGAATCCAATGGATCTGATTGCGAAAAGAATCAAAATATACCCAGAACCGTTCTATTGATCGTCTTCTTCGGCACCGCCCCAATGGTTTTCATCGAAGGAAATACTGTCGAGAGCCAGCAATTGTGCTTCTCGTTCCACCGTTTCCCGTAATGTAAATGTGACCATATTTTCCTTTTTTTCTTTGGCAAGTTTTCGGGTCATTGCTTTATCGATCGTCATAAAACGCTTGCCCATCCGTCTCGCCGTGTATCTTCGCATTCCGGATTCTGCTAGCACATCCACTGCCATATCAACGGCGGTTCCCAGAGTTTCTCGGTAAATATTATCAACATTTTTATTGATAAACTGGTAGGCATCTATGCGGTTTTTGGCTCGCACAAAGATCTTGATATGAGGATAATTCTCTTTGACGTAATCCACCAGCAGCTTGTTTTTTTCCGGATCATCCAGACAGAGAACGAGCAGATCGGCATCCTCGATACCGGCCGAACGCAGCAATGCCGGCTTCGTGGCATCGCCATAATAGACATTGAAGCCGTTGGCTCGCAATAGGGCAACCCGCTCGGGATCGTTATCCAAAACGGTAGCCCGCACACCGTTGGATTTCAGCAATCTACCCACCGTACTGCCAAAATATCCGAAGCCGACGATGATGATCTTGCGCTGCTTAATGATTCCCAACTCTGCCTTTCCTTCATCGGAATCATCTTTTATAAAATGCTTGTCCAGTACTTTTTCTTTGAAGATCAAGAGCAAGGGCGAGATGCACATCGTAATGGCGACGATAGCCATCAATTCTGAATTGGCTTGATAATCTATTAGAAATAAACTGGCAGAGAAATTTATCAAAACAAAAGCAAACTCCCCGACTTGGGAAAGGGCAAATGCGAGGAAGAAACTCTGCTCTGTATTCATTTTATAATACTTGCCGATGCCAAATAGCACGATGGCCTTAATTGCTAAAACGACAAACGCCGCAGAAAAAATGAAAAAAGGTTTGGACGCAATGACATCAAAATTGATGGTGGCGCCCACACTGACAAAAAAAACGGCCAGCAACAGCCCTTTGAACGGATCGATGTTGCTTTCCAACTCGTGCCGAAACTCGCTGTTGGCCAGCATCACTCCTGCGATGAAAGCGCCTAAGGCCGGACTCAAGCCAATCGAGATCATCAGTTCTGAAACTCCAATGACCAGGAATAATGAGGCCGCGGTGAGGAGCTCATTGAGTCCGGATTTGGAAACAAATCTGAGAAATGGAACGAAGACATACCGCCCGAGCAAAATTAAGATCAATATGGCGCCGATGACGGTGTAAGGCTGCAGCCATTCTGGGATGTAATGCAGCAAAAATTTCTCGTGATCGGCTTGCGATATGGCTCTTTGCGATCGTGAGAAAAAAGGCAAAAGTGCCAAAATAGGAATGACCGCAATGTCCTGAAAAAGCAAAATAGAAAAGGATGATTCGCCACTCACGGTGTGGAAAAGATTCTTCTCCTTCAAAGTTTGCAACACAATCGCAGTGGACGACATTGCAAAACATAGTGAAATAATTATGGATTTCTGCAACCCGAAACCGGCAATATAAAAAACAGTGAAAATCCCGACGATACTTAGCAGCATTTGACTCAATCCCAATCCTAGAATCCTTTTTCTGATTTGCCAGAGTTTCTGCGGTTCCAGCTCCAGACCTACCAAAAACAAAAGCATAATCACGCCCAATTCCGATGCGTGCATAATATCTTGTGCGTCTTCGCCCGTCAATTGTAAACAAAAAGGACCGATCAAAATGCCGCCTAAAAGATATCCAATCACGGAGCTCAAACCCAGCTTTTTCCCGAGCGGCACCATAATGATGGCAACGCCTAAAAAGATGAGAATCGTCATTGCAATTGAATTTTCCATTAGTTTATTTTCAAGATTTCTGATAATTCTTCGCAGGAAACATCCAGTTGCTTCTCCTCCAGCGTGTCGGCATTATAAACAATGAATGTTTTTTTCAACTCGATGTTGTTCACATCAAGAGCCACTCGCAATCCCGTGAACAACTCTTCCGCGTTGATTTTATACTTGCCTTCTTTGCTGTAATTGCCTTCGCTACCGCCGACGCTGGCGATGATCAAGGCATCTTTTCCGGACAAGATATTGAATTCTCCTTCCGAGATCCAGCGCATATCGAAAACCTCATCGATCCAAAGTTTCAGCAATGGCGGCAACCCGAACCAAATGATGGGAAAATGAAAAATCAGCCGCTCGTAATCCACAATCCTTTTCCGCTCGCGAAAGGTATGAATATGAAAATCTGGATAATCCTCGTACAAATCGCGAAAAGTTACATTTGGCATATTCTCATAACATTCCAGCAATCTGACATTAGTGGTAGAATGTTCGAAATATGGATGAGCAAAAAGTACCAGTGTTTTTTTCAAGAGAAACGGCGATTTTCGTAAATATAACGAAATTTTGAATTAAATCAAATTCTTAAGCCATCCGAGATTGAAATTTACCTGAAGTTTATAATTTGTTTTGCCTGACTATTGATGAGTGTCCAAAATTTTTATAAATCTAACCGATGAGCGCTTCCACAAAAAAAGTCACCATTCCTTTTATGAATTGTGACTTTAACTTTTTTTAATTTAATGATTTTTACCATCCACCAGAAGCGCCGCCGCCGCCGAAACTGCCGCCGCCGCCAAAGCCGCCGAAACCTCCGCCGCCACTGCTTCCTCCGCCAAATCCGCCACCGCCGAAACTGCCTGGGAATGGGAAAGGGAAGAATCCGCCGCCATATCGTCGGCTTCCTTTCCTAGAAAGCGTGTAGTCATCGTCGTCTCCGTTGTTGCCTCGGTTATTTTTGCTGATGATACTGATCAAAATCAGAATAATCACAACGATCACCGCCAGAGAGCCAAAATTGATCCCGCCATCTTTGTTTTGCTTCTTGACCATCGGTTTGAATTTCCCCTGCACAGCCTCCATTATTGCCGACGTCCCGCGGTCTATCCCTTTGTACCATTCGCCTTTTTTGAAGCTTGGCGTGACGAGATAATCCAAAATCTGCCCTGCGACCGACGCCGTCAAATATTGCTCCACAGCGCGGCCTTGCTGGATGGCCATGGTGTGATCTTCTGTTGCAATCATAAAAACAACGCCGTTATCTACTCCTTTTTGTCCAATTCCCCATTTCTCTCCGTACATCGTTGCGAGGTAGTTCACATCTTCGCCGCCTGTTGTTGGTAGAATAATGACTTCGATTTCTGTAGAAGTAGAGTCCGAGAATTTGATAAGTTTCTGATTGAGAGCCTGTTCTTCGCTTTCCGATAGCAAGTTGGCCTTGTCATAAACCGGATAAAGCACGGCCGGTTTTTCCGGAATATTCTGCGCCTTGATCGCGAAACCAAAGATCAGAAATATGGCAAACACAGACCGTTTAAGAGAAACTGATATCATTGGAAATTTCATTGATATTTTCCCCGTCAATAGGGAAATATTTTTTGAGTTCGTTGCCGGTTTTCAAGATGGCATCTTTGAGAGCTTGGCAGTAATTTTCTCTGGCAAATTCAGCAGTGATTTCATCGTGAATCCTGTCCCAAAACTCTTGTTTTACTTTCTTGTGAATGCCCTCGTCGCCGATGATGGTGAGATAATGGTGTTCAAAATTCACATAAAACAAAACGGCATTCCGTTCTTTGGTTTTGTGCATTTCCAAAGATTGGAAGATGCCGAATGCTTTTTTGGCAAAATCGGAATCTTCGGCGGCGTCTATATGCACACGGATCTCTCCAGACGACTGATCCTCAGCTATTTTGATGGCTTCCACGAGGGAAGCTCTCTCTGGATCTGTTAGAAATTGGCTCATTATTCTGAGAAAACGCTTGGTGCTTTTTCTGCGCCTGCTTCTGCTTTGAAAGTTGGTTTAGATTTGAATTTTGGGAACAATGCCGCAACAATATTTCCTGGGAAACTCTCAACCAAGTTATTAAAACCCTTCACAGAACCATTGTAATAGACTGTTTCCGAACGGATGCTGTTTTCAATTGCTGTATATTCTCTCTGGAAATTGATGTACTGTTGATCGGCCTTCAGGTCGGGATATTTCTCTACAACCACCATTAATTTTCCCAGCGCACCGCTCAACTGACTTTGCGCCTGCTGGAATTTTGCCATATCGGCTTCGGTCATATTTGTCGGATCAATATTGATGGAAGTGGCTTTTGCTCTGGCTTCTACAACCTGAGTAAGTGTTTCCTTCTCAAATTTTGCATACGATTTTACCGTTCTCTCCAGATTTGGAATCAAGTTAGCACGTTTCTGATAAACGGTCTCTACATTTGCCCATTTTTCCAGAACGTCATTATTCGCTTGAACCATAGAATTATATCTACCAGATCCCCAAAAGAAAACTAATGCGACCATTGCCAATAATACGACACCAGCCACAAGACAACCTTTACCTTTCATATTTTTATATTTTGTTGAATGTTAATGAACCAAATATACAAATTAAATATATCCAAAGAATTTATTTTTCAAAAAGCTTGGCTTCTTCCCACAGTTCATCCATTTTTTGGAGATTCAAATCGGAGAGATTTAGATTTTGTGATTTCGCAAGTTCTTCCATTTTTTGGAATCTGGAGATGAATTTGGAATTGGTTTTTTCTAAGGCTGTATCTGCATTTAGTCCGGAAATTCTGGCATAATTGATCAAAGAAAAAAAAACGTCGCCGAGTTCGTTTTCCTTCTTATCAACTTCAGTTTCTGCGTGAAATTCTGCCAACTCCTCTTCTACTTTTTTCCAAGCATCTTCCGCTGAATCAAACTCAAAACCGATTCCCTTCACTTTATCTTGGATTCTGTACGCTTTGATAATCGGTGGCAAACTCTTGGGAACACCTTCCAAGACGGATTTATTTCCTTCCTTAAGTTTCAGTTTTTCCCAGTTTTGCTTCACCGCTTCTTCATCTTCTGCAACGGCATCACCATAAATATGCGGATGGCGAAAAATCAGTTTTTCGTTCAAAGAATTGATCACGTCAGCAATATCGAAACTCTCTCTCTCAGAACCGATTTTCGCATAAAAAACCAGATGGAGAAGCACATCGCCGAGTTCTTTTTTGATTTCCAAAAGGTCATTGTTCAATATGGCATCGGACAATTCGTAGGTTTCCTCAAGTGTCAAATGGCGCAAACTTTCTAAGGTCTGTTTCCTGTCCCACGGGCATTTTTCCCGCAGATCGTCCATGATATCGATCAGCCTTCCAAAAGCCTCCAATTTTTCTTGCCGTGAGTTCATAATTGATTAATGATAATTGATTAATGATAATTGATTATTAATTTTTCTTGGGCAGTTTTTCGCCTTCCACATCCATTTGTAACTTTGACCTTTGTCTTTCCAAGTCAATTTCCAACAACTGTCAACCAACAACTATCAACTAAATCATTGCGATTTATTTTGCAACATCGGAACAAATTTATAAACCCCAAATTCCTCTTTCTCAAACTGAGTTTCAGAAATTTTCGTAAACCTGTAAAGTGTCTGTTCATCGGATTTCCCAAGCGGAATCACCATTTTGCCACCCACTTTCAATTGTTTCAATAATTCGGTTGGCAACACTTCTGCACCGCAAGTCACAAGAATTTTGTCAAAAGGCGCAAACGTTGGCAACCCCGCAAATCCATCACCAAAACTCTGAAATTTGGGACGAATATCCAATTCTTTGAAAATCCTATGAGAAAAATCGAACAAATCTTTCTGGCGTTCCACGGTGTAAACCCAGGCTTTCATTTTGATGAGAACAGCCGTCTGATAACCGCAACCCGTTCCTATTTCCAAGACTTTTTCGCATTCCTTTACTTCCAACAATTCGGTTTGCTCGGCAACGGTTGACGGATGAGAAATGGTCTGTTTTGCCGCAATCGGGAACGCGCGATCTTCATAAGCATAATCCTCGAAAACACTTTCTATAAAGAGATGTCTGGGAACTTCGTTCATCGCAGCCAAAACAAAACTGTCGGTAATGCCCATTTTCTGCTGAAGATAATCCACCAATTGTTTTCTCTTGCCTTTGTGAACGTAAGTATCTCTCATTATAGCTATTAGTTCTTTGGTAAAGAATTTGCAATTTCCGAAGGATAAATTTAAAATCCAAATAAGAATCATAATTTTCAAGATTTATTAAATATCTCTCTCCCATTCCGATTAAACTTTATAAATTTGATTGTTTTTTTATTAAAACAAATGGGTTGATTTCATTTTAATTTAAATTTAAAAAACGCTAACGGATTTATGCAGAAATTAAGAGCTTATATAAAAGGAACCGGGTCTTACGTTCCACCAAAAATTTTAAAGAATGCTTTTTTCGAAAAAGTGGGATCTTCTGACGAGTGGATTTTTAAAAACTTAGGAATCAGGGAACGCCGAATTGCCCAAGGCGAAGTCACCAGCGATTTGGCGTACAAAGCCGGACTTAGAGCTTTGGAAAACACCGACGTAAAACCAGAAAACATAGACCTCATCATCGTCGCCACTTCTACCCCAGACAGGCAAGCACCGTCAACAGCGTGCTTCGTACAAGAAAAAATGAAAGCACCACAGGCCGTTGCTTTCGATATATCGGCAGTCTGCTCAGGCGGACTTTACGGAATTGCGATTGGTAGCCAATTCATCGAAACCGGAATGTATAAGAATGTTCTCGTAATCGGTGCCGATACATTTTCGACGATTACCGATTGGGAAAGAAAAGATTCGGTGTTTTTTGGAGACGGCGCAGGCGCAATTTTGCTATCCGCCACAACTGAAGACAAAGGCTTTTTCGATTTCAAATTGCACGCAGATGGCACCGGGAAATACCATTTCAATATTCCGGCCGGCGGTTCTGAAATGCCGGCGTCTGAAGAAACTTTGAAGCAGAAACTTCATTATTTCCAAATGAACGGCAAGGAGGTTTATGATACCGCAACGAGAGTTTTACCGGAAACAATTGACGAAATCCTCGAAGCCAACCAAATGACTTCAGACAATGTCGATTGGGTCATTCCGCACCAGCCAAGCATCAGAATTCTGCAAGAAACGGCTCGAAAAACCAATATTCCTTTTGAAAAAGTGATGACGAATATGGACAAATACGCCAACACTTCTGGCGGAACCATCCCCATCGTGCTTGACGAAACTTACAAAAGCGGAAAGATAAAACCCGGAAATATCTTGCTTTTCGCAGCCGTCGGTTCGGGTTGGACTTGGGGAACGGCGCTTTATAAAGCTTAGACTAATTGTTGATTGTTGATTGTTGATTGGTAATTGTTAATTGTTAATTGTTAATTGTAAAATATTAATTGAAAATCAATATGTTAGAAAATCAAACTTTCCTGATTACTGGGATAGCCGACGAAAACTCGCTGGCGATGAAAACCGCTGAAAAAATATTAGAAAACAACGGGAAAGTCGTTTGCACCGGTTTGGGTGTAACGCCTTTCCACCTCAATCTATCTGAAAAAGCGGTAGGATTTCTTAATAAAAACTATGAGGATTTTGAAGTGGCTTGTAAAAAAGTTTTAGGAAACGATGTTTACATTGCGCCTTTGGATGTCACGCTTCCGGAAAGTTTAAAGTTCCTTGCCGAAGATTTGAAAAATAAAAATATTCAGCTGAATGGCTTTCTGCACGCGATTGCAATGGACAAAACCATCCGAAACAAATCTGTAAAACCAATGCTGGAAGTCACGGCTGAGGAATTCAATGATACGATGAATGTTTCGGCGTTTTCCTTGATTTCGTTGTGCCACGCTTTGCTGTACAATGGCGTTTTGCAAAGAGGTTCGTCGATTGTCTCATTGAGCTACATTGCGGCGGAAAAAGTCTCGTTTTTCCCTTACATTAATATGAGTATTGCAAAAGCGGCGCTCGAAAGATTGACCATCGAAATGGCTTATGAATTGGGAAAAAATTACGGCATCCGTGCGAATGCTATCCGATTTTCGCCTTATATGGGAAGCAAAGCCGGCAATGCCACATTGAAAGTGGAAGATGTCGAAAGAGCCAACCGCCTCAGTCCGCTTGGAAATGCTTTGCCGGAAGATTTAGCGAACGAGATTGTTCATCTTTTCCGAAAAGAAATCAGAATTACAGGCGAAATCCGTCACGTGGATGGTGGTTTTCATATTATGGGATAAGGTCTATATGATTTTAGATTATAAATTTTAGATTTTAGAACATCATTTTTTATGTTTTGAATTAAGTCGCAGATTTGTGGCTTAATTTTTTTTATCATTAAATTTATTGCGACTTTCGGGTTGAATTTATTTCAAATTAATTGTAAAATTTTATGAGAAAAATAAAAACAGCTTTGTTGGCTTACGGCGGTTCCGGGAAACTTTTCCACGCTCCTTTTTTTGAAGTTCACGAAGGATTTGAACTGTTGGGCGCTTACGAACGAAGCAAAAAATTGATCCAAAAAGATTATCCGGAAGTCCGAAGTTTCGATTCTTTGGAAGACGTTTTGGAAAGCGATGCGGAATTAGTCGTTGTAAATACGCCCATCGACACCCATTTTGATTTGACAAAAAAAGTTTTGAAAGCCGGTAAAAATGCTTTGGTAGAAAAAGCTTTTACGACCACTTCCGAGGAAGCTAAAAAACTTGATCAGCTTGCGAAAGAGAACAAACTGAAACTCTGCGTTTATCAAAACCGAAGATACGACAGCGATTTCCGGACCGCGAAAAAGGTTTTGGAAGAAGACTATCTTGGCGAAATCGTGGAAGCAGAAATCCGTTTTGAACGGTACAATCCGCTGCTGAGTCCGAAAGCGTGGAAAGAAAGTGGCAATCCAGGCGCGAGTATTTTGATGGATCTGGGTTCGCATATTATCGATCAGGCTTTGACTTTGTTTGGTTATCCCGAAAAAGTTTTTGCCGACATCAGGCGGACGCGAGAGAATACCCAAATTGATGATTATTTTGATATTTTGCTTTATTATTCTGACAAACGCGTGCGATTGAAATCCAGTTTTTTTGTGAAGGAACCCACGCCAGCCTATGTTTTCCACGGCAAAAAAGGAAGTTTTCTGAAACACAGAGGCGACGTTCAGGAAGATGAACTGAAACTGGGAAAAATTCCGAATCGTGAAAATTGGGGAACGGAGCCGGAAGAAAAAACCGGACTTCTGGTTTACAACGACCGAGCGGTGCACTTCCCGACTTTGCAAGGAAACTATCTCGACTTTTGCGATGACCTTTATGATGCGATTGTGAATGATAAGGAAGTTCCTGCAACTGCAAAGCAAGCTTACCATACGATGAAAGTGATTGAAGCGGCACAGAAAAGCGCGACAAAAGAAGAAGTGATATCTTTAGGATGAAAACGTTTAATTTTTTTGTAAATTTGATATAAATAAAATTCAAAATGAGTTCAGCCGAATTAGAATTAAAATTAGAGGTTATCAATAAAATTACCGAATTGAAAGAAATTCGGGTTATACGAGAAATCAAGAAACTGTTGGACTTTGAACTATATGAAAACGTTTTTGTCTTATCAAAACAACAAGAAAACAGAATTGCAGAAGCACGAAGAGAGTATGAAAATGGAGAAATATCTGGTGACGACGAAGTAAATAAAGAAATCGACCAGTGGCTAAAAGAAAAGTAGTCTGGATTAATTCTGCAAAACTCGAACTTAAAGAAATTCTAATTTATTGGACAAAGAAAACCAAATCCAAAGCTTACAGCAAAAAGCTCAGCATATTAATTAGCGAAGCTATCAATCTCCTATCTCAACATCCAAAAATTGGAAGAACGACTACTGATGAATACCAGAATCAGCATTGTTCGAAATTACTTGATTTTCTACGAAGCAACTGAAACGCAGTTAATCATTTTATCAATTTGGGATGCAAGAAGAGATGAAAATGAAACAGACTTCGACTACACTTGAAGATATTAAATAATAAGACTCAGAAAGTTTAAAATTTCCGGGTCTTTTTTTTATGTTGGTTGGCGATAATTCTTAAATTTACGTCTTTAAGAAAATTAAGCTATGATAAAAGCCGGACTTGTGGGCGCGGGACATTTGGGGAAAATCCATTTGCGATTACTGAATCAATCTGAGAAGTACGAACTCGTTGGTTTCCACGATAAAGACGAAGAAAATGCAAGAAAACTGGAAGCGGAATTGGGCTACAAATATTTTAAAAGTTTTGAGGCGCTTTTGGGCGAAATCGAAATGCTGGATATCGTGACACCAACGCTTTATCACTACGATTATGCGATCAAAGCCATCCAAAAAGGAATTCATTTTTTCATTGAAAAACCTGTGACGCAAACCTTAGAACAAGCCGAAGAAATTCTTTACAAATGCAGAGAATATGGGATCAAAGCGCAGGTTGGACACGTTGAACGTTATAATCCAGCTTTCATTGGTGCGAAAGATTATATTAAAAATCCAATGTTCATCGAGATTCACAGACTGGCAGAATTCAATCCGCGAGGAACGGACGTTTCCGTAGTTTTGGATCTGATGATCCACGATCTTGATATTCTGTTAAGTCTGGTTAAATCCAAAGTGAAACTGATCCACGCAAGCGGCGTTTCTGTTGTGAGCAAAACGCCGGACATTTGCAACGCCAGAATTGAGTTTGAAAATGGTTGCGTGGCGAATCTCACGACTTCCAGAATATCGATGAAAGCGATGCGGAAATCGAGATTTTTCCAGCAAGACGCTTATATTTCGGTTGATTTCCTGGACAAAAAATCCGAAGTTATCAGGATGAAACCGGCGCCGGAAAATCCGTCTGATTTTGATATGATCATCGAAAATGCGGAAGGTGAGAAAAACCAAATTCTTTTCGAATATCCGAATATTCAGCCAAACAATGCAATCCTTGATGAATTGGAAAGTTTTGCGAATGCCATAGAAAATGATTTGCCTGTGCAGGTTTCTTTGGAAGATGGCACGGAGGCGTTGAAGGTTGCTTTGGAGATTATGAGGTTAATACAGAAATAAATACTTGAAAAATTACATTAAAATAATATTATTAGTATTTACGTTCTCTTGTCAAAAAGAGAATAAAAAAGTTCTTGAAGGAAAATGGATTTTTGTTTCAAATTATAACATTCCACATTATACTCTTGATGGATTTGAAGAGCCACCTTTACCTCCAAAAAATGATCTTGGATTTAATTTTTTTTCGAAGGACAGCTGTGAAGCTAATAGTATATTTTATAATTTAAAATCTTTAGATGTCGATTATTATCGAGAAAGTTTTGGAAGAAAAACGGTTTTCAAAATTGATAAGGATTCATTGAAAATTTTTGACAGATCGCTAAACAAATGGACTCGTTACAAAATAATGAGACTGGACGAAAATAATTTAGTTTTAAATTATAATGATATTCAAATAAAAAATTATGTGAAGATTCTGAAAAATTAAACGAATGACTCTCCAATCCTTAGAATCTGAACTCAAAAAACGGCTTGATTTTCGTTACAATTGGGGAAGAATGCAGTCTGATGATTGGGATTTTAAAACTAAATTCATCTATCAAGTTCAGGTTTTTGAAAGTCTGGAAAATCAATGCAGAGATTTTGATGAAAGTTTGAGGAATTACACATTTAACCGCTGGCTGAATTTCTGGTCTGCAAAAGCGGTTGAATCTATTTTCGCATCAAATCCTTTGGTGAAAAAAGAAGACAATCAGTTTTCTAAAACGGTGGATTTTTATATTTCAGGAATTCCGTTTGATCATAAAAGCAGTGTGTTTCCGAGACAATTCAGGAAGAATTTTGATGACGCTATTAATCATAAAAAGGAACTGATTGAATGGCTTTACCACAATCAAAGTCAGCAAGGAAGGAAACATTACGCTAATCGACTTTTCATTATTTTTTACGATGAGAAAAATGGAGAACATTGGAAACTGAAGACTGAATTGGCTTTAATCAAGGAAAAAATCACAGATTATCTCAGCAATTTTTCGGCAGACAATTTAGTTTCCCTAAATTTGGAATCTCACGAGATTTTGTCTGATGTTATTTGGATTAAGGTTTAGTTTTTAATTCTGGAATCTAAAATCAATTTTTGCCCCAACCCTAAAGGGAGAAATTGATTTTATTCGCCCCCTTTAGGGTTGGGGTAAACGAATAAAATTAATTTTCAATAAATAAAATTTTCAAAATTATTAATGAATTACATCGGTTCCAAAAACAAACTTTCGGATTTCATCAAACAAACCGTTTATGAAGTTGTTGACAAAGATTTATCCAATAAAGTATTTTGCGATCTATTTGCAGGAACCGGGATTGTCGGACGACATTTCAAATCTGAAACCAAGAAAGTCATCAGCAACGATTTTGAATTTTACAGCTATGTTCTGAACCGAAATTATATCGGAAATCATCAAAATTTCGATTATGAAGATTTGATTAATGAATTGAATTCACTCCAAGGGAAATCTGGTTTTATCTGCGATGAATATTCAGAAAACGGGAAATCGGAAAGACTTTATTTCTCAGAAGAAAATGGAAAAAAAATCGATTCTGTCCGACAAAAAATTGAAGAATGGAAAATTTCGGGAAAAATAAATGAAGATCAACATTATTTTCTGCTATGCTCACTTCTGGAAGCTGCTGATAAAATAGCCAATACGGCTTCGGTTTATGGCGCATATTTAAAACAAATTAAAAAATCTGCTCAGAAAAAACTGGAAATTGTTCCTTCCGTTTTTGAATTGACGGAAAACTCACACGACGTTTATAACGAAGATAGCAATTCATTAATCCAAAAAATTGCAGGCGACATTCTTTACCTCGATCCGCCTTACAACGCCCGCCAATACGGCGCAAACTACCATCTTCTGAACACCATTGCAAAATACGACAACTTCTCTCCGAAAGGAAAAACGGGACTCAGAGATTATCAAAAATCAAAATACTGCAGTAAGCCGGAAGTGCTTAAAACCTTTGAAGACCTTATCAAAAAGGCAAAATTCCGTCATATTTTCCTCAGTTACAACAATGAAGGATTGATGGCGGACAGCGATATCAAAAAGATACTTTCCAAATTCGGGAAATATGATATATTTACAACCGAATATCAGCGTTTCCGGGCAGACAAGGAAGACAACCGAAATCACAAAGCTTCGAAAACGACTGAGTTTCTTTATTATCTTGAGAAAGCTGAGTAGAAATTAGATTTTAGAAGTTAGAGTAGCATTTGAGATTAAAATTTTTAAAATAATAAATATGAAACCGAAAGGTTTGTGAATTCCATATAAAAATAATAAATTATGAACAAAAACATCGTTGTAATAGGCGCCGGAACTATGGGAAACGGCATTGCCCATACTTTTGCTCAAAGTGGTTTTGCCGTGAATCTGGTAGATATAAAACCTGAAAATCTGCACAAAGCACTTAAAACCATCACAACCAATCTGGACAGGATCATCGCCAAAGGAAACCTGACAGAAGCGCAAAAAAACGAAACATTAGCGAACATCAAAACCTTTACCGACCTGACAGATGCAGTTGCCAACGCAGATCTCATCGTGGAAGCAGCCACAGAAAATCTGGACCTGAAACTGAAAATATTTGCGCAGATGGACGATCTTGCTCCGGAAAACTGCATCCTTGCCACCAACACATCCTCCATCTCCATTACTCAAATTGCTGCTGCCACCAAACGCCCGGAAAAAGTGATCGGAATGCACTTTATGAATCCCGTTCCGGTGATGAAACTGGTAGAAATCATCAAAGGCTACTCGACGTCGAAACAGACTTTCGACACGATTTTTGAATTGAGCAAAACCTTGGGAAAAGTACCTGTGGAAGTGAATGATTATCCGGGATTTGTGGCCAACAGAATCCTGATGCCGATGATCAACGAAGCCATCGAAACGCTCTACAATGGCGTTGCCGGCGTGGAGGAAATCGACACCGTGATGAAACTCGGAATGGCGCATCCAATGGGACCTTTGCAACTCGCAGATTTCATCGGTCTGGACGTCTGTCTCGCGATTCTGAATGTGATGTACGACGGTTTCAAAAACCCGAAATATGCGCCCAATCCGCTGCTCGTCAATATGGTAATGGCCGGAAAAAAAGGCGTGAAATCTGGCGAAGGATTCTACGATTATTCCGAAAGCAAAAAGGCCGAGAAAGTATCGAAAATGTTTTTGAAGTAAATTTTTGAAGATTGCGGCTCACAATTATATAACTTTGTCGGGATAGAGCCGACAAAGTTTTTTTTATTTTAAAGCGATGATCTCCATAAAACTAAATCCAAAATACGAGAAAATTCTGCAGACTTTTTTGATTGTCTCAACGTATGCGATGATCGTTCTTAGATTTCTGCTGAACGAAAAAGGGCGCACCAGTCCAGATTCCATCAGGTATATGCGGCAGTCGGCGATTTTCCCCATCATCGATAATACCACGGCGCCGCTTGGTTATCCGTTGTTTATCAAATTTTTTTCATTTTTTGGTTTGGATGAATTTTGGAGTAGCAAATTGATCGGCATTCTGGCTTACAGTTTCATTCTGATTTTCGCTTATAGAAAGCGATTTTTCTTTAAAGAAATCGTAATTACATCGGCGCTTTTCAGCTTTGTGAGCATTTTTTCCTACACGATGAGCGAGGCTTTGACGCTGCCTTTTGTCGTCGTACTTTTCTATGTGGCCCGTCAGGTTTTAAAAAACAGAATCGGCACGGCAAAGGGCATTTTATATCTCAGTCTATTATTAATTTTATTAATCAATATTCGATACAACGCGTTGTTCCTCTGTCTTGGAAGTGTGATTTTTGGCCTGCTGAATTTCCACAAATTCTACGGAAAAAGTTTTATCATATCCGGAATTTTGGGGATTGGATTTTACGGATTGTACAAAGTTTTGTTCATCGATTATTTTAATGAAAATTACCTCAACACCTTTCTCGAAATTGGCTTGAAACCCACTTCTCAGCTTTTGATAGAGTTGATCCAAGGATTGGCAACCACCTTCGATCCTTTTGTTCATATTGCCGATCCCAACGGCGGAATGATCAACTACGGCATCTACGGCCTTGGGATTTTGAGCATCGTCGTGATGTTTTTTCTATTTCGGAAAACGAGGCTTTCGGGAACAGAAAAATTTATGTTGACCACCTCTTGCGTTGGTATTATTTGCTCTTATTTCATTCAATATTTTTATTCTGTCAACGCGCTGGATTATCGGTTGCTGGCGCCATTTTCCTTTGGGATTTGGTTGGTTTTTTTCAAGAAAATATTTCACATTTTTGAGAGTTTGACTTATGCGATTGCATTTTGCAGTCTGCTTACGGGATTTGCATTTACTTGGCTATCAAAAGGAAATTATCTACAAAACAGGAAAGAAATAAGCAAATTTTTGGAAAAGCAAAACCTGATGGACGACACCATAACATTTTATCTGAAAAGTGAAGAAACCGGCGACGATATCCAAACGGCGGAACTCATCAGCACTGTCAATCCCAAAATCTACATCAGCTTCAAACCCGAAGATACGCTGCAGAAGAAGGTTTTGACAAGATATCGGGTCGAAAGCCAAATCCGAATCAAAAAAAATAATTATCAATAATTAGTTTCGGGAATTTTTCTATCTTTGAACGATCGAGTGGAACTGACGCATGCAAAAAAAGCGAAAACATTTGATCTTTGAAAACAATAAATTTTAAAATATGAAATTACCAAAGTTTTTATTAGCCGACAATTCTGATTTTCCAGAAGATCTGTTCGTAGTCCACACAGAATATCCGCGTTTCATCCTCAACGTAGAAGAAGAGGATGTAGAATGGCTGGATGACTTGGAAGGTGATGACGAAGAAACCGTGGCAACCGAGGCTACCAAAGTCGTAGAAGAAGCCTTCAAATGGTGCGATGACGAACTTGCAAAATACGACGAGGAGGACGACGAGGAGGACGACGAGGAAGAAGAAGAATAATAAAAAAAGGAGCTCAATTGTGAGTTCCTTTTTTTATGTTTTTGGACGATTATTGTTGTTTATTGAACTTTAATAATAACAAATTGTCTTTGTACAGTTCCAGTGTAGATTCCGTAACCACATATTTATTGACTTCCTGCAAGACGCTGAGGTAGCTTGTTTCGGAAGTCATATTGTCGCAGATTTTTCTGGTAGAGCCGATATTTTTTGCGGAAAAGTTACCCGCGGATGTGTCTATGACGGCATCGGAAAAATAATTGTTGCAGCCGGCATTTCCCGAGATTCTGTTTTGTTCTATAATGAGCGTCGGCCTGTTGGGGATGTCATCTGCAAGGATCCATTGCGTACCGGTAATCGGCGCCTGATTCTTCCCCACTTTGGCTGCATTACCCACTCTGCTGGTGCAGGAAACCATTGCAAAAGTCAATAGCAAGGCATAAAAAATAGTTTTCATTTGATAAAGATTATAAGTCAAAGATAAGATTTTCTTTGGAACTGGAAGGGCTGATATCCGCTAAAAAGAATTTTTGTTGCTTAGTTTCAAATTAATACTGAACTGGACAGATTATTTCCTAATTTAAAAAAGTATGGCGGTTTTTTTTGGGATCTTGATGGTTTTGAGGAAATAAAAAAACCGCACCAATAAAAATATTGACACGGTTTATAATAACAGCTGCGAACTGATTAATCCACGTGCTTCGGTGTATAGCCGTCTTCGCTAAGTGCTTTATGTTCATAATCTGCGACCATTTCTGCTTCATAATCTATCTTCTCGTGCATTCCCATTCTTCTTAAAAGGGAATCGAATAAGGAGTAAACAACAGGCACAATTATCAAAGTAAGGAATAATGATGAGGTCAAACCTCCGATGATTACCCAGGCCAATCCGTTATTCATCTCGGCGCCTGCACCCGTTGCTAGCGCAATCGGCAACATCCCGAAAATCATCGCAATCGTTGTCATCAGAATCGGACGAAGACGGGCATGGTTGGCTTGGATCAAAGCGTCGTGCGTACTGGCTCCCGCAGCTTTTCGCATATTGGTAAAATCGACAATCATAATCGCATTCTTGGCCACGAGACCAATCAGCATAATCATCCCCAGCATTGTAAAGATATTCAATGAATTACCAGTGATCGCGAGAATGACCATCACCCCAATCAGCGCCAAAGGAATAGAAAATAGTACCACAAAAGGATAGACAAAAGAGTCATAGAGGGAAACCATTACCAGATACACGAGTACGATAGCTGCTAACAAAGCGATTCCCAATGTACCGAAACCTTCGTTTTGGCGCTCCATGTCGCCACTCCAAACGTAGTTGACTCCTGGAGGTTTTGTTTTTTCATTATTCATAAACTGATCTGCCCATTCGTTGGCCACGTCGCCCACGGGGCGCCCTACCACTTTAGTTTTCACTTTTACGGAAGGTGTTTTATCTCTACGTTCCAGCAAACTCGGTCCAGCGCCCATTCTCACATCGGCGAATTGGATCAGACGGATCTGTTCACCTTTCGGATTGGTAAACATGAGATTTCTGACATCTTCTATAGATTCTCTGTTGGCATCGCCAAAGCGGATGTTGATGTCATATTCGTATTCTCCTGCTCGGAATTTTCCGTCTGTATTTCCGTTGAAAGCGGTTTGCATCGTTTGGCCTACGGCGGAAAGATTCAAACCCAAGGCGGCCATTTTGTCTCTATCGATACTTACCTGCACTTCTGGACTTCCGTTGTCACTAGAGAGTTCTGCATCTACAGCACCAGGCACTTTCTTCAGCAATGCGAGAATTCTGTTGGCTTCTTTATTGGCCGTCGCATTGTCTGGTGCGGTAACCACCATTTCTATTGGGGCGCCTGCGGCACCCATTAAGGCGATCGGTGCGGTCTTGAATTCTACACCGGTAAATTTTTCTTCCAAAGCTCTTTTGATTCTTGCCGCTTTGATGTCGGTGCTCTCGTCACGCTCAGACTTATCAACCAAATTGACTTGAATCTCGGACTGATACAAAGTAGCTTGAGCAGCACCAAATCCGGTGGACTGCTGACCAACAGTGGTAATCATATCGACCACATCTTTATCCTTTCGGAGGTATTTCTCGACATTCAAAGTCAACTGGTTGGTTTTTTCTATGGAAGCATCTTTGGATAATTCCATCTGCACGAGGAACTGTCCGCGGTCCATCTGCGGAAAAAATTCTCCGCCGATAAATCCGAATACGACTAACATAAAAGAAGAAATCAGCACAATAAATGTGATAACCACCACCATTATCCTTCTTAGTCCAGATCTGAGAGTCCATTCCAAGATTCCCGAAATCCAGTGCGTGAATTTGTCCAATTGCTTTTCGAACCAAAGGATAAATTTCTCGAAAGGATTTTTACCGGTCAGGTGAACCAGCTTGCCATATCTGGAAGAAAGCCACGGTATAATCGTCAAGGAAGCCAATAATGAGAACAATGTTGCTATGACCACCGTGACGCAAAACTGAGCCAAGATATTGGAAACCAAGCCGGAACTCATCGCAATAGGCAAGAATACAACTACAATTACCATCGTAATTGCTGTAACGGTAAATCCGATTTCGGAAGCACCATCGTAGGCGGCACGGATTCTATTTTTGCCCATTTCCATGTGGCGGTAAACATTCTCCAGTACCACGATAGCATCATCTACAAGAATACCCACAACCAGCGACAGTCCCAGTAAACTCATTAAGTTTAAAGTATAACCCATCAGATACATCCCAATAACGGTGGAAATCAACGAAACAGGGATGGAAACCATCACGATAAAGGCATTTCTAATATTGTGAAGGAACAATAACATCACCACTGCCACGAGAATAATGGCCAAAAACAAATCGAAGATCACGTGATTGGCGGCTTCCAGAGTAAAGTCGGTGGTGTCATCTACAATATTGACTTTTATATCCTGAACTTTGTAATTGCCCTGAACTTGCCCGATGGTCTTCTGAATCAACTCGGAAACTGCGACGGCATTGGCATCGGACTGCTTCTTGACCTGCATCAAAATCGTCGGATTTTGATTGAATCTTGCGACTTTTTCTACATCTTTCTGAGTATCGAAAACCGTTGCAATGTCAGACAAGCGAACTTGGGCGCCATCTTTGTTGGAAACGACCAGTTTGTTCATCTCTTCCACATTCCTGTATTTCCCAGAAAGCCGGATCGTGGCTCTTGATGTTCTCGTTTTGAGAGCCCCTGTGGGGAAATCTAAGTTGGAAGAAAGAATGGCTTGCTGCACATCGCCAATCGCAAGACCATATCCTTGCATTTTCTTTTCGTCCAAACTGACCTGGATCTCTCTCTCCTGCCCACCGACAAGGTCCACCTGAGCGACACCATTCACACGGGAGAAAATAGGCTCGATTTTTTTATCTAAAAGATCATATAATTCCTTATTATTCAGTTTGTTACTAGAGACACTTAAGGTCATGATCGGAAGGTCATCCAAAGAGAATTTCTGCAAAGCAGGCGGATCGGCGTCATCTGGCAGATCGGCCAAAATTGCGTTTACTTTCCGCTGCGCATCGTTCAGGGCATAATTTACATCGGCACCGGCATTTAATTCTACTCTAATAACCGATAGGCTTTCGTAGGATGATGATTCTACTTTTTTGACATTTTCTAATGAACCAACGGCATCTTCAATTTTACGCGTCACAGATGTTTCTACCTCCGCAGGCGAAGCTCCTGGATAAACGGTAGAAATAGTGACCATATTGGTTTCAAATTTCGGAATCAGTTCGTACCCCATCAGGGTGTAACTTAATATGCCTCCCAACGTGAGGATCGTAAACAATACGATTACGAGGGACGGCCTTTTAATGGCTATTTCTGCTATCTTCATTCTTCTTTTACTTTACGATATTTATTTTGGAACCATTATCTAGGTTGATCTGTCCGCTGGTAATCACTTGCGCGCCAACTTTCAGCCCGCTGATGATCTCAACTTTGTCGCCATAGACTTTGCCTGTTTTTACCGTGATTAGTTTTGCCGTTCCATTTTGGACGACGAATAATTGACCGGAACTTACACCATTAACAAAAGCCGCTGCCGGAACAGTCAGCAAATTTTGAGTTTCTGCGCCGTGATTGGTTTTGAAAACGGCCGTTGCGTACATCCCAGCTTTGAGATTTCCCTGGTTGGGAACTTCTATTTCTACTGGGAAATTGAGAGAAGCGTCACTTTTTGGAGCGATAAAGGTAATTCTGCCGCTAAAAGATTCGTCTGGCAAGACATTGACATTAATTTTCACAGTTTGCCCTAGCTGGATTCTGCCCACTTGGCTTTCGTCCACCAATACCGATAACTTGAGGGTATTGATATTTACAATTTCGAAAAGTGAAGTTCCTGTTGCAACTACTGCTCCCGGTTCTACCATCTTTTTGTTTACTGTACCGCTGATTCCCGCCCGTACGCTGGTATCATTTACCCGAACGCCTTGCGCTCTGAGAGCAGACTGGGCGTTTTTCAGTTGCAATCTGGAGTTGTCCAATTGCTGCTTCGTGACGCCGCCAGATTTGTACGCGTTTTCATACCGCTGATTATCGATGATGGCGTTTTGCAAATTGTTCTGAGCTTGCGCCACGTCAACTTCTATCGCATCTCTTTTGATGGTGGCAAGAACTTGTCCTGCAGCCACTCTGGAGCCTTCTTTTACAAAGACGCTTACGACGCGGCCGGCAATATCAGCCGACTGGTTGATTTCCTGCTTCGGGATGAAGGTGCCATTTGCAGAATAATCGGTATCAATATTGGATCGGGAAGCCGTTACCACATTCACGTTGATCTTATCCACCTGCTTGGCTACTTCTTGTACGACGCTCTGCTGCTTATTTTTGTTATCGATGATTTTATAGGCGGCCAAGCCAACTAGAACAGCCGCAACGATGATATATATTAAAGTCTTTTTCATTTGAAATTTTATTATGGGTTTTGCAATGTGTTAAGTTCTCCTTTAGCTTTTATTAATTTGATTTCCGCCTGTTTGTAATCTAATAGAGCGGTAGTATAATTTTGTTTGGCATTTGTCAACGCATTTTCTGAGTCCAGAACTTCTGTAAGCGTTGCTAAGCCGTACTGATAATTGGACTGCGTATCTTTTTGCACTTTTTCTGCCAAATCTACATTACCTTTCATATTTTCGATATTGATAATGGCGTTTTCCATGTTGCTGACGGCGTTTTTGTAATCCAAACTCAAGTTCAACTGCGTTTCCTGAATATCCTGATCCAAAGATTGGATATCAATTTGTGCCTGCTCGATCTTAGACTTAGTAGCTCCGCCAGAGAAGATTGGAATCTTAATATTAAGACCTACCGCTGAATAATCGCTCCAAAGTACCCCATTGCTCAAACCATTCGCAAGAGGAAATTTGGGTCCTTGACCGGCCCATCCATAGTTGGCCATCAAGCCGACGGTTGGGTACAGATAGGCTTCGGTTGCTTTCAGATTATATTGCAGCAACTCTCTGTTTTTATTCAAAACCCTCACCTCTGTGCGGTCGTCCAGATTGACACTGCCAGCAATCAGCTCCGGTCTGGGCTCGATGGACTGCTCCACCAGCTCAATTGGGCGGTCAATGGGAACGCCCATATAAAATTTCAGAGAATTTTTTGAAAGCTCCACTGCGTTTACCAATTGTTGTCTATTCGCGCTGATGTTTGTCAGCTGCACATTGGTACGATCCAGATCAATTCCCTTGGCCAATCCATTGTCTACCAAACTTTTGATAACGTTTCGTACCTTTTCGGTATTGGTGTAGCTTACATTTAAGGTTCTAAGATTTTCTTCCTGCACAAAAACTTGGTAATAGGCGGTTGCCACATTCTCGATGATTTGCTCGTTAGAAAGTTGCGCATTGAGAATGTAGAACTCTCTTGTAGATTTTGCGGCTTTCAGACCGGTAAAAACTCTTTGGTCAAAAATCGCTTGGTTCAAAGTCACTACAGCGCTGGAAGTCCACGGCTGGCCCAGTTGTGCCCTGATGCGCTGGCCTCCAAATTCCAAAAGCGATTCCTGAATGATGGGATTATAGGTTAAACCTGCATTAGCACTTATTTGCGGTAGCGCATCTGCTCTGGTTTCGGTAATCTTCAGTTCGGATCTTTTTATTTCGAGCGCTGCTTTCTTAGCTTCTGCTTTATTCTGCAAAGCCTCCTTGATGGCTTCCTGCAGAGAGACCTGTTGCTGTGCAAATGCAGATGAAGAGCCGAAAATCATAAATGCTGCGGCTACGGTCATCTTCAGCTTCTTTGCAGTTATACGTTTTCTATTCATAATTTAATTTATTCTTTTTATTCTAAATTTTTTCATCATTTTGTTATTCATAAAGGACGTTCAGACTTTACAAATACTTAAAATGTACTAATATTATCTGCTATTTCTTAAAAAGCATCTTGAGGATGATCTCCTTCCGATCCGCAATCAAACGATCAAACTGCTGATCACTGATCATCATATTTTCCATAAAGAGCGGCCTTATCGCACTGGGAAAAACCAAGAGGGAAATCATATTAAAAATAAATTGGATGGGCTCCATTTTGTCGATAGTTCCCACTTCCATCTCCTTTTTTATGTCCTTATAAAACTTTTTGAGATCGGATACTTCTACGTCTCTCTTTTGACAGTTGCCTTTATTAATCTGCGACACAATATAAGTTTCCAGATACGGATATTGTAAACTGGTTTGCAAACTACCTTCGATAAACTGAGTTATTTTTTCTTTGAAGGAAAGATCTGACTTCATTATGATTTCAGACTTCTCCTTTTCTACTTTATGTGCTTCATCAAAAACAATCTGAACCAGATTGTCTCTCGAGCGGAAATAGTAATTAATCAGCGTCCTATTCACGTGCGCTTCATCTGCTATCTCCTGCGTGGTAGCATCAAATTTTCCTTTGACAAAGAAGAGATTCTTTGTGGTTTCTTTGATGAGCTCTTGCGTTTGATCTTTCTTTTCTTGTTTTGACATTTTTGTTAAACAATTTGATGCAAAATTATGCCAATTCTTATTTTTAACAAAATTGTTAAACAAAATAATTAAACATTTTTGAAAACTTAATATTCCATTAACATTGCAACTGCCGCCCTCTCTTTTTCTCTCATAAGAACTCGCCGAAGAATCTAAATTAAAATCGCTAACTTTGCGCCTGTAAAAAACAGGATCCTTCAAGTTTAATAGGGAGCTCGCTCGTTCTGTAAAAACCACATTCTCAAATAGTAAATCATCAAATTTTTTTTATCATTAATGGAACTGATACACCGCAACCTTTTGATCGGAATCCACGATTGCCTGCAAGAAACCTTCTTCGAAGACAGAAAATATGCAGACAAAGTCATCGAAAGACTGTTGAAAGCCCACAGAAAATGGGGAAGCGAAGACAGAAGAGTCGTTTCTGAGATCTTTTACAACATTATCCGCTGGAAAAAACGTTTGGAATATTACATGGGCGAAAGCGCAAAGCCGACCAACATTTATAAAATGATTCTCGCCTACTTGCTGTGGAGCAAAACGCACTACAAAAAATTTGAAGAATTTGACGGCATCAAAGTCGCAGACATCCTCACCAAACTGAAAAAAGGAACAGTTCCAACCAAGGCTATAGAACATTCCATCCCAGATTGGCTTGCAGAAACACTGGAAAAAGAATTAGGAAAAAATTGGGAAAAGGAAATACTTGCCCTCAACGAGCAAGCTCCAACCGTGCTGAGAACCAACACGTTGAAAACAACTCCACGAGAACTGCTTGCGGACCTCGATGATGAGAATGTGGAAGCTTTTACTATTAAAAATTATCCCGACGCCATTCAGCTCGCAGAAAAGAAAAATGTCTTTTTGACCACCGCTTTCAAAGATGGATTGTTTGAAGTTCAGGATGCGAGTTCCCAAAAAATTGGCGAGTTGCTGGATGTGCAAGAGGGAATGCGCGTCGTAGATGCTTGTGCCGGCGCTGGTGGAAAAACGCTTCATCTGGCGGCACTGATGAAAAATAAAGGCCAAATCATTGCGCTCGATATCTACGAATGGAAATTGGCAGAACTGAAAAGACGTGCCAAAAGAGCCGGCGCGCACAACATAGAAACCCGACTGATTTCTGATAACAAAGTCATCAAAAGACTGCACGGCACGGCCGACAGGTTGCTGATAGACGCGCCTTGCTCAGGGCTCGGCGTTTTGAAAAGAAACCCGGATTCCAAATGGAAAATCGATCAGGCGTTTATAGACAGAATCAAAGGCGAACAACAGCAGATCTTGCAGGATTACTCCAAAATACTGAAGAAAGGTGGGCAGATGATCTATGCCACCTGTTCGATTTTGCCTTCTGAAAATAATGAACAGGTAAAAACCTTTTTAGAAAACAATGTTGATTTTACGCTTGTAAAAGACCAAAAAATAATGCCTAGCGAAGGATACGACGGATTCTATATGGCTCTAATCAAAAGAAATGTCCAAAAAAAATCCTGAACAACCGCAAGAATTGTTCAGGATTAAAAACACAAATGATGAAAGTGTAAATCTAGGCCAAAGCAGGAAAAATGCTCTTATCATTTGGTAAGAATTTTCCAGACAATCAATCTTTCCTAACCAATATCATCATCCCTGCCCTTTGCCAAAGATTTTTAATCCGTAAATTTGCTTTTCGAAATTTTATCGCAATGTTTGAAACAGATATTATTATTATTGGCACTGGCCCGACTGGACTTTTCACCGTTTTCGAAGCCGGATTACTCAAGCTCAGATGCCACCTCATCGATGCTTTGCCACAACCTGGCGGGCAATTAACCGAACTCTATCCCAAAAAACCAATCTTCGATATACCTGGATTTCCAAGTGTGGATGCGGGCGTTTTGGTAGACAATCTGATGGAACAGATCAAGCAATTCGAACCGCAATTCTCACTTTCTCAAAAAGCGGTGAGCTACGAAAAAACCGACGACGGACAATTCATCGTAACCACAAGCAGAGGTGCGCAAGTCAAAGGGAAGGCTATTGCGATCGCGGCAGGCTTAGGAAGCTTCGATCCACGAAAACCCGAGTTGCAAAATATCGAGAAATTCGAAGAAAAAGGCGTGGAATATTTTGTGAGAGATCCCGAAATGTTTCGCAACAAGAAGATTGTGATTGCTGGCGGCGGAGACTCAGCTTTGGATTGGTCCATCTTCTTGGCAGAGGTTGCTTCGGATGTTACTCTAATTCATCGACGAAATGAGTTTCGTGGCGCTCTGGATTCTGTAGAAAGAGTAATTGAACTGAAACAGCAAGGGAAAATTAACGTCATCACACCGGCCGAAGTGACGACTATCCTGGGCGAAGACAGATTAACAGGAATCGAAATCGAAAAAGACGGCGAAAAATCCATTTTAGAGACTGACTTTCTCATCCCGCTATTCGGATTGACCCCAAAGTTGGGTCCGCTGTCCGATTGGGGACTGGAAATCGAAAAAAATGCGATCAAGGTCAACAATGCTTTGGATTATCAGACCAACGTAGAGGGTATCTTTGCCATTGGCGATATCAACACCTATCCTGGAAAACTGAAATTGATCCTTTGCGGTTTCCACGAAGCCACTTTGATGGTACAAGGCATCTACAACCGAATCAATCCGGGTAAGAAATATGTTTTGAAATACACGACCGTAAGCGGCGTTGATGGTTTCGACGGCACTAGAAAAGAAGCTGAAAAAGCAGTCATCAAATCAATCGATTAGAAATAGCTTTTAGAAGTTGGAGATTAAATATTCTGACTGATTTAAAATATCGAATGGGGTTTTTATCGTCCTCTTTATAGATGTCTATTTTGAAAGTATCAATCAAAATTTAAGTTCTAAGTTCTAAATTCTACTTACTATCTTTGCACAATGCCGGACGTTAATATTACAATCATAGACAGAGAGGGCGTTTCGCACAAGATTCCTGCGCCAACCGATATGGCCATGAGCCTGATGGAAATTGTGCGCGCTTACGAACTGGTACCAGAAGGAACCATCGGAATCTGCGGCGGAATGGCGATGTGCGCCTCCTGCCAATGCTATATTTTAAGCGAGGAGGTTTCATTACCAGAAATGTTGCCAGACGAAGAAGCAATGCTGGACGAAGCGCACAACGTAAAACCAAACAGCCGATTGGGTTGCCAAATTCCCGTCACCGATGCGTTGGAAGGGCTCATTATCGAGCTGGCTCCCGAAGTTTGAAAAACGTTCACTTGTCCTAATTAAGCGTTAAAATCAGACTTTTTGGTAACAAAATTGCAATTATGAATAGGAAATTCTATAACAAAAACCAGTTGAACTATGGCATTTATTGACTATTACAAAACGCTGGAAATAAGCAAAGCGGCGACTGCAGATGAAATCAAAAAAGCGTATCGAAAACTGGCGAGAAAGTACCATCCAGATCTGAATCCAAATGATAAGGAAGCAGAGAAAAAATTCAAGGAAATCAACGAGGCCAACGAGGTTCTGAGCAACGCAGAAAACCGCGCAAAGTACGACCAATACGGCGAAAACTGGAAACACGGAGAAGCATATGAGCAGGCGCAGCAACAGCAAAAAAAACAGTATTCGGGCGGTGGGTTTTCTGGAGCAGATTTTGGCCAAGGCGAAGATTTTTCCGACTTTTTCCAGTCGATGTTTGGAGGTGATGGTGGTGGTTTTGGAAGGAGTTCGCGCGGTAGTGCGAGTGGAAAATTCAAGGGTCAGGACATTTCGGCAGTCCTCAATCTCAGTCTGAAAGATGCTGCAAATACACACCAACAAACTTTCGACATCAATGGTAAGAAAGTGCGGATCACCATTCCTGCTGGCATCTACGACGGCCAGCAAATTAAACTGAAAGGTCACGGAAATCCTGGCGTGAACGGCGGTCCAAACGGCGATCTTTACATCACATTCAATATTGCAGAAGATAAAGACTTCAAACGCGATGGAGACGATCTGAGGACAACGGTCGACATCGATCTTTATACCGCAGTTTTGGGCGGAGAAGTGAACATCAAAACGCTGGACAGCCCCGTAAAACTGAAAGTAAAACCGGACACGCAAAACGGAACAACGGTACGACTAAAAGGCAAGGGCTTTCCTGTGTACAAAAAAGAAGGCGCATTGGGCGATTTATACGTGACCTTCAACGTGAAGATCCCAACTAATCTTACAGAGAAACAAAAACAATTATTCCAACAACTTAAAAATTCGTAATGATGAGCGAGCGTATATCCATAGAAAAAATCGTACAAATCTATAATATTGACGATCATTTTGTACATGAACTCATAGCTTCAGAACTATTGCATCCGCAAACTGAAAATAGTGTGCAATATCTTATGTACGAAGAACTTCCACATCTGGAGCGATTTACCAATTGGCATTATGACTTGGAAATCAATCTGCCGGGCATGGAGATCATTCAGAGATTACTTGCTCAGATCGAGGATCTTCGGTTTGAAAACAGGCGGTTATCAAACAGTTCTGAAAATCCTAGAAATTGGGAAGAGGCAGATTTTTTTTAAAGCACTAAAGAAGAATTAGAAATACTCATTATCAAAGCAAATAAAATATCTTTTTTTTACACGATTCCAATTTTATATGCAATGTGGACCAAGACGTGTTAAAAATAGGATACTCTGAAAAAACCATTATTTTTGTAAGATGGAATTATTATATGACGTTCTCATTGTGGGTGCTGGACCAATTGGATTGGCAAGCGGCTTGGAAGCCAAAAAAAATGGCTTAACCTATATCATTATCGAGAAGGGAACGGTGGCCAACAGCCTCTACAACTATCCTTTGTATATGACTTTTTTTTCTACCGCAGACCGCCTGGAAATCGACGACATCCCCTTTATCACCACCAAACCCAAACCGGGCCGGCAAGACGCGCTGGAATATTACCAGAGCATTGCGCGCCAAAAAGAACTGAATATCAGACCATATGAGAAAGTCATCAACATCCAAAAAACAGACTTTTTTGAAATAGAAACCAACAAGCATAATTATTTGTCCAAAAATGTAATTATTGCAACCGGGTTTTATGATATTCCGAACCGGATGGATATCCCTGGAGAAGATTTAGCAAAAGTAAAGCATTATTATACAGAGCCTTACCCTTACGTTTTTCAGAATGTGGCAGTCATTGGTTCTAGTAATTCGGCAGTAGACGCGGCACTGGAAATTTACAGAAAAGGTGGCAAAGTAACAATGATTATCCGAAAAAATGAAATCTCGCCAAGCGTAAAATACTGGGTAAAGCCCGACATAGAAAACCGCATCGCAGAGCGAAGCATTCGTGCCTTCTTCGGCGCCGAACTTCTGGAGGTAACCTCAGACTCGGTTATTTTAAAAACCAAAAATGGTGAAATTGAAGACATCGAAAATGATTTTGTGCTTGCCATGACAGGCTATTTGCCGGATTTCGAATTCCTAAAAAAAATCGGCATCGATTTGAATAACGAGTGTCTCAATCCCACATACAATCCCGAAACGATGGAAAGCAACGTCCCGGGAATCTACCTCGCTGGCGTCGTTTGCGGCGGGAAGGACACCCATTTGTGGTTCATAGAAAACTCTCGAATCCACGCCAAGCAAATCATTAAAAATATTCTATCCCAACAACATAGTTAGTGATAATTAAGCAACCTACCTGCCGAAATGTTGAGTTTTTTTGTGAGCCGATGGTACTTTTTTTGCTTACATTAATGCTCAAAAAAACGTTATAATTTCCATGAAAGTTAAAAGCTTATTGCCTCTATTCATCCTATTTTTATTAGTTTTTATACAATGTAAAAAAGATGAGAATAGTCCTTCCAGCCCAAAAAAAAGTTCTCCCACCAACATTTTGGGCTCCAACGACAAAAAACAAGAACACAAAAAAGAAGAAAGACCCGATGTACCCGATGTCGTGATTCCCAGAAAAGATTTTGGATTCTACCCGTGGGTTTATAAAAATACAGACTCCGTTTCCGTAAAAAACAAAAAAGAGTTTACCGGAAAAGCACTTTACACGATCCTTGCCCTCAATCGGCTGGACCAAGCGCACATAGGAAATGCCGACACTTTGGTAGTGCCCGCCAAAATAGAAGAGGATTTTCTCATCTATTCGCCATTTCCGGGTCACGTCAGCAGTCTCGAAAATGTCAAAAAATTTGTCTTTTTCTCCTATCCTATTCAAGGATTTGGCGTTTATGAATATGGAAATCTAGTGAAATGGGGACCCACGAGTATGGGCAAGAAAAAAACACCGACCAAAAAAGGTTTGCTATTCGCCAATTGGAAAAAAGAAGTCGCCATCTCTACCGTAAGTGATGAGTGGAAACTGCGCTGGAACGTGAATGTTGCCAACTTCGACGGTATCGGATGGCATCAATATGCAATGCCAGGCTATCCAGCGTCGCACTCCTGCATGCGAATGCTGGAGGAAGATGCCCAATGGATGTACACCTGGGTAGATACGTGGATTCTCAGCAAAGGCGGCAAAACCGAGCGCGCAAAAGGAACCCCGCTGCTGGTCTACGGCGATTATCCCTGGGGCAAGAGGCGACCGTGGAAAAAACTGTTGGACGCGCCAGAAGCCAACAATATTCCGGAAGAAGAAATGAACCAAATCTTAGAACCCTATCTCCCGACCATCCTGAAAGAGCAGGAAAACAGAGAGATCGTTCTCCAACAAGTTCAGGAGGAGAAAAAAGCAAAGGCAGATTCTCTTTCGGCCATTACAAATCAATTTTCGCCCTACTCCAATTAAGTTTTTTAGGAGCTATTTCCCGCTTTCCGCTGCAATCTTTTTTGCTTCACGATTTTCAGTTTCATAGCACTCCAAGAACAAGCAAAAAAGGATTTTCGCTGCAATCGGGGCTATGGGTTGGTACATATAAACAAAAAATTTCTCAATTATATCGCCGGAAAACATCCAACAAAAAGAACTTTATTCCATTTTTTGTAAAAATCTCAAATATTCCCGACCACAGTTTTGATCTGCGTAAATTCCTTGATGGCGTGCAGCGAGAGTTCTACACCATAGCCAGAAGATTTTGCACCGCCAAACGGCAAGCGCGCATCAGAAGCCGTAGATTTGTTGATAGAAACCGTCCCCGATTCGAGATTTTCTATGAAGAATTGTGCGCGTTTTTTATCCTTTGTCCACACCGAATTTCCCAAACCAAAAGGAATATCATTGGCCAATTTTAGGATTTCCTCATCATTTTTCCCGATCATCAAAATCGCCAATGGCCCGAAAAGTTCTTCCCGCAAAATGGGATTTCCTTCTCTCACCAAAATAATCCCCGGGCGAAACGCACTCTCAGAGATTCGCTCCAGCGGAAGCACCACTTCTGCCCCATTTCGTTTCGCTTTTCTGTACTGCTTTTCGAGTTCATCTGCAAGATCCGGCCGAGCCATTTTGCTCAGTTTCGTTTCCATTTCAAAAGGATCCGCCGGCTGATATGCATTATATTCTTCAATAAATCGGGGGACAAATTCCTTTTCCGCTTTTTGATGAACGATGAAGCGTTTGGCCGCATTACAAACCTGTCCCGTATTTTGAAGTTTGGCCATCGGCGCTTCTTTTGCCGCAGTTTCCAAGTCGGCGTCATCCAGAACAATGTAGGCATCGCTACCGCCCAATTCCAGAACAGATTTTTTAATGTTTTTGCCGGCAAGCGCAGCCACATTTCCTCCGGCTTTTTCGCTTCCGGTAAGACTCACGCCTCGCACCAAGGGATTTTCGAGAATAGATTTGATCTCGGCGTGACCGATTTTCAGATTCTGAAAAATATATTTGGGGAAGCCTGCATCTTTAAAGGCTTTTTCTATCGCATCGCCACTTCCAAAGCAGATAGAAGCGTGTTTTAGAACGACCACATTACCGGCCAGAATCGCAGGGATGGCAAATCGCAAAGCCTGCCAAAACGGGAAATTCCACGGCATAATGCCCAGAATGACGCCCAACGCATCATATCGAACTTCGGAAACCTTGAATTCGGTTTTGATTTTTTCTGGTTTCAAAACATCATTGGCGTTTGCGTAATACCGCACCATTCCCGCACATTTTTCTATTTCTGCGATGGATTGCGAGATGGGCTTATGCATTTCTGTGGTGATCAGCGTTGCAAACTTTTCGTTTTCCTTGTCTAAAATATCTGCAAATTGGGTGAGTAGTTTTTGACGTTCTGCGAAAGAGATTTTTCTCCAGTCGAGGAAGCTTTTCTGAGCTGAATTTATATTTTTGCTAAGGTCCATTGTGACATGTTTTTAGCTTTTTTCTTGCATTAATTATACCAACTGTGCACGAATCAAATTGAAATTTCGAATGGAGCCAAAGCGAGAACGTTCGTTCCGCAAAGCGCTATAATAAACACAAAATTGAAGAAGAAGATTTTTTGAAAAACGAATTACAGAAGTTCAACTAAAGCGAAAATCCCCTAAGCTTTTTCTTTTTGCTTCTGAATAGTAGAACGGCATTGAGGAAAACAAGAAGCAAATCGAGCGTGACCCAAATGCTGAGTTTGATGTTCTCGTACTTCAGACCTTCCACTTTTTCTGTGGCCATGGCCGAAAGCTTCAAACTGCGGTTGATGTAATTGCGAACCTCGATGATCTGGTCTTCATTTTTGTTGGGAACAGCGACCTGAGAAAAATAAACCAGATTGCCTTTCCCTATGTAGCCCACCACCCAAAACTCATTGGATTTCTGCATATTAAGATATTCTATGCGGAAATATTCCGGGCGGATTTGCCCCACGTGCTTGGAACTGAACTTCTCATCCTCCGGCTCTTGATCCTGAACGCGGATTATATAAAAATCGATGGGCTGCGGCAGATAATTGATAACTTGGATGGCAAGAGAATTTTCCAAAAACTGAGAAACGCTCTTCTCTACAAACCAAAATGTAAAATAGGCTGCGGCGGAAACAGTGATTACCGTTCGTACCAGCGAGTTCCAAAAAGCCCATTTTCCTCCCCGAAAACCAGAGAGAAATAGTGCGAAAATGAGGAAAATTAAGATTAGAATAATCAACATCAAAGCAAAGATAATGGTTTCTGCCCAATTAGAAACTCACATTCCATTCTTTGTAGAATTCTGCCAGAAACTGCAGCATAAACTGATGCCGGTGTTCGGCGATCTCTTTTGCTGCGCCAGTATTAAGCAGATCTTTCAAAAGCAACAGCTTTTCGTAGAAATGGTTGATCGTAGTTCCGTTGGATTTTTTGTAGGTTTCCTTAGATTGATGAAGTTGCGGCTCGATTGCCGGATCATACATCAAGTTGTTTTTATAACCTCCAAAGTTGAATGTTCTTGCAATCCCAATGGCTCCAATGGCGTCCAGCCTATCAGCATCCTGCACAATTTTAAGCTCCAATGGTAGATCTTTTGGAGCATCGTTTCGGTTTTTGAAGGACATATTTTTTAGGATGAAAATCACTTTTTCCAGTATTTCTTGTTCTACTTTTTGCTCGCTCAAAAATTCGGTGGCGATGGTCGCGGCAATCGTTTCTTCGCCGTCGTGGAATTTGGGATCTGCAATATCGTGCAACAATGCGGCTAATTCTATCACCAGCAGGTCGCCGCCTTCTTTCTGCTGAAGATGCCGACTGAGCTTCCAGACGCGTTCTATGTGAAACCAGTCGTGACCAGCTTCTGCACCGTCGAGTTTTTGCTGTACGAAGTTTATGGTGTTGTTGATTATGTTCATTTCCATTAATATTTTTCTCCTCCCAACTCATCGAGAATGATGTGCCAGAGCTTTTTGTTGTAGCTTCTGAAAAAATTGATGTGGCCGATTTCGTTTTTATCAGATTCCGAAGTTTTGATGAGGCGGTAAGTGGGCTTCATATTCGGATACGTTTCCTGCATCAGAGATTTCACGCCTTTTTCCGTGAGCCAAGCGTCATCTTCCGCCTGAATGACGAAGACTTTCTGAGTCAGAGTTTTAGAAAAATCCGAAACTTTTTCCAATAATTTGTTCACCGATTTTTTGTTGAGAATCAAGGTTCGCCAGTCAAAAGCGCTTCCCGAGGGCAGGCTTTCTCCAAGTCCAAACCAGTGGGCGGGAAAATATCCCAAAATCAGGGTTGAAATCGGCTGCACGATTCCGAAACCAAGATAGGCTTCGATTTTTGTTTTGAAATTGAGATTACTGGCATAAGCGTTTTGCGTTCCGATGAAAACAAACGCATCGAACATTGCGGAGTCTTCGTTCATTCCCAATATCAATGCGCCGAGAGAATGGCCAAGACCAAACTTTTGATACTCGGGAAAATTGGTTTTGACAAACTGCGTTGCGGCTTTATAATCCTGCGTTCCCCAGATTCTCATTGAGGCCTGGAAACCACTCATTTTCTTCGGTTTGGAAAGTCCTATTCCCCGATAATCGTAGGTAATGACGGTGAATCCGTGTTCTGCGAAAAACTTGGCCAAAGAAAAATAAAGTTGCTGCTTGACGCCGGTTGCCGAATTGATCAAAATCAACTTGCCATTGGATGATTGCGGCTCGAAGAGATGGGCGGATATAGTATATTGGTCTTCGGTTATCAGCTCAATACTTTGCATTAAAACGTGTTTAAATTTCGGTAAAATTAGAAAATTTTGTTCCCCTAATTTGGGGATTAATATGCACAGGATATTAATTGGTGCTTTATGTCTTCAAAAAAGCGTTGTTCCTCTCACTTTTGATGAGAAAATCTCATTAATCTGAACCGATTTCTATAAATTCAGAAATCAACTTAACCGGCTGATTATCTTTGGAATAAGCAATGTAGCTGGCATAAAATCCATCGCCGTAGCCGGTCTCAAAAGCCACTATATTTTCCGGCTCGTCCTCGTAAGGTTTTAGGATTGCAAACTGATCTATTGCCCCATTATCATCAAAAAAATGCTCGTGAAAAAAAGCTTCGTAGATTCCTGTAAAATCGGCGCCTTTCTTATGAAAAAGCTCTTGTTCCAATCGATTCAAAGCTTCCTGAGCATCCCGATCCATCAGACTTCCCATCCCGGATTCTACCAAATAACCGAAAATCTCACCTTCTTTCAAATCTCTCAAATTTTGACCATCGCACAGAGCCAATTCCCACTTTTCTGCTATTTGATTCTTGTCAAAAACGATTTCTGCGTACGCGATGCAATTGGATTCTCTTTCTTTGTGCATTAGAACAGGGAAATTGCCTTTGGGAAACTCCCGAGAAAACGGCGGCTGATCTGGCGAGATCAATGGGTCGCTGGCTACGATGAAACCGGAAGAAATGTGAATTTCTCCTGCTTCGTAAGTTTCCAAAAGCGGATGATCTACAAAATTTTTCGCGAACAGTTTCTTGATGTTTTCGATGTGAGTCATTATAAACTTTTCAGTTTTTCTTCCAATAATAGAATTTTATCCTGAGCGTCTTTTTGTTTCTTGCGCTCGATGGCTACGACTTCCGGTTTGGCATTGGCCACAAATTTTTCGTTCGAGAGTTTTTTATCCACCGAGATCAAAAAGCCTTTCAGATATTTAATTTCTTCTTCGGTTTTGATTTTTTCTTCGGCAAGGTCAAGGTTTTCGCTTAGCGGAATTGAGAACTCGTTGGAACCAACTAAGAATGTGAAGCTTGGTTGATCGGTTTTTTGTCCAAAATGAATGTTTGAAATATGGGCTAATTTCTGAATGACTTCGGCATCTTTGAGTGACGCTGCATTCGTGAAAACTTCTACAGATTCTCTTGGAGAAATTCCTTTGGATTGACGATAATTCCTAACACCGGAGATCACTTCCTTAGCAAAATCGAAATCTTTGATGGTTTGTTCGTTATAACTTTCAGATTTTTTCTGTTGCGTGATGATCAGCGCTTCATCAATCTTTCTATCGGCAATCGACTGCCACAGTTCCTCGGAGAGGAAAGGCATAAATGGATGCAACAGCTTCATCAATTCCTCAAAATAAGCAATCGTTTTTTGATAAACCTCTTCGCTGATTGCTTCGCCAAAATTGGGTTTTATCGCTTCCAAATACCAAGCGCAGAAATCGTCCCAGATGAGTTTGTAAACCAAATGCAAAGCATCTGAAATCCTAAATTTCGAGAACTGATCCTCTATTTCGGCAATGGTTTTGTTCAGTTGTTCGCCGAACCATTCGATGGTTTCGATATCGTGTTTCTGCGCTTTGATAGATTCATCGCGGTTCCAACCTTGGATTAGTTTGTAGGCATTCCAAATTTTTGTGGCAAAATTGCGTCCTTGCAGCATCAAATCTTCGTCAAACAAAAGATCATTTCCTGCAGCCGAACTCATCAAACTACCTACCCGAACACCGTCGGCACCATATTTTTCAATCAGATCGATCGGATCTGGCGAGTTTCCCAGTTGTTTGGACATTTTCCGTCTTTGCTTATCGCGCACGATTCCTGTAAAATAGACATTTTTGAAAGGCACTTCTTTTCGATATTCCAATCCTGCCATAATCATTCGGGCCACCCAGAAAAAGATGATATCCGGTCCGGTTACAAGATCCGAGGTCGGATAATAATAATTGATGTCTTTATTTTCGGGCTCGAGGATGCCTTCGAAAACCGAGATGGGCCACAGCCAGGATGAAAACCAAGTATCCAGCACGTCTTCATCCTGTTTTAGGTCAGAAGCCTGCAGTTGGGAATTGGAAGTTTTTTCTCGTGCTAATTTTACCGCATCTTCGATATTTTCAGCTACAACAAATTCATTTTCGCCCGTTCCATAATAGAAAGCCGGAATCTGCTGTCCCCACCAGAGCTGGCGCGAGATATTCCAATCGTGAACGTTCTCCATCCAGTGGCGATAGGTATTTTTGAATTTCTCCGGATGGAATTTAATGGTATCATCCAACACAACATCCAGAGCGGATTTTGCCAATTCTGACATTTTGAGAAACCATTGGACGGATATTTTTGGTTCGATCACGGCACCAGTTCTTTCAGAAGTTCCCACTTTGTTCACATAATCTTCTGCCTTTAGCAGCAGTTCTCTTTCCTGCAGTTCTTTCGCAATTTCTTTCCTTACGGCGAACCTGTCTTTGCCCTGATAATGCATTCCGTGCTCGTTGAGAATGGCATGGTTGTCCATAGAATCGATGATGGGCAGATTGTGCTTTTGCCCGATTTCGTAGTCATTGATGTCGTGGGCAGGTGTGATTTTCAAGGCGCCAGTACCAAATTCTATATCCACATAATCGTCCTCGATAATGGGCACGACTCTGTTGACAATCGGAACGATGACATTTTTACCTTTCAGATGATGATATCGCTCGTCGTTGGGATTGACGCACACTGCGACATCTCCGAAGATGGTTTCTGGCCGTGTGGTTGCCACGGTGATAAATTCCTCCGTTCCTTCAATTATATATTTCAGATAAAATAATTTTCCGTTTTGCTCTTTGAAGACCACTTCTTCGTCCGAAATATTGGTTTGCGCTTCCGGATCCCAGTTCACCACTTTGTGATCGCGATAGATCAATCCTTTGTTGTAAAGATCAACAAAAACCTTGATGACGGATTTCGAGAGATTCTCCTCCATCGTAAATCTAGTTCTGTCCCAATCGCAGGAGCAGCCTAATTTTTTCAGTTGATCTAGGATGGTTCCGCCATATTTTTCTTTCCACTCCCAGGCGTGCTTTAGGAATTCTTCTCTTGTAATGTCTTTTTTGCTGATGCCTTCTGCCCTAAGTTTGGCGACTACTTTGGCTTCCGTTGCAATGGAAGCGTGATCCGTTCCGGGAACCCAGCACGCATTGAAGCCCTGCATTCTGGCTCTTCTTACCAAAACATCCTGAATCGTGTTGTTGAGCATATGTCCCATGTGCAGAATTCCGGTTACATTTGGCGGCGGAATCACAATGGTGTACGGCGGTCTGTCGTCTGGCTCCGAATGAAAAAATTTGTTCTTCAACCAGAAGTCATACCATTTCTTTTCGGTTGCTTGTGGCCTATATTTGTCTGCGATCTGCATTTTTTTATGTTATTTTCGACTTTTAATTTGCAAAAATAAGATAATGAAAAAAAATTCACATCACGTATTCAATTTATTTATAACTTTGTTCTTCAAAATTTAATTAAAACAAAAAAAATATGAAAAAAATTCTTGCAGGATTTTTGATGACAGGTGCCATCGCTTTTGCATCTTCTCAAACCATCTCATTTGACAAAACAACTTTTGATTATGGAAATGTAAAAGCTGGCGCAGACGGTCATAGATTTTTCACGGTAAAAAACACAGGTGACAAACCTCTGATTATCAGCGAGGTCAAACCTTCTTGCGGATGTACAACGCCCGAGTGGAGCAAAGATCCCATCTTACCGGGAAAAACGGCTCAAATCAAAGTGGGCTACAACACAGGCATCAAGGGTGTTTTCAACAAACTAATTGAAGTATATTCTAACGATCCCGCCAACAACAGATCTGTGCTGTACATCAAAGGGACTGTAGAAGATGTTCCTGCAGCAACTGCTTCTCAGAATGCGACAATGACCGTTACGCCAGCGGCATCGGCAAAAGCGCAAGCGATGCCAACCAGCAAAGCGGCTGCAAAAAAAGCTGTTAAAACTGCAGAACCTGTTACTAAATAAGTAACTCATCAAAATAATTTATAAACCGTTCCTCTTTTGGAGCGGTTTTTTTATTTTTACAACAAATCAAATAGTATGGAATATAATTTCTCAGACGATTTCTTAATTAATAACAAATCAAAATTCCAAATCAAAAAAGCTGACACCAAATACGAAGGCAGCATCAGCAAAGATGTAGGATCTGAAATGTTGATAACCGAAAAAGAAAAACTGAGCCTGCTGCAAGAAAAATTATATGCGGACGGAAGCCAATCTTTGCTAATCATCATCCAAGCGATGGATGCTGCGGGCAAAGACAGTTTGATCGAACACGTTTTCGGAGGCGTGAATCCGCAGGGTTGTGAAGTGACGAGTTTCAAAACGCCGAGTGCAGAAGAATATTCCCACGATTTCCTTAGGAGACATTCTTTGGCCTTGCCAGCGAAAGGAAAGATTGGAATTTTTAACCGTTCTCATTACGAAAGTGTCCTGGTTTGCAAAGTACATCCGGAATATAACCTCAACGAGAAGACCTGGAAAGATGTGAAGCAGTTTGATGAACAATTCTGGGAAAACCGATACGAAAGCATCCGAAATTTTGAAAAACATTTGTCTAATAACGGTACGAAAATCATCAAAATCTTCCTGAATGTCTCAAAAGAAGAGCAAAAAAATAGATTTTTCGACAGAATAAAAGAGGATTACAAAAATTGGAAGTTCTCTCCGGCTGATGTTGTGGAACGCGGCTTTTGGGAAGATTATATGATGGCTTACGAGCGGGCCATCAATGAAACATCTGCCGACTATGCGCCTTGGTTTGTAATTCCGGCCGATCAAAAATGGTTTTCCAGAGTTGCTGCAATTCAGATTATTAATAAGCATTTGGAAGCAATGAATCTTCAGTTCCCGCCACTTTCGGAAAAAGAAAAAAGCGCATTGCTAGAATCTAAAGCTAAATTGGAAAGCGAAATATAAGCAATTCTTAAAATCAGCTGTTACAGCCATCATACTCTACCCTTTCAAATTCTTTGATTCTGAAAGGGTTTTCGCAATGAATTATAAACCATAAACTAAGTTATGTCTGAATTATACTTATTTCTCGGAATTTTGATTGGTGGATTTTTAGTTTTCATACTAATGAAGGCCACTTCCGTAAGCAAAAAAACCTTCGATGAAGCCCATCAAAACTTGATTCGCCTGCACGAAAACGAACTTAATGATCAGCAGAAAATTGAGGATCTTAAAACTTTGAATCTTGAATTAGCGAAAGAAATTTCATCAATCCAAAAAAACAAAGAAGAATTGCTTTCGGCCAATGCAACTTTATTTGCGAATTATAAAAACATGCAAGAAAATCTTGAAAAGCAAAAAGAAGATTTTGTAAAACTTCAGGAAACCTCGCGCCTCCAATTTGAGAAAACAGCCAATCAGATTTTGGACGAAAAATCGCAAAAATTTACGCAACTCAATCAAAATCAGCTCAAACTGATTTTGGAACCTTTTCAGGAAAAAATCAATGAGCTGAAAAATACCGTCAACGAAACTTACGACAAAGAATCCAAAGAACGGTTCTCACTCGGCGAAAAAGTCCGCGAGCTGAAAGACCTGAACCAACAAATTTCCGAAGATGCAAAAAAGCTGACCCGAGCTTTGAAAGGCGAAAGTAAAACGCAGGGAAACTGGGGCGAAATGATTTTGGAAAGCATTCTGGAAAAATCTGGTCTCCGGAAAAATCAGGAATATTTTATGGAGCACGAACTCCGTGATGAGAACAACAAAGCCATCTTCTCTGAGTTTTCTGGTAAAAAAATGCGTCCGGATGCGGTTGTGAAATATCCCGATAACCGCAACGTCATCATCGACAGCAAAGTTTCTCTGACGGCTTTTGTAGAAATGACCGATGAGTCAGATCCCGAGGTTTTCGCCAGCAAACAGCGTCAACATCTGCAGTCTGTGAAAAACCATATCATGCAGTTGAGCCAGAAAGCGTATGACGATTTTGATAAATCTCTGGATTTTGTGATGATGTTTGTCCCCAGTGAAGCGGCGTATATGGCGGCTTTGCAAACGGATCCTAACCTTTGGAATTTTGCCTACGACAAAAGAATTTTGTTGCTAAGTCCCACTAATCTGATCACTTCTTTGAAGTTGATTGAGGACTTGTGGAAACGCGAACATCAAAACCGGAATGCGATGGATATTGCGGATAGGGGTGCGAAATTATATGACAAATTTGTTGGATTTGTAGAAAATCTGGAACGCATTGGGAAGAATATCGATCAGGCAAAAAACTCTTATACGGATGCTTACAAGCAGCTAAGTTCCGGCAACGACAATCTGATTGCTCAAACCCAGAAACTGAAAAATTTGGGCATCAAAAACAAAAAGAATCTTCCCTCAGGCTTAGAAAATGAAGATTTGTCCTAAAAATAAAGTTACTACACTAAACAATTGACGGATAATAAGATATACAAAAAAAATATCTCAAAATAACTCCAATTCCGGAAAAAATAGGATAATTTTGAGGTTCATTTAATTGCACAAAAATATTTTACATTTTTTGTTGAATGAAAATGAAAAATAGATTTTTTTTACCCCAACTATATTTTTAACTCTCTTAAAATTAACATATTTATGAAAACAAGTACATTTTTAAAAAAGCAAGCCTTGTGGTTTGCCTTGCTGGTAGCAAGCAGTTTTTCTTTTGCGCAAGTAACCGTCAGCACATTCGCTGGAAGCACGCCAGGATATTTAGATGGTACGGGTACAGCAGCACAGTTCTATTATCCTTTTGGAGTAGCGACTGATGCCTCAGGGAATGTGTATGTCGCCGATTATTATAATAGCAAAATACGAAAAATAACCGCCGCAGGTGTGGTGACCACTCTGGCAGGAAGTACAGGAGGCTACGCAGATGGGATAGGTACAGCAGCAAAGTTTTATTATCCTTATGGAATAGCGGTTGATGCCGGTGGGAATGTGTATGTCGCAGATTATGGTAATAATAGAATACGAAAAATCACGCCGACGGGTGTCGTAACTACTTTGGCTGGAAGCGCACAGGGTTATGCAGACGGAATAGGGACCGCAGCACAGTTTAGTTATCCCACCGGCGTTGCAGTTGACACTTCAGGGAATGTTTTTGTCGCAGATACTTTCAATAATAAAATACGAAAAATATCCTCCGCAGGTGTAGTGACGACTGTGGCGGGAAGTACCCAAGGCTATATAGACGGAACGGGTACCTTAGCACAGTTCTATAATCCTACTGGTATAGAGGTCGATGCCTCGGGCAATTTGTATGTGGCAGATTATGCTAATCATAAGATAAGAAAAGTCACGCCAGCGGGCGTGGTGACTACATTGGCAGGAAGCATAGCAGGTTACACAGATGGCGCGGGTACGGCAGCACAGTTTAACGCCCCAGCTGGAGTAGCGCTAGATACCTCCGGAAATGTTTATGTGGCAGACACTAATAACAATAAAATCCGAAAAATCAGTTCAACTGGTCTTGTTACTACCTTGGCTGGAAGTACGCAAGGCTATGCCGACGGGATCGGCACGGCAGCACAGTTTAACATTCCAGCAGAAGTAGCGGTGGACCCATCAGGGATAATGTATATCACCGATTATTCTAATCACAAAATCCGAAAAATAACAGGTGCTTTTTTGAGCACAGCATCCCATAATACTTTAAAAGATCTAAAAGCTTATCCCAATCCTTCCAATGGCATTTTTGTGATACAAACAGATGGCAATGCGGCCGTAGAAGTATTTGACCCCACAGGAAAACAAATTTTCTCTCAAAAAGTAAATGGTCAAAATTCTACTATTGACTTAAGCCAATATCCCGCCGGAATCTATTTAGCCAAAGTAACCACCGACAAAAAACAGAGTAAAACGGTTAAATTAGTTAAAAAATAAATAAATTTTAGATGAAATAAATTAACTTTCACAATCCTATTTTTACTAACCCTTAAATTTTAATTTTATTATGAAAACAATGACCTCTTTAAAAAAGCAAGCCTTGTGGTTTGCCCTGCTTGTAGCAAGCAGTTTTTCTTTTGCGCAAGTAACGGTAAGCACATTGGCAGGAAGCACACAAGGCTATGCAGATGGTACCGGTACAGCAGCACAGTTTAATTATCCTTATGGAGTAGCGACTGATGCCTCAGGGAATGTTTATGTAGCAGATGCTGCTAATTGGAAAATACGAAAAATAACGCCAGCTGGTGTCGTAACCACTTTTGCGGGAAGCACCAAAGGTTATGCAGACGGAACGGGTACAGCAGCAAAGTTTGATAGTCCACTTGGAGTAGCGGTAGATGCCTCTGGGAATGTCTATGTAACAGATAGTGAGATTAATATTATACGAAAAATAACGCCAGCAGGTGTGGTAACCACTTTGGCAGGGAGTACATTTTTTGGCTATGCTGACGGAACAGGTACAGCAGCACACTTTAGTCATACCTCTGGAGTAGCGGTTGATGTTTCTGGGAATGTGTATGTAGGAGACTTTAATAATTGTAGAATACGAAAAATAACGCCGGCAGGTGTGGTGACCACTTTGGCAGGTGGTGGCCAAGGCTATGCTGACGGAACGGGTACGGCAGCAATGTTTAACTTTCCCACCGGAGTAGCGGTTGATACCTCTGGGAATGTGTATGTGGCAGATTATTCTAATCATAAAATACGAAAAATAACGCCGGCAGGTGTGGTAACCACTTTGGCAGGAAGCACACAAGGTGATGCTGACGGAACAGGTACGGCAGCACAGTTTAGTTATCCCACCGGAGTAGCGGTTGATGTTTCTGGGAATGTGTATGTAGCAGACTTTAATAATCATAGAATACGAAAAATATCGCCTCTAGGTGTGGTAACCACTTTGGCTGGAAGTACAAAAGGCTATGCTATTGACGGAATCGGTACAGCAGCACAGTTTAATGATCCCTACGGAGTAGCGACTGATGCTTCTGGGAATGTCTATGTAACAGATAATGGTAATCACAAAATACGAAAAATAACAGGTGCTTTTTTGAGCACAGCATCCTATAATTCTTTAAAAAATCTCAAAGCCTATCCCAATCCTTCCAAGGGCATTTTTGTGATACAAACAGATGGCAATGCGGCCGTAGAAGTATTTGACTCCACAGGAAAACAAATTTTCTCTCAAAAAGTAAATGGTCAAAATTCTACTATTGACTTAAGCCAATATCCCGCTGGAATCTATTTAGCCAAAGTAACCACCGACAATAAACAGAGCAAAACTGTTAAGTTGATTAGGCAATAAATTTATTTCACAATCCAATTTTTTATAAACCCTTTAACTGAAATCATTATGAAAACAACGACATTTTTAAAAAAGCAAATCCTCATATCTGCAATGCTTTTAATAAGCAGTTTTTCTTTTGCACAAGTAACCGTCAGCACATTGGCAGGAAGCACACAAGGCTATGCAGATGGTACCGGTACAGCAGCACAGTTTAATTTCCCAACTGGAGTAGCAGCTGATGCCTCTGGAAATGTCTATGTCGCCGATTATTTGAATAACAGAATAAGAAAAATAACGCCGGCGGGTGTCGTAACTACTTTGGCAGGAAGCACATTAGGTAATACAGATGGAACGGGTGCCGCCGCACACTTTAACAATCCAACCGGAATAGCAGTAGATGCCTCTGGGACTGTTTACGTAGCAGATACCTACAATCATAAAATACGAAAAATAACGCCTCAAGGCGAGGTAACTACTTTGGCAGGAAGTACTCAAGGCTATGCAGACGGAACGGGAACCTTAGCTCAGTTTTATAATCCTATTGGTGTAGCGGTCGATGCGTCGGGGAATTTGTATGTGGCAGATTATGCCAATCATAAAATAAGAAAAGTCACTTCTTCTGGTGTGGTGACCACTTTGGCAGGAAGCACAGCAGGTTACACAGATGGTACAGGCACAGCAACAAAGTTTAATTATCCAGCAGGCGTTGCGGTAGATACCTCTGGAAATGTGTACGTGGCAGATACTTTTAATCATAAAATACGAAAAATAACCTCCGCGGGTGTAGTGACGACTGTGGCAGGAAGCACACAAGGCTATGCCGACGGAACGGGTACGGCGGCTCAATTTAAAAGCCCATACGGCGTGGCAGTGGACGCTTCTGGGAATGTGTATGTAGCCGATTATGGTAATAATAGAATACGAAAAATCACAGTTACAGGTGTTGTGACTACTGTCGCAGGAAGCACTGCTGGCTATGCAGATGGTAGTGATGCCCTCGCACAATTTAGTAATCCTTATGATGTCACTATTGATGCTTTGGGGAATATATACGTGGCAGACACATCCAATCATAAAATAAGAAAAATAGAGGGAATTATTTTAAGTACATCCTCGGACAGTTTTGTAAAAACTTTAAAAGCCTATCCCAATCCTTCCACCGGCATTTTTGTGATACAAACAGATGGCAATGCGGCCGTAGATGTATTTGACCCAGCAGGAAAACAAATTTTATCTCAAAAAATAAATGGTCAAAATTCTACTATTGACTTAAGCCAATATCCCGCTGGAATCTATTTAGCCAAAGTAACCACCGACAAAAAACAGAGCAAAACTGTTAAGTTGATTAAGCGATAATAGTCCGCATATCTCAAAAATTTCGCTTATAAAAAACTATTTCAGTTCTATTCTAAGCGATTTTTTTAATTTTTACCGATCGACGGGAATTGTCTTGGAAAAAATCTATCGGTTAAGCAGTCTCGCCACCTCTTCGGCGGCATAGGTGAAGATCATATCGGCACCAGCTCTTTTGATGGAGGTCAGACTTTCTAAGAGAACTTTGTCATTGTCCAACCAGCCGTTTTGCGAAGCCGCTTTCAGCATAGCATATTCGCCGCTTACCTGATAAACGGCAATCGGCTGTGTAATAAGCTCACGAATCTTGGAAACAATGTCCAGATAAGGCATTCCGGGTTTTATCATAATGATGTCGGCACCTTCCTCAACATCTTTTAACGCTTCATCAATCGCCTCGCGGGCGTTATGAAAATCCATCTGATAGGTTTTTTTGTCTGCGGGTATATTTTTCTCGTCAACGGGAGCGCTATCCAAAGCTGTCCGGAACGGGCCATAAAAAGCACTTGCATATTTGGCAGCGTAGGACAAAATCCCAACATCGGTGAAGCCATTTTCCTCCAAACCTTGTCGCATCGCGAGAACACGGCCATCCATCATATCGCTTGGCGCCAGAATGTCTGCACCTGCTTCGGCGTGGGAAATTCCCATTTTCACAAGCGCTTCCACCGTGCGATCATTATCGATTTTTCCATTTTTGATGATGCCGTCGTGACCGTAGATGGAATAAGGATCCAACGCAACATCTGGCATTACGATGACCCCTGGAACAGCATCTTTGATGGCCTTGATGGTGTTTTGCATCAATCCATCGGGATTCCACGCTTCCTTTCCGGTGTTATCTTTCAAATGCTCTGAAACTTTCATATAAAGGTTGATGGCCTTGATGCCCAAGTCGTAATTTTCCTTTACCGTTTTCACCGTGAGATCCAAACTTTGGCGGAAGACGCCGGGCATTGCAGAAATGGCTTCTTTCTTGTTCTCACCTTCTGTGACAAACATCGGCAACACCAAATCGTTTGTCGTAAGGACTGTTTCGCGCACCAACTGGCGGATGGACTCATTGGTTCGGAGTCTTCTGTTTCTTGAAATCATCTTTAGAAAAAATATTGATGCAAATTTAATTATACTTTTATTGTTAGACTATTGCATATTCAATTTATTTAAAATATATTTGTTGCAATTGTTTCAGTTTAGACAAAAGCGAATGAAAAAACTTTTATTCTTTATCATCTTTACCGCGTTATCAGTGGGATTTTCTGGAGAAATGAAGGCTCAAACAACAGCCCGAACCATTTCCAGTCAAAAAACCGACGATGGTATTTTGGTGGCGTATCCGAACCCTACTCGGGATGTTTTGATCCTTAAATCCAAAGATGCTGCTGTTAAAATAAAAACAGTGACATTTTTTTCCATTTTGGGCGCTCAAGTAGCGGAATATAATATCAACAGCAACAATACAGAATTGAGGCTTGATAAATTGCGTCCGGGAAAATATCTGATGCGCTACACAATGGACGACAATACACAGAAAATAACCCAGATTATCAAACAATAATAATCTGTTTTCAAAATACAATGCCGGCTTCAGTCGGCTTTTTTTATGCAATAATTCCGTAAATTTGTGTCGATCAAGAAAAAATTAGATTTATGAGAATATCTGTACTTCTTTTCCTCTTACTGACGGTTCAATATTTTAATTCACAATTCCGAAACTCGCTTTATGACCAGAATCAGATTAATATTTCCTTAAAAGGCGGAGCGGATTTTCCATCCTATGACAATCAGACGAAATATATTGATTATAAACCCAATCTGAATCTCGGCGTTTCTGCAGATTATTATTTCAATTGGCTCGGCTTGGGAATCGATGCGGATTATCTTCAAAATACACCAAAAAATTCTTATCCAACGGAGAATTTGTATTTAGGAATTTCAAAATTAGCCGATCCAAGGGTGATTGAAAATAAAATTCAACGATATTTCTTGGGCATTGGACCAAATTTCCGGTGGGTGATCAACGATAATATGGGATTGGCTTTCAAGATCAGAGGCGGAATCTCGAATATAAAAGGCGGTGAAACATCTTTAATTTCAAATAGCGGCGCATCCATTTACAATCTGAATTATCACAACGGCTACGACGAGAAATCTGTCTTTTCCGGGAAGGGCGAGCTGGAGTTCAATTGGTTTTTCTCAGAAAATATTGGTTTAAACGTCGGCGCTTATTATCTCCAGCATTTCAATAGTAAAGATATGGTTATCAGCGGAAAGTCGGCCGGATACATTCCTTTTACAACCACTGAAACTCAAAATAACATTTCGCCCGCTGCTTCCGAGGTGAGAACCACCGCTTTGGATCACGAGATCCATTCTTTTGGGGTCTTTGCCGGAATAACTTTTAGATTCTCCGGCTCCGCTTCGGGTCCTAATTATGGATTATCTGTGCTGGCGAGAGACCGAGAAACGGGATTAGTACTGCCTGGCACTTTTGTGGAACTTTACAAAAATGGGCAACGGAAATACTCTGCTAAAACCAACGCGCAAGGCGTCGCTTTCTTCAAAAAAATAAAGCCGGAAGACTATGTCATCAAAGGAAGCCTGTATAATATTGACCTCATTTCTGTCAACGCCAACAAGAATGAATTTGTCAAAAACATCACACTCAAAAAGGAAATTTCTACCGATGCTGAAACATTCTTCGTACAAGGCCAAGTGAATATCTGCAACTCCAAAAACGTACTGAGAGACGTGACAGTCGTTATTAAAAACAACGAAACCGAAATAGTCCACGAAATAAAAACCAATAACGAAGGGAAATTCTATTTCAAAGCGGATAAAAACACATCTTATAATATCTACGGAAAAAAAGGAAATTATTTTTCCCAAACCGAAATGATAACGTCCAAAAATCTGGACAGAAGCAATACCCTATTTATCAATCTGGAAGTCTGCATGGAAGAAACAACCTGTGGCAAACCGATTAATCTTAAAAATATCCATTACGATCTGGATAAATATGACATCAGGGAAGATGCCAAGCCAGAACTTAACAAATTGGTACAGTTTATGAAAGACAACCCGCAAGTAAAGGTGGAATTGGCATCGCACACCGACTCCCGAGCCTCGGACGACTACAACCAAACACTTTCTCAGAACCGCGCAAGTGCCGCTGTGGAATATTTGACGGCGAAAGGAATTAGTAAAGCAAGGCTTAAACCCGTTGGCTACGGCGAAACGCGGCTTCTCAACAAGTGCAGCAACGACGTGAACTGCACCGAAGCGCAACATCAACTGAACCGAAGAACCGAGATGAAAGTCATCTGCCCTTGATGTAGAAAAAGCTCTTGTAAATTACATATCCCAAGATAACGCCGAAAGTATTTAGGATAATATCATCAATATCGGCAAAACCTTTTTTAAAATAGAACTGGGAAAACTCGATGATGTTTATCACCACAAAAAATGTCGGAAAAAGCCACTCGATCTTATTGAGCTTAGGATATAAAATTCCTAAAAAACCGTAAGGCACAAAAAGTATAATATTGCCCAATATGTTTTTGAAAAATTCCAGTTTATCATAATGGATTACATTAAAAAAATACTCATCAATGGTTTCGAAAGGAATCGTTTTGATGTTAAATGTCTGATCAGGAGAATCCCGGAAGGTCGCAAAAAAAAGCAAATACAACATCCAAACAGAATAGATATTAATAAATGTAGGATAAAATCTGTAAATCAGCTTCTTCATCAACCAGATAATAGACAATTAAAATAAAAAAATTCAAGTAAAAATATTCAAAATAATGCAGACACACAAAGTAAAAGCGTTTGGAACCGAGGCTCCAGACCATGATTTAGAATTAATGACCATCGAACGAAGAGAGATTCAGCCCAAAGATGTGGAAATAGAAATCCTGTATTGTGGCGTTTGCCATTCGGATCTTCACACGGCGAGGAACGACTGGGGAGGCACCGTCTATCCGGCTGTTCCCGGCCACGAGATTGTTGGGCGAATTACAAGCATCGGAAGCGAGGTTTCCAAATTCAAAGTTGGAGATCTGGCAGCAGTGGGCTGTATGGTAGATTCGTGCAGAACTTGTAGCAGTTGTGCTCAGGATTTGGAACAATTCTGCGAAAATGGCTTCACCGGAACGTACAACGGAAAAGACAAATACATCGAAAACCAAAGAACCTATGGCGGCTACTCCGAATCTGTGGTAGTTGATGAACATTTTGTATTGAAGGTTCCAGACAATTTGGATCTGGCATCCGTTGCGCCATTGCTATGCGCAGGAATTACGACTTGGTCGCCGCTCAAACATTGGAACGTCAATGCAGATTCTAAAGTTGCGGTGGTTGGTTTAGGCGGCTTGGGTCATATGGCCATCAAATTGGCAAAAGGGCTGGGAGCGCACGTTTCATTATTTTCCAGAAGCGCAGGAAAAACCGAAGATGCTAAGAAATTGGGCGCAGACAAAGTGATTATTTCCACGGATGCCGAAGAAATGAAAGCAGCGCTTAACACGTTTGACTTGATTATCGATACCGTTCCGTACGAGCACGACATCAATCCTTATATGAACACCTTGACTGTGAACGGCACTTTGGTTTTGGTGGGCTTCATTGGCGAATTTGAAAATAATTGGGTGAGCAGCAAACCACTGATCTACAAAAGACGTTCGGTGGCGGGATCACTCATCGGCGGCATCAAAGAAACGCAGGAAATGTTGGATTTCTGTGGCGAAAAAAACATCGTGGCAGACATCGAACTTATCAAAATGCAAGAGATTAACAACGCGTACGAAAGAATGCTGAAGAGCGATGTGAAATACCGCTTCGTAATCGATATGAAAAGTTTGAAGGATTAGAAACGCAGTGTAGAGGCGGTCGAAACCTTCGTAAAATCAATAAAAGGAAGTACAGATTTGTGCTTCCTTTTTTTTGCGTTAATTTCCCATTCAAAAAGCTAATTAACTTCCGCCAAAATTGATTTCAAAGTTTTTCTTTTCCCGTCGATTTTTTGATTGATTTTCAAATGCAAAATCTCAGCAACCATCGGATACACATCCACATTTTCGAATTCGTCAACCGTCTGATTATTTTTGAATGCCGAACCCCAAGCTGCGAAGGTGGCTTTCATTTCGGGAACTAATTTTGGATCGTAGCCGTGCTTTCCGACCGAAGTCTTTTGACCTTTTTCAAGAAAAATTTTCGGTGCATTTGGGATCAGCAGAATTTGCCCTATCCTGTTGTATCGATCATCTTTTGCAGAAAAATGCAGATATTTCGGAAGTTTTTTATCCAGATAAACATTATAATCCGGGGATTTGTTTGATTTTAATTCCTTGAAAACCGACTTCACTTCTTTTGGATTTTTGACAAAAACTCTGAGTAAAGTCTGCGAATTATAATAATCAAACTGGTCCTTGTTCATCAGCATTCGGGGAATCTCAAGCGGATTACCGGCATCTACCTGAATCATTCCGTGATCCGAAACGAAGATGAAGTTGACATTTTTAAGTCCCGAATCTTTTACTTTCTGAACCAAGCTTCCAATCGCTTCATCAATTAGATGAACGGCAGTGGCTGTTTCCCTACTTTCAGGACCGAAATGGTGACCAGCGGCGTCAACTTCCGGAAAATATAAAGAGATGAAGTGCGGTCGCCGATTTTCCGGCAACTTCAGCCAGCTGATGACTTTATCTACCTTTTCGATCGGCGTGAATTTTTCGTGGTAATGATAATAATAAGTGGGTCTCATTCCACCTGCATCGCTCGCGGAACCCACCCATTGCAAAGAAGCCGTAATCATGCCTTGCTTTTCTGCTAAACTCCACAGCGGGATTCCGCCGTACCAAGATCCGTCTTCTGCGCTTGATTTATGACTCATCACATACTTTTCCTTTCGCTTATAATCATAAAAATTGTTGTCAATCAAACCGTGATGAGAAGGATATAATCCAGTGATCAAACTCCAATGATTCGGAAACGTGATGCTTGGATAACTGGGAATCATTGCTTTTGCCTGAACGCCAGAAGTCGAATATTTCAAAAGATTCTCAGCGTTGTATTTCTTTGCATAATCGTATCTGAAACCATCTGTAGAGATTATAATAACGTAAGGTTTTGCCATCGCTTCTGCATTATTAAAACGATTTGGGATAATGACTTGTGCTGTATCTGGGATTGCTGTTTGCGCATTGATGAGGAGCGATAAGGTCAGTAAGAAAAGTGCTAGGAATTTTTTCATTACGAATAAGATTTTGACAAAGATAAACGGTGCATCTCTTAATAGGAAGAATGCTGCATTAATAAAATATTAATCTAATAAATCCTACTGTTGCTTTTTTTCAATTTCAAAATTGACAAATATTAATAACATTTCATCCTATCCTTTGCTAAGCCGTCCCGTTGGGACTTCATTTGATTTAATTTGCAATATTAATAGGATTTCATCCTATCCTTTGGTAAGGCGTCCCGTTGGGACTTCATAAAAAAATCCCGATTCTGTGCCAAGAATCGGGATTGATGTTATAAGAAAAAATCTTAAGCTTGCACGTTGCTGTTGCCCACCACGAAAGGCTCCAATTCTTTGATCTCTCCGAATTGCTGCTCATAGTTTACGATGTTTTGCTGAAGTGCAGCCAATACTCTCTTAGCGTGAAGTGGCGCCAAAATGACTCTCGAACGCACGTTTGCCTGCTGCACACCCGGCATCAACTGAATAAAATCCAATACGAATTCTGATGGAGAATGGTTTACTAAAGCTAAGTTTACATAAACTCCAGCTGCGATAACCTCGTTTAGTTGGATGTTGATGTTGTTTGGATCTTGGTTTTGATTATTGTCCATTTTTGTTTTAATTATTTTAAATTATAGATTTTAAATTATAGATTACGAATATAAATCATTTAAAATTTAAAATTCATAATCTATAATTATTTTTATTAATTAATGTCTTCGAATTCTTTTCTGGAACCTACGATCACGTTCTGGTAATCTTTGAGACCTGTACCTGCAGGGATTCTGTGCCCTACGATTACATTTTCTTTCAGACCTGTCAAGTAATCTACTTTTCCGGATACCGCTGCTTCGTTTAGAACCTTAGTCGTTTCTTGGAACGAGGCTGCAGACATAAAGGATTTGGTTTGAAGTGCCGCTCTTGTGATACCCTGCAATACAGACGTTGCCGTTGCAGGAAGAGCCTCTCTCACTTCTACCAAAGCCTGATCTTCACGTTTCAGTTTCGAGTTTTCATCTCTAAGTTCTCTGGCGGTGATCATCTGTCCTGGTTTGAAAACTTTGGAGTCGCCTGCTTCCATCACGACTTTGAGACCAAATACTCTGTTGTTCTCTTGCAAGAAATCATATTTGTGTTCCAAAGCGCCTTCTAAGAATTGGGTATCGCCACCATCCACAATCGATACTTTGGTCATCATCTGACGGACAATGATCTCGAAGTGTTTGTCATCGATCTTCACCCCTTGAAGACGGTAAACTTCCTGAATTTCATTAACCAAATATTCCTGAACTGCCGTTGGACCTTTGATTTTCAAGATGTCATCTGGTGTCACGGAACCGTCAGAAAGTGCGCCTCCGGCATAGACGAAGTCATTTTCCTGAACCAAAATCTGATTGGATAATTTAACCAAGTATTTCTTGATCTCTCCAGTTTTTGCTTCTACGATTAGCTCGCGGTTACCTCTTTTGATTTTACCGTAGGAAACTACACCATCAATCTCTGTGACAACCGCTGGGTTGGAAGGATTTCTCGCTTCGAATAGTTCGGTAACCCTCGGAAGACCTCCGGTGATATCCCCTGCTTTCGCAGATTTTCTTGGGATTTTGATTAAGACTTTACCCGCCTTGATTTTTTCACCATCGTTTACCATAATGTGGGCGCCAACAGGTAAGTTGTAACCTTTTTGCTCTACGCCTTTGGAATCCACCACTTTGAGGGTAGGAACAGCTTTTTTATTTCTAGATTCAGAGATGACTTTCTCTTCGAAACCAGTCTGCTCATCGATTTCCAATTGGAAAGAAACCCCTTGGATGATATCTTCGTATTCCACCTTACCAGAGTTCTCTGCAATGATAACGGCGTTGTACGCATCCCATTTCGCAATCATATCTCCTTTTTTCACTTTGTCGCCGGATTTTACAAACAACTCGGATCCGTAAGGAACGTTGGCGATCATAATCGGTGTTCTGGCTTCGTTGTCTGCAACCAAACGGAATTCGGTTGAGCGGGAAACCACGATGTCTGCTGACTGTCCGTCTTCTCCTTCGGATTTAATGGTTCTGACCTCATCCATTTCTACGATACCATCGCGTTTTGCAACGATGCTTGGATTCTCAGAAATGTTAGTCGAGACACCGCCTTGGTGGAAGGTTCTCAATGTCAACTGAGTTCCGGGCTCTCCAATGGATTGCGCAGCAATTACGCCCACAGCTTCTCCCATATGGATGCCTTTACCAGTTGCAAGGTTACGGCCATAGCATTTGGCACAGATCCCTTTCTTGGCCTCACAAGTTAATGGAGAACGAACCTCAACGGCTTCGATTCCCGCTTCGTCGATCGATTTAGCAACCGCTTCTACGATTAATTCGTCTGCTACTGCCAAGATCTCGTCCGTTTCTGGGTGATAGATATTGTGAAGAGACACTCTACCAAGAATTCTCTCAGCGATTTTTTCTACGATATCATCATTTTTCTTAAGTGCCGTGATTTCTGTACCTCTCAGTGTTCCACAATCTTGTTCTGTAATAATGACATCTTGCGCCACATCCACCAATCTTCTGGTCAAGTAGCCGGCATCGGCCGTTTTAAGAGCGGTATCTGCAAGACCTTTACGAGCACCGTGGGTAGAGATAAAGTATTCCAAAATCGACAAACCTTCTTTGAAGTTCGCAAGAATCGGGTTTTCAATAATCTCTGCGCCCACGGAACCGGCTTTTTGTGGTTTTGCCATCAAGCCCCTCATTCCGGAAAGCTGACGAATCTGTTCTTTAGAACCCCTGGCACCAGAATCAAGCATCATATATACGGAGTTGAATCCACCTTGATCTACTTTCATTCTGCTCATAATCATCTCGGTAAGGCTGGCGTTGGTATTGGTCCAAACGTCGATGACCTGATTGTAACGCTCTGTATCGGTGATAAGACCCATGTTATAGTTGGCCTTGATCTCATCTACAGTTTCGATAGAAGTAGCGATCATTTTCTTTTTCTCAACCGGGATCACGATATCTCCAAGACTAAATGAAAGACCTCCTTTGAATGCGTTGGCATATCCGAGATTTTTCATATCGTCCAAGAATTTCACTGTCGTTGGGAAATCTGTATCTGCCAAAACCTGACCGATGACGTTTCTAAGAGATTTTTTAGTCAATAATTCGTCGATATATCCCGAGGCTTTCGGCACGATTTGATTGAATAAAATCCGACCGACGGTTGTTGCAAACAATTTCGTCTTGATCTCTCCATTTTCTTTGATAGGAAGGCGGCATCTTACTTTTGCATTAAGAGACACTTGTCCCTCGGCATAAGCAATCTCGACTTCTTCGGGAGAATAGAAAGCCAGACCTTCACCTTTAACTTTAACCTCGTCAGTCGAATGCGCTTCTTTGGTCATAAAATAGAGACCCAAAACCATGTCCTGAGATGGTACCGTAATCGGAGAGCCATTCGCCGGGTTGAGGATATTCTGAGAACCCAACATCAATAGTTGCGCTTCCAAAATAGCTTCCGGACCAAGCGGTAAGTGCACCGCCATCTGATCTCCATCGAAATCGGCGTTGAAAGCCGTCGTTACCAACGGGTGAAGCTGGATGGCTTTCCCCTCGATCATCTTAGGCTGGAACGCTTGGATGCCCAGTCTGTGCAAAGTCGGTGCTCTGTTCAAAAGTACAGGGTGACCCTTCATTACATTTTCGAGAATATCGTAAACCACAGGTTCTTTTCTGTCGATGATTCTTTTGGCAGATTTTACAGTTTTTACAATTCCTCTCTCGATCAATTTTCTGATAATGAATGGTTTGTAAAGTTCTGCCGCCATATCTTTTGGGATACCGCACTCGTGAAGTTGAAGACTAGGTCCTACTACAATTACCGAACGGGCGGAGTAATCTACCCTTTTCCCCAATAAATTCTGACGGAAACGACCTTGTTTACCTTTCAAAGAATCGGAAAGGGATTTCAATGGTCTGTTTGATTCCGATTTTACCGCAGAAGATTTTCTTGTATTATCGAATAGCGAATCTACTGATTCCTGAAGCATACGCTTCTCATTTCTCAAGATCACTTCCGGCGCTTTGATTTCCAAAAGTCTTTTCAAACGGTTGTTTCTGATGATAACTCTTCTGTAAAGGTCATTCAAATCAGAAGTTGCAAAACGTCCTCCGTCCAACGGAACCAATGGCCTCAATTCCGGCGGGATCACGGGAAGCACACGCATAATCATCCACTCCGGCTTGTTGATCATTCGGGTATTGGCACCTCTCAATGCTTCTACCACATTTAATCTTTTAAGAGCCTCGGTTCTTCTTTGTTTAGAAGATTCGTTGTGCGCTTTGTGTCTTAGATCGAATGATAGAGAATCGAGATCGATTCTTTTTAACAATTCTTCCACCGCTTCTGCTCCCATTTTCGCAATGAATTTGTTGGGATCCGAATCATCAAGATATTGATTATCTGCAGGAAGCGTCTCCAAAACGTCCAGATATTCTTCTTCCGTCAGGAATTCCTTATCCTCGAAGTCGGAACCGTCTGCTTTCTTGGCAATACCTTGCTGGATCACGACGTATCTTTCGTAATAGATAATCATATCCAATTTCTTGGAAGGAATACCCAATAAATAACCGATTTTGTTTGGCAAAGAACGGAAATACCAGATATGAGCGACAGGAACCACCAAACCGATATGACCGATCCTTTCCCGACGTACTTTTTTCTCGGTCACTTCTACGCCGCAACGGTCACAAACGATGCCTTTGTAGCGGATGCGTTTGTATTTTCCACAAGCACACTCATAATCCTTTACAGGACCAAAAATCTTCTCACAGAATAGGCCGTCTCTTTCCGGCTTGTGGGTACGATAATTAATCGTTTCAGGTTTTAGGACTTCGCCTCTCGATTCCTGAAGAATGGATTCTGGCGAAGCTAAACCAATGGTGATTTTATTAAATCGACTTGTTTTATTTTTATTTGACATTTGTTAGATTTTAAATTTTAGATTTACTCACGACTTAATATTTAATTATTTGAGTTCGTGAATACGCCGTATTTTAGATTTTATATTAATTTGCTGAATGATTGGCATTCAAAAATTTATAATTTAAAATTTAAAATTATTCTTCAAGTCTTACATCCAGTCCAAGACCTTGCAACTCGTGAAGCAGGACATTAAAAGATTCCGGAATACCAGGCTCTGGCATTGCTTCTCCTTTCGCAATGGCTTCGTACGTTTTTGCTCTACCAATCACGTCATCTGACTTCACAGTCAAGATTTCTCTCAGGATGTTGGCCGCTCCAAAAGCTTCCAGAGCCCAAACCTCCATCTCTCCAAATCTCTGACCTCCAAATTGCGCTTTTCCGCCAAGCGGCTGTTGCGTAATCAATGAGTATGGTCCGATGGAACGCGCGTGCATTTTGTCATCAACCATGTGTCCCAGTTTCAACATATAAATGACGCCTACGGTTGCTGGCTGAGAGAATCTCTCGCCGGTTCCACCGTCATATAGGTAAGTGCTACCATATTTCGGAAGACCAGCTTGCTCGGTATATTCGGTAATTTGATCCAGTGTTGCGCCATCAAAAATCGGGGTCGCAAACTTCATCCCCAGTTTTGTACCGGCCCATCCAAGAACAGTTTCGTAGATCTGACCAATATTCATACGGGAAGGTACTCCCAGTGGATTCAAAACAATATCTACCGGCGTTCCATCTTCCAGGAACGGCATATCTTCTTCGCGCACGATTCTGGAAACGATACCTTTGTTCCCGTGGCGACCTGCCATTTTATCTCCAACATTCAGCTTACGTTTCTTCGCGATATAAACTTTGGCCAACTTGATGATGCCTGCAGGCAACTCATCTCCGATAGACAATGCAAATTTCTCACGGTTTTTGACGCCGGCAAGATCGTTGTATTTGATTTTGTAATTGTGAATCAACTGTTTGATCAATTCATTTTTATCAAAATCGACCGTCCAATCTGCACCACTGATGTTGTTGTAATCTTCTACATTTTGCAGCAATTTCAAACTAAATTTGGTTCCTTTGCTGATGACTTCTTCGTCGAGATCATTTTTCACACCTTGCGATGTTTTGCCGGAGACCAAAGTATTCAACTTGTCGATCAAAGTATTTCTTAGATCATCAAACTTAGCTTTGTAAGTATTTTCGATCTCTTCCAATTTGATTTTTTCCTCGCTTCTTTTCTTTTTGTCCTTGATATTTCTGGTGAACAATTTTTTGTTGATGACGACGCCTCTGAGTGAAGAATCTGCTTTCAGAGAAGCATCTTTCACATCACCGGCTTTGTCTCCGAAGATTGCTCTTAGAAGTTTTTCTTCTGGCGTGGGATCGGACTCACCTTTTGGCGTGATTTTCCCGATTAGGATGTCCCCGGGCTTCACCTCGGCTCCGATTCGGATCATACCATTTTCATCAAGATCTTTGGTGGCTTCCTCAGAAACGTTCGGGATATCTGCGGTCAATTCTTCCATACCCAATTTGGTATCACGCACTTCCAGCGAATATTCATCGACGTGAATTGAGGTAAACCAGTCCTCACGAACAACTTTTTCGTTGATTACGATTGCATCTTCGAAGTTGTATCCTTTCCACGGCATGAAGGCTACTACAAGATTTCTACCTAAGGCCAATTCGCCATTTTCAGTAGCATAACCGTCGCAAAGCACTTGTCCTTTTTCCACTGTTTCGCCTACTCTTACGTTTGGTCTCAGGGTAATGGTGGTACTTTGGTTGGTTTTTCTGAACTTGGTCAGTTTATATGTTTTAGTTGCAGAATCGAAGTTAACCAAATCGTCCTCTGCGCTTCTCTCGTATTTAATAACAATCTTTTCAGCGTCCACATATTCTACAACGCCGGTTCCTTCTGCATTGATCAAAACTCTGGAGTCTCGGGCTACTTGTTTTTCCAAACCTGTACCCACAACCGGAGCTTGCGGATTCAATAATGGAACGGCCTGACGCATCATATTGGATCCCATCAAAGCTCTGTTTGCATCATCGTGCTCCAAGAACGGAATCAATGAGGCCGAAATACCTGAAATCTGGTTTGGAGCGACATCGATCAAATCTACTTGCTGAGGCTCGACCACTGGATAATCACCATCTAAACGGGCAATGATCCTGTCTGTCTGGAAAACGCCATTATCATCCAACTCCACGTTGGCCTGAGCAATCACTTTGTACTCCTCATCTTCTGCATTGAGATAGATCGGCTGTGTATTAAGATCTACTTTGCCATCGTGCACTTTTCTGTAAGGGGTTTCGATGAAACCAAGCGTATTGATTTTCGCATACATTCCTAAAGACGAAATCAAACCGATGTTTGGTCCCTCCGGCGTTTCGATCGGACAGATACGGCCGTAGTGCGTATGGTGAACGTCGCGCACCTCGAAGCCTGCTCTTTCTCTTGACAATCCACCAGGTCCTAGGGCAGAAAGACGGCGCTTGTGCGTGATTTCTGACAACGGATTGGTCTGATCCATAAACTGAGAAAGTTGGTTGGTTCCAAAAAATGAGTTGATGACTGAGGTCAAGGTTTTCGCATTGACCAAGTCAACCGGTGTGAAGATCTCGTTGTCTCTTACGTTCATTCTTTCTTTAATCGTTCTTGCGATTCTGGAAAGACCTACGCCAAATTGTCCCGACAATTGCTCTCCCACGGTCTTGATTCTTCTGTTGGACAAGTGATCGATATCATCTACCTCCGCTTTGGAATTTACCAGTTCTATAAGGTGTTTTACGATAGAGATGATATCTTCTTTTGTAAGAACCTGAGTGCCTTCAGCGATATTTAGATTTAATTTTTTATTCAGTCTGTAACGACCTACTTCTCCAAGAGAATATCTCTGCTCCGAGAAGAATAGTTTTTCGATAATTCCCCTTGCTGTTTCCTCATCCGGTGCATCTGCGTTTCTCAACTGACGGTAGATATATTCCACCGCTTCTTTTTCGGAGTTGGTTGGATCTTTTTGTAATGTATTTTGGATGATGGAGAACTCGTTGTTATTTTCTTTATGAATCAAGATGGATTTGACGCCGGATTCCAAAATAATATCGAGGTGTTCTTTTTCAAGAATGGTTTCTCTGTCGAGGATGATTTCGTTTCTTTCGATAGAAACCACTTCGCCGGTATCTTCATCTACGAAGTCTTCGAACCACGTGTTCAAAACTCTCGCAGCCAATGTTCGTCCTTCTACTTTTTTAAGCGCAGCCTTAGAAACTTTCACTTCTTCGGCAAGGTCGAAGATCTGAAGAATTTCTTTATCAGATTCGAAACCGATGGCTCTTAATAATGTCGTTAAAGGTAATTTTTTCTTACGGTCGATGTACGCATACATCACGTTGTTGATATCCGTAGTAAACTCCATCCAAGATCCTTTGAAAGGGATAATTCTTGAATAATAAAGTTTGGTACCATTGGCGTGGTAAGTCTGTCCGAAGAATACACCTGGAGACCTGTGTAACTGAGTTACGATAACACGTTCTGCACCATTGATGATGAAAGATCCACTAGGCGTCATATAAGGAACTGGACCTAAATATACATCCTGCACAACCGTCTGGAAATCTTCGTGTTCCGGATCTGTACAATATAATTTAAGTCTGGCTTTTAGAGGAACGTTGTAAGTTAAACCTCTCTCCACACACTCATCGATAGAGTAACGCGGAGAATCTACCAGATAATCCAAAAATTCCAAAACAAATTGGTTTCTGGAGTCTGTAATGGGGAAATTTTCCTGGAACGTTTTGTAAAGCGATTCGTTCAAACGTTGCTCAGGAAGCGTGTCTAGCTGGAAAAATTCCTTGAAAGACTGGATTTGGATATCCAAAAAGTCTGGAGTATCGATTCTACCTTTCGCTGTAGAAAAGTTGATCCTTTCTGTACTCTGTACTTTAGGAGTGGCCTGTGTTTTACTCATAAAATTATAAGAAAAAAGGGTTAAAAAATATTTTGATTCACGAAAAATATCAGAACAGATGGTTAAAAAGTAAAGTTTTTAGAAAAAAGACGTTTAAGTGGCGCTTAAATTATAGAAAAACAGTTAGTTTTTGTCTTGATTCTTGATTCTTTGTTCTTAAAATCTCCTCTAACTGCAACACCGGTATATCTTTTCACGGTGTAGTGCAAAATATTTTAATTCTCGAGGCTTGATTTTTGACATATCAATAGACGGCAATGCTCTTTCATTGCTATGAAAGAGTGTAAGTAATCTAAAATATTTAATTAAGTCGCGCCAAAAGATTGGCAAATGTACAAATTATTTCTGCACTTTGCAAATTCAAATCATATAGCAAAAAAAACTCCCAAACCTAAATTTGGGAGTTCATATTTTAAAAGAGAAACTGAATTATTTCAATTCTACTTCAGCACCAGCTTCTTCAAGTTGTTTCTTAAGAGCTTCTGCTTCGTCTTTAGAAATACCTTGTTTGATAGGAGCAGGAGCGCTGTCTACCATATCTTTAGCTTCCTTAAGACCTGCACCTGTTAAATCTTTTACCAATTTGACAACTGCTAATTTAGAAGCACCTGCCGCTTTCAGAATTACATCGAATTCTGTTTTCTCTTCAGCAACTTCTGTTCCGCTCCCTGCGGATACTACCACTGCAGCAGCAGCTGGCTCAATTCCGTACTCATCCTTAAGGATAGTAGCTAATTCGTTTACGTCTTTTACTGTTAAGTTTACTAGCGTTTCAGCTAAATTTTTTAAATCTGACATTGTTGTAATGTTTTTTGTTGATTATTGATTGATTTTTTTGAGTTCTAATTATTCAGCAGCTGGCGTTTCGTCAGTGCTTTCTGCAACAGGAGCTTCTGGAGCCGCCTCAGCAGGAGTTTCTTCTACAGCAGGAGCAGCTTCTTCAGCTTTAGCTTCTACAGTTTCAGATTTGTTTTGAAGCGCAGAAACAAGTCTTTGAATTGGAGACTGAAGCAATCCGATGATTTCACCGATCATTTCTTCTCTAGACTTGATGCTTACTAATGCATCTAAGTTTTCGTCACCAACATAGAAAGTTTCTTGTACGAAAGCTGATTTAAGAGCTGGCTTCTCTTCTTTCTTTCTGAAATCTTTGATCAATTTTGCCGGAGCGTTAGCCGTTTCAGCAATCATTAATGCAGAGTTTCCTTTGAAAGTTTCGAACATCTCAGCGTAATCTACACCTTCGATCTGTTCCATTGCTTTTTGAAGCAATGTATTCTTCACAACTTTTACTTTGATATTTTGTTTGAAAGCCTGTCTTCTGAAGTCAGAAGATTTAGCAGCGTTCAACCCTTGTAGATCTGCTACATAAACTACTTTTGCATCCTGAAGCAAGTCTTTGATCTCTTGTATTGCTACAACTTTTTGGTCTTTTGTCATTGTCTTAAGGATTATAATTAGTTAACAGATTTAGTATCAATTGCGATTCCAGGACTCATCGTAGAAGACATATAAATGCTTTTTACATAAACTCCTTTTGCTGCAGTTGGTTTCAATTTTACCAATGTTGAGATTAATTCTGCAGCATTTTCTTTGATCTTAGCAGCATCGAAAGACACTTTACCAATCCCTGCGTGGATGATCCCATATTTATCTACTTTGAAATCGATTTTACCAGCTTTCACCTCAGCGACAGCTTTTCCGATGTCCATAGTTACAGTACCAGATTTAGGATTTGGCATCAGACCTCTTGGCCCTAAAACTCTACCCAATGGTCCTAGTTTACCCATAACTGCAGGCATCGTGACGATAACGTCAACATCTGTCCAGCCGTTTTTGATTTTAGTCAAATACTCGTCAAGACCCACATAGTCTGCACCAGCTTCTTTCGCTTCTGCTTCTTTGTCGGGCGTTACCAAAGCCAAAACTTTGATGTCTTTACCGGTACCGTGAGGCAGCGATACGACACCTCTTACCATTTGGTTCGCTTTTCTTGGATCTACACCCAGTCTGACAGCGATATCTACCGATGCGTCGAATTTTGCAAAATTTACTTCTTTAACCAAAGCAGACGCTTCGTCTAGATTGTAAATTTTATTTTTTTCCACTTTGCTTAAAGCTTCTTTTTGCTTTTTTGTCAATTTTGCCATTTCTTTAAGTTTTAAGCGTTAGTTGGTTTAGTTCCCGTTACTCTCAATCCCATAGATCTAGCAGTACCCGCAACCATAGAAAGTGCAGGATCAACAGTGAAACAGTTTAAGTCTCCCATTTTGTCCTCGGCAATTTTCTGAACCTGCGCCCAAGATACAGCACCAACTTTGTTTCTGTTGGGTTCTCCGGAACCGCTTTTCAGCTTTGCAGCTTCCAATAATTGGATTGCAACCGGAGGTGTTTTGATGATGAATTCGAAAGATTTATCTTCGAAAACTGTGATAACTACCGGAAGAACTTGACCAGGTTTATCCTGCGTTCTACCGTTGAATTGTTTGCAAAACTCCATGATGTTCACACCTGCAGAACCCAAAGCTGGGCCAACTGGTGGAGAAGGGTTGGCAGCGCCACCTTTCACCTGAAGTTTTACCATTTTAAAGACTTTTTTAGCCATTTTAATGTTTTGATTTGATTAATAAATAATTGAATGTGGAAGCATTAATTATTCAACATAAGTCTTTTAAGCATAATAAAAGAATTATATTTCGGATTGCAAAAGTATAAATAATTTTTGAAATAGCAAACGGAATGTGTTGATTTTTAGAAAGATTGTTAAAATAAAAATTCATCCCAAAATAAACTTTGGGATGAATTACAATAACTATGAAAAATCTAATCTAAAAATCTAATGAAATCGATCCTCTTACAGCTGCACCCATAATTGGTCTTGCCATTCTTGCAACGGTTGCTGTAGTTGATGTGGATCTTGGGTCACCTTCTGTGATTCCAATTGTATTGAAAATATTAGTAGCATCTATCCCAAATCTAATTTTGCCTAATTGATAAGATGTTCCTGCACCAAACTCGCTGAATGCCGGTAAAGAGTTATCTTCATTATTGATCTCATCTTGGAAACGTTTTCCGTAATAATTATAGCTCACATAGGTTCTCCAGTCTTTGGTAATATTGACCGCTGGCGAAATATTGAAGTATAATTTTGGCATTCTTCTTACAGAATTACCATCATAGCTGAAAGATGTTCCATCTGCATTTAGCCCCGTAAAGTTTTTGTATTTCGGATTTTGAATGGTTCCATTGAATACAAGTTCCAACTTATTATCCAACAATCTTACAAAGCCCTCCAACTCTACTCCAAAGTTTCTGGTATCTGCAAATTTATTTTCAGAACTTCCATCAGATAAAACATCGGTAAAGGAAAGATTCTTAAGCGTAGAATAGAAAGGGATTACGGTAATATCCAGATTACGTGAGTAATGTTTGTATCCTACTTCTATTTGATTGGTCAATGCAGGCTTTATCTTACTTAGATCTGCACTATTGTTCCAATAAGCTTCTTCATTCGGTGATCTGAATCCGTGCGAGAAACGGCCATAGACTGCATTTTCTGTATTCAGCTTGTAATTCAAAGATCCAGTATAAGACACTTTGCTTACTTTATAATTCCAATAAGAATACTGATTTCCAAGAACGCTCATCCCATCGTCTGCGGTAGATGATGCAAAGCTGTAATTGTTACCTCCTGCAGTGTATGCCGTAAGTCCGGAATTATTAAGATTTCCTGAAGTCGTATTAACTGTATAACCTTTGTAATAATCTTGTGCGTAACGAATACCACCATTGAAACTTAACGCATCCGTAAGGTCATAATCAAGATTCAAGTAAGCATCATTGAGACTTCCTTCTAATCCGGAATCTCTTAATAAGAAAGAAATATTAGTAACACCATTATAGGTTTTTGCATATCCTGCAGAACCTGGGGAAAGAGAATTATCTACCAAATTTAGCAATGTTGGTTTGCTTGTAGCAGTGGTAAGAATATTACTCCAATTCCAATTTTGATTGGATCTCCAATTGGCTCTATAGAAACCTGCTGTTACATTTCCTTTATCCATTTTATAATTGAAGGATAAGTCATTTACAAACTCGTGCATTTGCTTATCAATTGCCCAAAATCCTAATTTTTGAACATAAGCAGGATTTACGAGTGCTCCTGTTGCGGCATCTGTATATTGTGCATTGGCAGCATTTGCAATACCGTTAGATGCTGCAAAACCTGCAGCAGTTTGTGGTCCGCCTGCCGGAAAGATTGCAGTATAGTCCATATTGATGTTGGTAACTCTGGTCTTATTTAGTACGCTGAAGTTATTTCCTAAGTCATATTTAAACTCACCACCCAAGGTTTGTACTTTTGGATGGATTCCGTTTTCAAGATTTCTTTTGAAAAATCCCCCTCCTACTTGTGGCACATTTAGTTGACCAATAGACCTGTAAGAATAAGTTCCGTAATGGGCATCAAATCCAGGAAATTCTTTTAAATCATTTGTCAGAGGAATTGGTAAATAAAAAGTGTTCCTGTCATCTATATTTTTATAATATACTTTTGCATAGCCCTTATCAAAGACATATTTAAGATTCATTCTGATTTGTCCTCCGTCATTTGCCTTATAACCTGTTTTTCTAATACCACTATCTGTTCTATAAAAACCTCCAACGTTGAAGAATAATTTGTCCTGAATAAGAGCTCCACCGAGATTCAGATCTGTTCTCATCAACCCATAAGTGCTGGTTTCTAATTTTGCAGCACCCTTGAATTCATTGGTCCCTTCCTTAGAAATAAAGTTGATAAGTCCACCCGGAGAGTTATTTGCGAAGATGGAACCTGTTCCTCCTCTTAATGCTTCCATTCTCGCAGTCGTATTATCTACACGGAAAAAGTTGTCGGCATTTGCAAACTGCAATGCCCCATCTTCGAAAACAGGCAGCCCGTCTTCCTGAACCTGTACAAATTCATAAGCTCCAGCAGAAGGAATCCCTCTAGCAAAGAGATTATTTCCTACTTCTCCACCCGACGTTTCCACAGCAAAACCAGGTACTCTCTGCAACAATGCTGCTGCACTAATAGGATTTACTTTTTGAATGTCTTTTGCCGTAAAGGTAGAAATAGCCGTAGCCGACTCTATTTTCTTTTTTGGCCTGGAGTTTCCGGTAATGACTACCTGATCTATTTCATTGGTTTTAACGGAGTCTTTCAATTCCTGCGCATAAGCATTTTGGAAGTACATCGTTGCAATACCAGCAACCAAGATGAGTGATTTTTTTCTCATGTTTTTTAAGTTTATTATTGTTTGTTTGTTTTCAATTTTATATAAACTCCATTGGTCCATCCGAATCCATCTTGGTTTGGATATTCCCCTCCTCCTGCAATACTTGTGGTGTCAATCGCATTATACTTCTCCATCAATTTTCCCGTGTTCTCATATATTCTCTCTACATTAGAACACCAATTATTTTTTATTTTTTCTGCTAAATCATCAAAACCGTAATTCTTCATCGCTACAAAACCCAACCATTGATAGGGTGCCCAAGCATTGGGAGCATCCCACTGTTGGCCCGATTCTTTGGTTGTCGTAATCAGACCTCCCTTTTTAAGAAATTTTTCATTAATAGTTTCAGAAACTGCTTTTGCCTGATCTTGATTTGATAAATTCAAAAACAATGGATAAAGTGCGGCAATATGTTCTGATGATGTCTTAGATTGTGATTTGATGTTATAATCCTTATAGATTTTCTCATCTTCGCTCCAGAAATATTTGTCAATTGCAAGTTTTCTGGCTTCTGCTTTTTGACTGTAATCAATTTTCTTATCCTCGAAGTTTTGAAGTCCTGAAGCTTTTGCCAAAGTCATTTCCAAATGCCACAAAAGACAGTTGAGATCTACTTGAGCAAGATGTAATGTTTCTATAGTTTGAATTGACTTTCCATCCGCAAACCATCTGCTGGAAAAGTCCCAGCCAGATTCGCAGGCTGCGCGAACATTTCTGTAAAATTCTGGATTCGAAGACGTTTCGGCATCTTCCACATCGATCATATAACTTTCTGGCCGAGGAGCATTTTCGTCATCAAAGTATCGGTTGAGAACGTCACCATTTTCAGTTTTTATAACCCGCCTGTACTGATTTCCGTTGGGCAGATCTTCTACTCCATTCATCCAAAACTGATATTCCTTTTCTAATGTTTCAAAATATTGAGAATAGATTTTTTTGTCATTGGTGCTTCCGAAAATTAAATCTAACATCAAGGAAAAATATGGCGGCTGCGAACGGCTTAGGAAATAAGTTCTGCTGGCATTCGGAACAAAACCAAAAGTATTGATCAGATAAGCACAGTTTTCTACAATATTTTTCATCATCTCGATCCTGCCAGAAACCTGCAAACCCAGCATCACATAATAGCTGTCCCAATAGAAAAATTCGTTGAACCGTCCTCCTGGAACGATGTAGGGCTTTGGAAGCTTGAGCAATGTTCCTTTATCCTCGGAAGCGGTTCTTGTCAATTCGTCCCAGAGTTGTTCTATATGCTCATCTATCGGCAATCCCTCTTCCTGGTCAACAGACGGCTCCGAAGACTGGACTTTGAAATATTGCAAAACAAATTCTTTTAGGTCAAAGCCTTGATTTCCTTTTTGGGAGCGAAACTTTTCGTTGATTTCTGAAATCGAAAATAGCGGAATAGCGTCTGCCATTACTTTTTGATCTTCGAAAATCTTAGATCTCTGAACGGCATCAAACAAATCAAAAAATTCCTCAATGTACAGATTTGGCTTCATTCAATTTTGATTTTTTATCGATTTTATTAATGAAAAATATAACGATAATAAGAACTGTTAGAGGAATGAGGGAAAAATAAAAGGCCTTGTGTCCTCCGATATTCTGAAAAAGATATCCTATGATGACCGAGCCGCAGGTCCCACCTACCGCCGAGAAAAAAGTTAGAATACCCGCAACGGCGCTGTGCCAATGTTTCTCTGTTGCACTAAGTATGGTAGAGTTGATCAGGGGATAAATGGGTGCTAAAAATAAACCTATCAGCGGGAAAACAAAGCCAATCATAGGAACATCACTTATATTCTTTATCTCTGTGACCGCAAGATCCGAAGCTAAAGGAAGAACGAAAATCACAAGCCCGGCAGCGCAAAACAAGCAAAATGTAAGATAGAAATACCAATGGATCTGCTTGACAATAATGCCTGAAATGAATCTGCCAAATGCAATGGAAAGCATCAAAATAACCGCCATCTGACCAGCCAATTTTTCGCTCAAATGCAGCACTTTTTGATTGAAAGTTGGCAGCCAAGACATGATGCCTTGCTCCGTCATCACATACATAAATGCAAATACGGCAAAGAGGATCAGCAGCGGTCTGCTCATCAGCTGAATCATATCTTTGAACTCATCAACCGTAGATTTTGAAGTTTCTACAGCAGGCAGATTGAATTTGGAAAATAAAATGAAAACGAAAACCACCGCGATGAGACTTGCCAAAATCAGATAAACATCCAGCCAAGCGTTGGGATTCGTCTCACTATAGAACATTGGAAAAATGATATATGCGAAAACAATTCCCAGCATAAAGACACTTTCTATGTAGCTCATAAAGGATTGGTGATCGCTCTCGTTCTCTGCAACGACGCCTATTAATGCTAAAACAGACACTTTGATGATGGCAAAGGAAAATCCTGTGCAAGCGAATAGCAAAATGACGCTCCAAAAGGAATTGCCAAAATACATAATGAAACAACCAAGAAAGACCAAAGCATAACTGATCAGCATTCCTTTTTTATAGCCTAATTTGGGTAAGAAAGAACCGATCAAGAAGGCAACTATGGCAATTGTTAAATCTTTTGCAGGCTCTAGCAAGCTAGCTTTGGACTCTGTGATGCCGTAAACATTTTGGGACTTTTGGATCAGAAGTCCGACGCTGTTCAACAATGCTGCAAAAACAAAATAATTGATGAACAGCACCAATTTGATTCCCAGATTTTTCATTAGATAAATTGATTGATGCAAATGTATTAACGTTCAGTTTACATTAATTTAACAAATTAATTCATTGCTTGCACTGCATTAATATAAAATGCTATATTTAATAAAATTAAGCATTAAAATAATGAAGGTTAGTTTCGAAACGGTGCTTCCCGATAAAAACAGTTCTTTCCGCACGCTTCACAACAATGTGCCCGTTCGGGAGTTGCGCTGGGCGTATCATTATCATCCAGAAATTGAGTTGGTCTGTGTGATTTCTGGTAACGGGAGCCGGCACGTGGGCTATCATAAAAGTAATTATACGGATGGCGACTTGGTACTCATCGGCTCCCATATTCCACATTCGGGATTTGGGGTTAATTCCGTAGATCCGCACGAGGAGATCGTGCTGCAGTTCAAAGAAAAGATTGTGAGTTTTCCGAAAGAAGTGGAAGAAATGGCTTCATTAGAAAGATTAATCGCAAAAGCTCAATTTGGAATAATGTTCGGATCGAAAGTGAAGCGAAAGATCTTGCCGCAGCTTTATAAAATCTTAGAAACTGAAAATAGCAAACGGTACTTCATCCTGCTGAATATTCTTTTTGAATTGGCAGAAACCAAAGATTATGTCCTATTGAATAAGGAAGTGATGCCCCACTCGGTAATCTCTAAAAATAAGGAAAGACTGCAATCGATCTTTACATTTGTAGAAAAAAATTATGACAAGGATATTGACATTCACGAGATGGCCAGTCTGGCGAATTTGACTTTGCCGGCTTTTTGTAGCTTTTTCAAAAAGACCACGAAGCTGACTTTTACGGATTTCATCAACCAGTACAGAATCCACAAAGCGTGCAATCTGATGGTGCAGGGCAAAAGTGTGTCGGAATCTTGCTACGAAACAGGATATAACAGCATCTCGTACTTCAGCAGAACCTTTAAAAAATATATGGGCAAGACACCTACTGAGTTTAACCTTGAATTGTGGAAATAAAAAAACCACCACGTCTAAGACGAGATGGTTATTATGATTTTTTTCAAAATATATTTAGACTTTTTCTACCTGCATAAAGCTAAGTTCCATTGGGGTTTTTCTACCAAAAATAAGAACTGAAACTTCTACTTTCTTCTTTTCTTCGAGGATTTTTTCTATGGTTCCGTTGAATCCGTTGAAAGGGCCATCGATTACTTTTACATTTTCTCCAACGATAAAAGGAATTTCTACGTCTGTAGCAAATTCGGAAAGTTCATCCATTCTTCCGAGCATTCTGTTAACCTCCGATTTTCTCATTGGAACTGGCTCTCCACCTTTGGTCAAACTTAAGAAAGAAATAACACCGGGAATATTTTTGATAACGTGCGGCACTTCTCCAACCAAATCCGCTTCTAACATAAGATAGCCAGGATAGTAAGGTTTTTCTTTTGGAACTTTCTTACCATTTCTTATTTGGATCACCTTTTCCATCGGAATCACTACCTGAGTAACGTAGGCCTCCATATTCAATCTTTGGATTTCGTTCTCAATATAGTTTTTGACTTTATTTTCCTGTCCGCTAATAGCTTTCAGCACATACCATTTCGATTCGCTCATGAGGAAAGTAATTTTGGATTAGTTAAACAAATTAATAAACGTTGCTACGAAATTCTTGATCGTCACGCTGAAGAAAGAATCTACGCCAAATGTCAGTAAAGCCAAGATGACCGTTGTCACAGAAACAACAATAGTTGAAGACTGCAACTCGGCCCATTTTGGCCACTCTACTTTATCTTTAAATTCTGTATAAGAACCCTTTAAAAATTCGACTAAGCTCATGATTTTCTTTTTGCACGGGCACTAGGATTCGAACCCAGATCAACGGTTTTGGAGACCGGTATCCTACCATTGGACGATGCCCGTAGATTAAAAAAGTTCCGTAAGTCTCCTTACGGAACTATTATTATATATTTAGATAATTAGTCCGTGATCTCAGTTACCTGGCCTGCACCAACTGTTCTACCACCTTCTCTGATTGCAAATCTAAGACCTACGTTAAGAGCGATTGGTTGCAACAGTTCTACTGTAATGGTTAAGTTATCACCTGGCATTACCATTTCTACACCTTCTGGTAAGAAGATCTCACCAGTAACGTCCGTTGTTCTAACGTAGAACTGAGGACGGTATTTGTTGTGGAACGGGGTGTGACGGCCGCCTTCTTCCTTAGAAAGGATATAAACCTCAGCTTTGAATTTCTTGTGTGGTTTCACAGAATCTTTCTTAGCAATTACCATTCCTCTCTTGATGTCGGTTTTTTCAATACCTCTCAACAATAGACCTACATTGTCACCTGCCTCTCCTCTATCTAGGATTTTTCTGAACATCTCAACACCAGTGATCGTAGAAGTTAATTTCTCATCACCCATACCAACGATGTCCACAGGATCTCCTGTGTTGATTACGCCAGCCTCGATTCTACCAGTTGCAACAGTTCCTCTACCAGTGATAGAGAACACGTCTTCAATTGGCATCAAGAATGGTTTATCTTGATCTCTTACAGGAAGTTCGATCCAAGTATCAACAGCATCCATCAATTCTTCGATTTTTCCAACCCATTTTGGATCACCGTTCAATCCTCCTAAGGCAGAACCTTGGATGATTGGAGCGTTTTCTCCGTCATATTCGTAAGAAGAAAGAAGATCTCTGATTTCTAGTTCTACTAATTCTAATAATTCTTCATCATCTACCATATCTACTTTGTTCATAAAAACAAGTACATTCGGTACATTTACCTGGCGACAAAGCAAGATGTGCTCTCTAGTCTGAGGCATTGGTCCGTCGGTAGCAGCAACTACAAGGATAGCGCCGTCCATCTGGGCAGCACCAGTTACCATGTTTTTTACATAATCTGCGTGACCAGGACAATCTACGTGAGCATAATGTCTGTTTGCAGTTTCGTACTCGATGTGAGCTGTATTGATAGTGATACCTCTTTCTTTTTCTTCTGGTGCAGAATCGATAGAAGAGAAATCTCTTGCTGTGCCGAGTCCTTTATCAGATAACACTTTGCTGATAGCAGCTGTAAGTGTAGTTTTACCATGGTCAACGTGACCAATAGTACCAATGTTCAAGTGGGGTTTGTTACGATTAAACGTTTCCTTTGCCATGATTTAATATTTATTAATTAATTATTTTTTTCGGTTTGCAAATATAACGATTTTTTGAATATCAAGAATAATTTTATCGAAATTTTAAAATTTTGATACTCAAATATTAGGAGCTTAATAAATCCAAATATTTTGACTGCAAATTTATGAATTTTATCTCAGAATATAAAAAAATCCCGAATATCTTCGGGATCTCTTGGAGCCAACTACGGGATTTGAACCCGTGACCTCTTCCTTACCAAGGAAGCACTCTACCCCTGAGCTAAGTCGGCCTAAAAAAAAATCACATTCCGCATGGTTTGTGATTTTGAGCGAAAGACGGGGGTCGAACCCGCGACATTCAGCTTGGAAGGCTGACGCTCTACCAACTGAGCTACTTTCGCAATTTTTGTTTCCAAAAAATGTTGGCAAACGGTCTGCAAATTTAAAAATTAATTTCTAAATCCGCAACGATGTTTTCATAAAAAAAGTGGGGAGAGCAGGATTCGAACCTACGTAGCCGAAGCAGCTGAGTTACAGTCAGCCCCATTTGACCGCTCTGGTATCTCCCCAGTATTTTTTTATAAATGGAGCCTCCAGAGGGATTCGAACCCACGACCCCGAGATTACAAATCACGTGCTCTGGCCAGCTGAGCTATGGAGGCAATATAGATTTCAAAAGACCGTCTTCCCTGCCACAACGCAGATGTTTCCTTTTTGCGAGTGCAAATATGAGACACTTTTTTGAAATCTACAAATAATTTTAACGTTTTTGCTGTTTATTTTTATTAGGCTAATTCTTTTTTCTTGATTAGCAGTTTCTTAGCCGTATCAACACATTCGTCCAAACTTTCCTCAAACGTGGCGCAGGTTTTTTTCACCACAATATCATCTCCAGGAACTTTCACGACGAGCTCTGTAGTTTTGTTTTCCTTTTCCGATGAATTTTCGACCTTCAAGTAAACGGCAACCTCTACAATTTTATCATAAAAAGTGCCCAACTTGCTCAATTTTTTTTCAATTCTTTCTTTCAATGGATCGTGAGGTGTAACACCTACAGTTTGAATTGTAATCTTCATAACGTCTGTTTTTTTTTAAATGGTTAAACAATAAAAATGTAATGCTTCCCCCATATTATTTATTCTTTTTTAGTTTCTCGGGGATGCGCATTTTTATAAACTTCTTTCAGCTTTTCGATATTTGCACCGGTATAGACTTGTGTGCTTGCCATACTGGAGTGCCCCATCAGTTTTTGAACTTTTGAAATCTCTGCGCCTTCATTAAGAATGTGGGTTGCAAAAGTGTGTCTCAAAATGTGGGGACTGCGCGTCTGCTTAGAAGTGACATGACTAAAGTACCTATTAACGACTACATAGACAAACTTTTCCCCCAGTTTTTTTCCTTTTTTATTAACAAAAAAATAGCGCTGATGATCCGAATCGGGAAGTCGCACTGCAAGATAGGTTTTAAAATCCGATAACAATTCCTCGGCAACAGGGATGACCCTGGCTTTGTTTCCTTTCCCGATGACCAATATTTCTTTTTTGGAAAAATCGACATTCTGCAGAAGGAGATTGCATAGTTCGGTCTTCCGGACACCCGTTTGGTAGAGGGTTTCTATAATCAGCTTTTCCAGAAGTGTCATTTTTCCCTTCTCTTCTATCTCGTTTTTCATCACTTCCATTTCTTCTACTGAAAACGGAATTCTTTTCTCTGCATAGAATTTTAGCGAGTCTACGGTTGCCATCGGTGACACTGGGATCTCTTCCAATCTCAACATAAAAAGATAAAAACTGCGCAGTGCCGATAATTTCCTATTGATGCTTCTCTTGCTCAGTCCAGAATTGCTGAGTTCTATGATAAAATTTTTGACGACCTTTTTGTGAACATGCACCACATCTTCTGTGGCTTCTGATTTCAATACGAAAGCTGAAAAATCCTCGAGGTCTTTTCGGTACGTGATAATCGTGTTGGGAGAATATCGCTTTTCTACGGCGATGTAATCCAAAAATCTTTCTATCATAAGACTATAAATGCAAAATCACTTCCAAATATAGAAATTCGGAAGTGATTTTTGGTATGTTTTGCTAAAAAAGAACTTATGCTTGTTCTTCTTTGCTCAAGTTTCTTTGCTTATGAGCGGCTTTCAGTTTTGATTGTCTCAAAGTGACAGAAGGCTTGATAAATTGCTGTCTGGATCTGAGTTCCCGTACAACTCTTGTTTTATCAAATTTTCTTTTGTACTTTTTTAAAGCTCTGTCGATAGACTCTCCGTCTTTTACTGGAATAATTAACATATTTTACATCTCATTTTGGACTGCAAAAATAGGAATTATTTATTAATTCGCAAATTTTTGATGTGTTATTTTTAAAATTATTGAGAACTTTTTTCATCTAAATAATTTTAACGCAAAGCCGGCTAAGATTTTTTGACATTATTGAAGATATTTTTAAAGTTCGCAAAGGCGTAAAACTCAGCAAAGAAATACAATATACTAAAATTGAATTTTTGTACCTGATGTTGATTGGATGACAAAACCCCTAGCCCCGATTGCAGTGGAAATCCTTTTTTGCATGAGATTCGGTTCCACTTAATAGAAATCGTGTTGCAAAAAAGATTGTAGCGGAAAGCGGGATTAAGCTCCTAAATCTTATCAAATAAAAACTCCCGAATGAACCCGGGAGTTTTGTTTTATGCCTTGATGTAAAGAGCGTTTTTGATCTCTTCTTTCACTTTTTCCACTTTCGGGAACCACTCTGCAAATAGAGGCGCGGAATAGGGCGCCGATGCATCGGGCGTCGTGATTCTCTTGATGGGCGCATCCAAATAATCGAATGCTTTCTGCTGAACCATGTAAGTGATCTCGGTTGAGATGCTTGCAAATGGCCAAGATTCTTCGAGAATTACCAATCTGTTTGTTTTCTTAACGGACTCAAGAATTGTATCGTAATCCAAAGGACGGATCGTTCTAAGGTCGATCACTTCTACAGAGATCCCTTCTTTTTCCAGATCTTCTGCAGCTTGTAAAGCTACTTTCATAATTTTACCCCAAGAAACCAAAGTTACATCTTTTCCTTCTTTCTTGATGTCTGCTTTTCCAATCGGGATGTAATATTCTTCTTCAGGAATTTCCATTTTGTCGCCATACATCTGCTCAGACTCCATAAAAATCACTGGATCGTTGTCTTGGATCGCAGATTTCAAAAGTCCTTTTGCATCGTAAGGATTGGAAGGAATGATCACTTTAAGACCCGGGCAGTTGGCGTACCAGCTTTCGAAAGCCTGAGAGTGTGTTGCTCCCAACTGACCTGCTGAACCTGTAGGACCACGGAAAACGATTGGAATATTCCATTGTCCGCCTGTCATTTGGTACATTTTCGCAGCATTGTTGATGATCTGATCTATCGCAACCAATGAGAAGTTGAAAGTCATATATTCTACGATCGGACGATTCCCGTTCATAGCAGCCCCTACAGCGATTCCTGTAAAACCGAGTTCCGCAATGGGCGAATCTATGATTCTTTTTTCTCCAAACTCGTCCAGCATCCCTTTGGACGCTTTGTAGGCGCCATTGTATTCTGCAACTTCCTCTCCTACTAGAAAAATGGATTCGTCTTTACGCATTTCTTCGCTCATAGCCTGAGCAATTACTTCACGAAATGTATATTCTTTCATCTGTAATAATTGATTATGAAAAATGTCTTTCTGTTAATTTTCGAACTACAAAAGTATTAATTTTTTTATTATCTGCATAAAAAAAGAGGCTTCCGTTTTGGAAGCCTCATCATTCATTTTACAATTTCTTAATTGACCTTGGACCAAGTTTGGTCTCTGCCCAAGAGTGAGATTCCCAAGTAGCCTCTCACATTTAGCTTATCTCCAGATCTTGTGATGGTACATTTGTAAGTTTTACCTTTTTTCGGGTCAGTGATTGTGCCACCTGTAAACTCGTCGCCCTCTTTTTTGAGACCGCGGATAATTTCCAAACCAATCAATGGTTTGTTTTTTCGATCATCTTTGCAAGCAACGCAATTCGCATTTTCGGGTTTATCCAGCAATTGGTTGATTTTCCCGTAGTATTTTCCGTCGGATTTTTTCCAAATTTCTACGATGGATTTTGCTTTTCCCGTTTCATCATCTACTGTTTTCCATTTTCCCTCGATTTGAGCAAATGATAATACGCTGATCAACGATAGGGCAAGTGTTGCAATTAATTTTTTCATTGTCTTCTATTTTAAATTTGTTTTTGGTTTGATAAGCTTCTGTTGTTAACGTTAAATTAACATTGCTAAAAGTATAAATTAATTTCAAACAAACAAGAACTTTTTGCTATCCAACGCATAAATATAATGAAACAAGCAAAAGCCGAGCTCGCAGACATCCTTTTTCAGTGGCTTTCCACTGAAAATTGCATCTTTTTTTGACGGTAAATCATATTAATTTTCTCTTCATCGATTTTTTTTGCAAGTCCTAAAAGAAAAGGGATCGTTTTGATTTCCAAAAAGTGAATTTATATTTTTTTAACCTCGGGAAAGAGCCGAAAATTTGCTATTTTTGCGCTATGAACTTCATCAAAAACAACCTTGCGAACGCATTTACTTTGGGAAATCTTTTCTCGGGCTGTGTGGGGATCGTTCATCTCATTTCTGGCGATTATCGTGCGGCGGCGATTTGTATTTTGATTGCTTTGATTTTCGATTTTTTCGATGGTTTTGTTGCCAGAGCGCTCCATTCGAGTAGTAATTTGGGCGGACAACTGGATTCCTTGGCCGATGTGGTAAGTTTTGGATTTTTGCCTGGCGTGGCGATGGTGCAGATGCTTGCACCTTTTGGGAATAATCTTTTGGGAATCGAATTACCTTTTGAAATCAAATATTTTGGCTTTCTAATTACACTTTTTTCTTGTCTCAGATTAGCGATTTTTAATTTGGATGAGGATCAGCAATATTACTTCAAAGGGTTGAATACGCCGAGCAACACCATTTTGATTTTCGGACTATTTTACGCTTTCAAAGAAACGGAAACTTTTGGATTTCTATTTGAGCAGGCAATTTATCTGTTGCTGCTAACCATTTTTTCATCTTGGCTTCTCATCAGTCCGATCAAGATGATCGCAATGAAATTCAGATCCAAAAAATTAGAAGATAACTATCCAAAACTGGCTTTGTTGATCGGTGGAATTTTGATTTTATTAATTTTCAAAACCATCGGAATTCCTTTAATCATCCTCTATTACATTTTGATTTCATTAATATTCCAAAAACAACTGAAGTAGAAGTTGGAGGTTAGAAGTTAGAAATAAGAAGTTAGCAATTAGAAATTATATAATCCTTCATCAACCATAAATAATGAACTTGAAACTTTATAAACCGCTTTGCATCTTCGATCTGGAAACAACAGGAACCAACATCGGCAAAGACCGAATCGTAGAAATTTGTATTCTGAAAGTGAATCCGGATGCTTCCCGAGAAAGCAAAACTTGGCTTGTAAATCCGCAAATGCCGATTTCAAAAGAATCTTCCGCGATCCACGGCATCTATGATAAAGATGTTACAAACGCGCCAACTTTCAAAGAGATTGCTCCTAAAATTATGGAAATGATTTTCGGCGCAGATCTCGGCGGCTTCAACTCCAACCGCTTCGATGTGCCACTTTTGGCAGAAGAACTATTGCGGGCAGGCTTTGATTTCGATTTAAGTAAATTTAAGCTCGTGGATGCGCAAACTATTTATCACAAAATGGAACCGAGAAATCTTGCCGCAGCCTACAATTTTTACTGCCAAAAAACTTTGGAAAACGCGCATTCTGCGGAAGCGGATGTTTTGGTAACCTTCGAAGTCCTGGATGCGCAGGTTGGATATTACGAAGATTTACCAAAAGAAATTTCCGGATTGAGCGAACTGTCTTTCCACAACAGGTTTGCCGATCTGGCCGGGATGATTCATTTTAATGAAAAAGACGAAGAGATTTTTGCGTTCGGAAAATACAAAGGGCAGGTGGTAAAAGAGGTTTTCCAAAAAGATCTGGGCTACTACGGCTGGCTTCAAAGTGCTGATTTTCCGCTTTATACCAAAAAGATATTTACCAAAATCCAGTTGAAGTCGAGGTTTTAAATAGAGCAATTTTAAAAGTTTAACAATGCAAGCGATTGGTACATTCATAGACTATTAAATTATGAAATTAAAATTATGAAAATAATCTGCGTAGGAAGAAATTATGGCGAGCACGCCAAAGAATTGGGAAATGACATTCCGGTAGATCCGGTGATCTTTATGAAACCTGACACGGCCATTCTGAAAAAAGGTTCGGATTTTTACATTCCTGAATTTTCGACCGACATCCATTACGAGTTGGAAGTGGTGCTGAAGATATCGAAAGGTGGGAAATACATCCAAAAGGAAAACGCAAATCACCATTTCGAAGAAATTGGTCTGGGACTCGACTTCACCGCAAGAGATCTTCAAACTAAACTGAAGGCAAAAGGGCTGCCTTGGGAATTGGCCAAAGCATTTGACGGATCGGCGGTGGTGTCGGATTTTGTACCGAAAGAAAATTATGATTTGCAAAACCTTAATTTTTCATTAACGAAAAACCGGGAGAAAGTTCAGGACGGCAATACCAGCGAAATGATATTCAGTTTCTTGGATATCATTGCGTTTGCTTCTCAATATTTCACTTTGCGAGCGGGCGATTTGATTTTTACGGGCACGCCAAAAGGCGTTGGCAAAGTGTCCGAAAATGATTGGTTGGAAGCATTTTTGGAGGAGAAAAAACTCTTTTCTCTCGGGATTCAATAATCAAATTGTTGACGGTTATCAGTTTTGCGTTTTAGATAATGGCTGCATTTTTGCTCATTTTTAATATAAACTTAGGTTATGAAAAAAATTATTTTGCCCGTCGATTTTTCCGACAATTCCTACAAATTGGTAGATTACGCCATCAGTTTTGCTAAGGAAATCCAAGCCAGCATCTTGCTGATTCACGTGGCTGCAACAGATATTGGTTTCGTGATTGGCGATATGGGCTTCCAATATTTCCCAGAAGTTGAGGAAAACGAAATGAAATACGAGCTAAAAGAACTCCACAAAATACAGGAAAAAGTGATTGCGGAGGGCGTAGAATGCTCTCACATTTTGAAACAAGGCTTGCCTAGTGATACAATTCTTGAGTTTGCTAATGAAAAATCTGCTGATTATATTGTGGTTGGATCGCACGGAAGAAGCGGCTTTTACGATGTTCTCATCGGCAGCTTGACCAAAGAAATTACGAAGAAATCCACGATTCCGGTTTTGGTAGTTCCGTGTCACGACGAGCACTAATTTTTTCCCATATAAAACTTGGAAATAAAGCAACCCGCCTCGTTCAGAAAACAAAGCGGGCTTTTTAGTAGGTAATCCAATTATAGAAGTTATCCTTCGTTTTTATAAATTTTGGGATCGTAATAAGGATTTTTTCCCTCGGTTGGCGAGAAGTAATCTTTGTCTTTTTGCGCACCAAGCGTGACAACTAAAATATAACACCAATATGAGAAAAAGCCCATCGCTACGAGAAATAATACCCAATTGAAAACATTTCCAAAAAGTCTGTAAAATCCAAAAGACCATTTGAAAGCGGCACTTAATGCTAACCAGAAAGATGTCATATTTTTCTTTTTTTAAATTAACTTTGTACAAATTTATAAAAAATGTTTCGATTACTTTCAAAAGAAAGCAATATTTTTTCAGTACCAGCTTACATTGGATTTTTGTTTTTGATCTTCATCTCACTCAATCTTCTAGATTTCGAAAACATCAGTTTACTTTCCACGATCATAACTTTTACAGGGATCAGCTTGGGATATTTTTTATTTAATACCATTGCGCTCAACCAGTTTTCCCACCTTCCTCTTTTTTTATACACGCTTTTCGTGGTCGCATTTTACGACGGAACTATCGATTTTGGACTTAGCATCACTTTTTTGATGAGTTCTATTTTATTATTGATTTTGACGAGCCAAAATGATCAGCTGAGGAAAAGTTCCTACATGCTCGTCGGCGCAATTCTATGCTTTACTTTTCTAGTTTTTCCACCCAGCTGGCCGATGGCTGTTTTTGTCATCTTCCATATTATTGGAACGTCTGCTAGAATTGGTCTTAACCTGTTTCGCCTGCTATTTGGTTCGATATTAATTGTTCTCAGCTATTTTGGTGTGATATATTTGCTAAATTGGACGACTTGGGACAGCTCTTTTTTTCCGTTTTCAATCTCATTTGAAATGCTGAAATCTTATGATCCTTTACCTATTTTGATTCCTATCGTTTTGATGATTATCTTCTCTCTGACAGATCATTTCAAACATTACAACGAGAAAAGCCCCATAAGCCGTTACAAATACACTTTCGTGCTCGTCTTCTCCCTTGCCCAGTTGATCACTATCATTTTCTATATGGAAAATCACTATGAATATCTTTTGCTGCTGGCCTTGCCTGCAAGCATCATTATCAGCAGAATGTTACGATATTTGCCAAAATACTGGATGCAGGAACTGGGACTTTGGATCGTTGTTTTTTGTCTGGCAGCATTTAAAATTGCTAATTTTGCCTTATATTAAATTGATGTACAATGGTTCAAATCGATGACAAACTCATTTCCGAAGATATTTTTGCAGAGAGTTTTGTCTGCAATCTTAGCAAATGCAAAGGGGCTTGCTGCATAGATGGAGACACCGGTGCGCCGCTTGATAAAGAAGAGTTGCCCATTCTGGAAGAAATTTTTCCGAAAATAAAATCATATTTACGGCCAGAAGGTCTGCAGGCCATCGAAGAGTTGGGAACGTGGGTCGTAGATCCGTATGACGGCGGCTACGTCACCACCTTGGTAAACGGAAGCGAATGCGCTTACGTAATTTTTGATGAAAAAGGAACAACCAAATGCGGCATAGAAAAAGCCTACGAAGATGGCGTTATCGATTGGAAAAAACCAATTTCTTGCCACCTCTATCCCATCCGGGTGAACGAATATAAGACCTTCACCGCGCTCAACTATCACCAGTGGGCAATCTGCAATGACGCCTGCGTTTTGGGAAAAGAATTGCAAGTCAGGATCTATCAATTTCTGAAAGAGCCTATCATCCGAAAATATGGCGAAGAATTCTACAAAACTCTTTGTGATGCCGCAGAAGAATGGGAAAAGGAGTACAACTCTTAGTCAGCTTTTCGATTTGAAAAATTAAAATATGGCACAAAAAAAAGAGAATTCGGATTTGAATTCTCTTTTTCTACGTTTAGTTGTAAAATTAAATTATAATTTAAACTCATCATCAGAAATCGGTGGGTTGATCTTGATCTCGGAATTTTTCACATTGATTTCTTGTCCTCCCATATCCATCGTCATTTCCTCAAAAAATTTGATTCCGTCCACATCTGTATATTTATTAATGGTTGTGCCACCTTTTGCACTGTCTGTTTTATAAAGCAAACCGGTCGCGACGTCAAAATAGTATTTAGAGTCATCAGAAGTCAAAAGGTAATAATCTTTGCCATCCAATTGTTGTTTCTCCACAGTCTTGATTTTTGTGGGATCTAATCCTAAGGCTTCCATTACTTTTGCAGTTTTCAGTTTTGCAATTTGGTCTGCAGGAAAGTCTACTTTCTGACCCATTTGGTTGGCATAGCCCTTTTCGCCATCAAAAATCTGAACCCATTCCTGTCCCATGACGTCCTGAGTGGACTTGTACTTATTATCTTTTTTGATGGTTTTTCCTTCAAACTCCATTCCCATCGCATTGATTGTATTTTTCATAGAAAGTGTTTTCACAGATTCTAATTTCTGTCTACCTCCTACTGCGGAAACGTAATTGTCTATAATCTGTTTTGCCGTTGGCATAGTCTGCGCAGCCATATTTGCAATCATCATCACAGAAACTGCAAATGCTAAAATAATTCTTTTCATATAAATGTAAATTTTTTTTTTAAGCGAAAATAGTTAAAATCTTAAAATTTTTGGTACTATTTAAGATATTTTTAGATTAATTTGTTGTTGATTTGATGGCAATGTTACAAAAAAGCTCCACAATATTGCAGCTTTTTTCAAATAACTTTTATTTTTTGACGTCCGATTTCACTTCTTTGTATTCATCGGAGACGGCATCAGATCCTTTTACGGCGGTTTTTTCTACTGCTTTTGCTCCTTTTTTAGCAGTCTTTCCGGTCCATTTTGCTCCATCCTGCACGCCTTTCTTCGTGGCTTTTGCGCCTTTTTTAGTTTTATCTCCCACCCATTCTGTGCCGTTTTTCACGCCTTCACCGGTAGCTTTAGCACCTTTGTCAACGGCTGTTCCGACCGCTTTGGTGTCTTTTTTAACTTGTTGTTTTGCAGTTTGAGCATTCATCGCAGTAGTTAATGTTACAAGGGCTACAAATGATAAGATTCTTTTTTTCATCTTTTCTTAAATTTTAAAATTAATACTAACAGTACTAGCACAAAGCAAGCCAAAAAAATTATATCAATTCTGATTTTTACAAATTAATTGAGGCGTTCTTATTAACTAAGGAAAAATAATAATTTTGCATAACTATGGCCAAAACAAATCAAAGGAGAAAAAGGAATATTCATCAAAAAAGAAGAAACACCTTCTTGAAAAAGCGCTATATTCTTCTCACCGTGCTTTGCTTGTCTTTGTTGGGCACAGGATTTTACCTGAGGCAAAAGCTGAATTACTATTTTTCATATTATTTCGACAAACCATTCGAACAGAAAAATATTAGCAATACAAAAAAAGAAACAGTGAGAATTGACAAAATCGTTGGACAATACGCAAACCAAACTTTTGGTTTCGATTTGTCTCATTACCAGAGAAAAGAAGATATCCAGTGGGACAGCCTCAGCATTGGAAACCGAACGATTCCGATGACGTTTGTCGTTTTGCGCGCCAGCATGGGAAACCGAAAGCTGGACGCCAATTTTGACCATTTCTGGCAAACGGCTAAGCAACATCATTTGATCCGCGGGGCCTATCATTATTATCGGCCGGACGAAGATCCTGTGATGCAGGCCAATTCTTACCTTTCCGTCGCGAAATTGGAATCGGGAGATCTGCCTCCAATTTTAGATATTGAAAAAGATCCAAGAAAAAAATCAAAAGAGCAATTGGTTTCTGATCTGAAAGTGTGGCTCAAAATAATGGAAGAAACCTACGGCGAAAAACCGATCATCTACACGTATTATCATTATTATAAAGATTATCTAAAAGGCGAATTTGATGATTATCCGCTTTGGCTGGCGAACTATAATGATGTGCCGATGCCCTCTCCGGATGACGAGTTTCAGTTTTGGCAATTCTCCGAAAATGGGATTGTTTATGGCATCAATACCAAAGTTGATCTTGACGTTTACAACGGAAATCTTTGGAGTTTGAAAATGCTTACGATTGATTAGAATTTCTAATTCTTCAAAAACTCTTCCACATCCTTACAAAGTTCCTCTGCCCTTTCGATCGGTACGCCGTGGGAAGCACCTTTATAGATTTTCATTTGGGAATCCGGGATTTCTTTGGCAATATATTCTGTGTGAGAACGAAGGATTAAGTCATTTTCTCCCGCAATGATAAATGTTTTTGCTTTGATATTATTCAGCTGTTCTTTTGTGATTTTCGGCTCATCAACCATTAATTGAAGCAGACGAATCTCTCTTTCAGGTTTGTTTTCAGCCTTCATTTTCTCAACATCATTCTTCATATCTTCCACCATTTTTTCACCAACACCATTCGGGAAAACATTGGCGCCGCTGGTGATAATTTTATTCGTAATATTTGGATATTTAATCGCAAATTCGATGGCTGTATTTCCGCCGTCACTCCAGCCGAGAATATTGATTTTCTTTAACTTTAATTCATCCGCCAATGCTTTTACATCATCAGCAAATTTCCTGTAAGTCAAAGGTTCTGTGGAAGTATCTGTACTTTTTCCCTGCGCACGCGTGTCCATTGCGATCACCTGAAAATGTTTGGAAAGTTCAGGGATTTCTTTAGTAAACGCAGCGATACTTCCGCCGTTTCCGTGAAGCAAAAACAGCGGTTCGCCTTTGCCATAAACTTCATAATAAATATCGGCATCTCGTAGGTGAAGAATGTGTCCAGATTTTTGGTTGTTTCCAAAATTTACCATTGTCTGCGCATTGATCAGCAAGCCTGAGAGCATTAATATAAAACCAGCGATTTTCATTTTGATATTTTTACAAACTTCCGAAAATAATTAAGAAAATTCTTAAAAATTAATTATCATTCATTTTTACCCAAAGCAGCGCGTTTCAGCACTCAAATCCGTATTTTTGCGCCTTAGAAAAACATCGAACCCTTATTCATCCATCCAAAAATGAATTACGTTTCCGCAGAAAATCTTAGCAAATCTTACGGCGTCAAAGTTCTGTTCAAAAATATCACCTTTCACGTAAATGAAGGCGACAAAATTGCCATCGTTGCCAAAAACGGAAGCGGAAAATCTACGCTCCTGAAAATCCTTATGGGAAAAGAAATTGCTGATGGCGGTGAAGTGGTCATCAACAAAGATATTCAGGTCGTTTTGTTTGACCAGGAAATTGATTTTGACCCGAAACTTTCTGTCGAGGAATTTATGATGACTTTGGATTCTGCGCCTATTCTCGCTTTGAAAAAGTACCATCACGCATTGACTTCCGAAAATCCTGATGATATGGAAACGGCTTTGGCAGAGATGGAAATTCATAAAGCCTGGGATCTTGAAAATGAGATGGAACAAATCCTTTCTCAGCTGAAAATTACTGATCTGTCGGCAAAAATGGGAACGCTTTCCGGTGGGCAGATCAAAAGAATTGCATTGGCAAAACTATTGACAGAAACCAGAGCGGAACATCGCCACACGTTATTAATTATGGATGAGCCGACCAACCACCTGGATGTGGAAATGGTAGAATGGCTGGAAAATTATTTGAGTAAAGCGAAAATCACCTTGCTTTTGGTAACGCACGACAGATATTTCCTGGATGCGGTTTGTGACAAAATCTGGGAAATGGAAGACGGAAATCTCTATCTCCACAACGGAAGTTATGCAACTTACCTCGAAAATAAAATGATCCGTGAGGACAACCTGAATTCGACAATTGACAAGGCCAACAACCTTTACAGAAAGGAATTGGAATGGATGCGAAGACAGCCGAAAGCGAGAACTACAAAGTCTAAATCCAGACAAGACGACTTCTACGAAACTGAAAAAGTAGCGAAGACCGACACCAGAAAAGAAACGCTGGCGCTGGATTTCGAAATGAAAAGACTGGGAAACAAAATCCTGGAACTTAGAGATATTAATAAAAGCTACGGCGAAAAAGTGTTGTTCAAAGATTTTTCTTATCAATTTCAAAGAGGTGAGAAAGTGGGGATCGTTGGGAAAAATGGCGTCGGAAAATCTACTTTGCTTAATATCATTCAAGGTTTGGAGCCTCAAGATTCTGGCGAGATTGAAACCGGAGAAACAATTAAATTCGGGTATTTCGCTCAGAAAGGCCTTCAATATAAAGAGGACGAAAGAGTCATTGATTTCATCAAAGAAATAGGTGAGAATTTTCCTTTGGCTAATGGAAAAACAATCTCTGCTTCTCAGTTTCTAAGGTTATTCTTGTTTGATGACCAAACGCAATATTCGCCGATTTCCAAACTCTCGGGAGGAGAAAAACGCCGTTTGCACTTGATGTATATTCTCTATCAAAACCCGAATTTTCTGATCTTTGATGAGCCGACAAATGATTTGGATCTACCGACTTTGACAGTTCTTGAAAACTTTTTGCAGAATTTCCAGGGTAGTTTGATCATCGTTTCTCACGACCGTTATTTTATGGACAGAATTGTGGATCACGTTTTGGCTTTTGAAGGCGACGGTAAAATCAAGGAATTTGTAGGGAACTTTTCCGAGTATAGAGAAAATCTTAAGAGCGAAGAGAAAAGTCCGAAAACTGAAACTCCAAAAGCTGAAAAGCTTGAAGCTCCAAAAGAAACGCCTACGCCAGTTGCAACAAATCAAGCAGCTAAGAAAAAATTATCTTTCAAAGAGCAGCATGAACTGGAAACCATCGAGAAAGAAATGCCGAAATTGGAAGAAAAAAGAAACAAAATTCTGGAGCAAATCAGTGATCAAACCGATTATGACAAAATCGCTAAATTTTCTTCCGATTTGAAAGAAATTTCTGAAAAGTTGGAAAATCTAGAACTTCGCTGGCTCCAATTGCAAGAAAGCTAATATAAATCATATTTTTCAATAACTTAATAATCAATATCTTACAATTATTTATTAATCTTATTTAGAATTAATTAAGATAATATTTGCAAATCTTAACATTTATTTTACATTTGCACTTGTTTTTAATAATTCTAAATAAACTATGATAAAGCGATTTTTAGTGTCCGGCTGTGTACTGATTTCCCTGTCTCAATTTGCTCAAAAAGGCAAGCCAAAAGAAAGCGACACCATCAAAATCCAAGAGATCGAAGACGTCGCCCTGCATAAAACGGGCAACCCAAACAGGGCAAAAATATCAACTTCCAAATCGAATCTTACGACAATGGAAAATCCGCAGCCGATTTCTATTGTGACCCACGAGATCATCGAGCAGCAGCAAATGAGACAGCTTTCGGAAGTGATCCAGAATGTGAATGGACTATACGTGACCTCGTCCAGAGGAAATTCTCAAGCGAGTTTTGGCGGCAGAGGATTTACATTTGGTTCAGAAAATCTCTTTAAAAACGGCGCGCGAATCAACAGCGGCGTGAACCCGGAAGTCTCGGGCTTGGAACGTGTGGAAGTGCTGAAAGGCGCCACTGCCTTGCTGTACGGAAATGTGGCGGCCGGCGGCATCATTAATATGATTACCAAAAAACCCCTCTTCAAATCGGGCGGCACGCTTGGTTTCTCGGCAGGAAGTTGGGAGGTGTATAAACCGACGGTGGATTTTTACGGACCGTTGACAGACAAAATAGCTTTCCGCGTGAACGGCACTTACGAGAAGGCAAACAGCTTTCGTGATGTTGTGAATTCTGAAAAATATTATTTCAATCCTTCTTTTGCTTTCAATATCGGAACCAAAACGCAGATTATCGTAGAAGCCGATTACCTCAGCAACAACTTTACGCCCGATTTTGGACTCGGAACTTTGGAAAATCCTGATAAAAGCTATTCGCTGAACACGATAAGCCCGATCAGCACCTTCTTCGGTACGGAATGGCAATATCAAAAAGTTGAGCAGGCTGCTACAGACATCATTCTCAATCATCAGTTTAATGAAAAATGGACTTTGAATGCGGCCGTGAGCTATCAAAACTACACCAAAGATTATTTCTCTACAGAACGCACGACGTGGACTCTGAGCAACAACCGATACCGATGGCGAAGAAATCTCAACAGAACCTACAACGAGCAAAATTACAACAGTGCGCAAGTCAACCTTAATGGTGAATTCTCCACGGGTAAAGTCAACCATAAAATATTAATGGGTGCAGATGCTGATTATTTGACATCTGATTCGTACACCTATTACGACCCCAACAGAAACAATGCGGTTTACGGAACGTCCTACTATTTTGGAACCAACGGCGATGCGGGCGGCTATGTTTATCTGGACGACCCCAATTCTTGGAAGGGAGGCACGATGCCAAGTTCCAACAAATATGACAAAACCAGAATCCCCACAAGAAGAATCGGATTTTATGCTCAGGATTTTATCAGCCTCACAAAAAAATTAAAAGTGATTGCCGGGCTCCGATATTCTTATTTAGAAAACAAAACCACTTTGGTGACCAATTTTTTAAGCAGTTCCAAAATCGGGAAAGATAATTCTGCGACGGCTGACCGAGCGTTTTCGCCAAAAGCCGGCTTGGTATTTGTCCCCAATGATAATCTATCCTTATTTGCCACCTACACCAATTCCTTCTCTCCAAACACAGGCCGCGATGTCTCAACGGATTCAGGATTGCAACCCAGCATCATCGACCAGTTTGAAGTGGGAATCAAAAAAAATATCTGGAGAAATGCTGTCGCTTTCAATATCACAGGTTATCAAATCCTGAACAGAAATTTCTATCAGCAAGCTCAATTTCTCAGCAACGGCGAGGCGAATAGTGATGCCAATATCAAGGAGTTTGCGGGACAATTGCTTAGCCGAGGTGTGGAGGCAGACATTACCGGAAATCCAAGCCAAAATCTTTCCCTCATCGCAGGATTTGCCTATAACCACGCAGTTTACAAAGATACGCCCGAACTTTTTGGCTATTTAGAAAACCAAAGAATGGTAAGAACGCCGGCAACCACGGTGAATGGCTCTGTTTTCTACACATTTAACCAATGGGTGAAGGGTCTCAAAATTGGCGGAACTTACTATTTCATCGGCGATAGGCTGGCTGGCTGGAATGACACCAAAACAGGAGCCAACAGTTTGGAAGCAAGAAATGGCGTTTCGAGGATTTTCAAGCTGAAAGATTACAATATCTTCGATTTATCGGTAGGTTACGAATACAAAAAATTTTTGATACAAGGCAAGATTGGAAATCTTTTCGATACCGAGAATTACACGGTTCACGAGAACTATTCCGTCAATCCTATAATGCCCCGAAATTATTATTTGACCTTAAGTTATAAACTGTAAAATCAAATTTCCAACATTCATCTTTCATAATCGCGGACCAATTGCAAATCTGTATTTTCTAATTTGAAATTAATATAATAATGGACAAAATAAAGAACACCAAAACTTTTATGAGAATCGTACACCGCTATCTGGGCTATTTTCTGGCCGGCATTATGGTGGTTTACTCCATCAGCGGCATCCTCCTGATCTACAGAGATACCAACTTTCTCAAGAAAGAAAATAAATACGAGAAAAAATTCGAGCCCAATCTGACGCCGAAAAAACTGGGCAAGGAGATCAAAATAAAAGGTTTTGAAGTAGAAAGAACGGAAGGCGACCTCATGTACTTCAAACAAGGCACTTACAATAGAAAAACCGGCGAAGCCCAATACAGCAAGAAGGAGTTGCCGTTCGTGTGGGACAAAATGACAAAGCTTCACAAAGCGGAATCCAAAAATCCGCTTTCGCCGCTGAACACATTTTTTGGAGTATCACTATTCTTTTTTGTCTTATCCAGCTTCTGGATGTTTCCGCCAAAGTCCAAGATTTTTAGAAAGGGGATGATTTTCGCGGCGATTGGTTTTGCTGTTGCTTTGTTTTTGACGTTTTTGTAAAAAATAATCCCAATTAAAGAACGTGAAATGTTTTAAGCAAGACATTTAAACTCCAAATGATAACAATCGCTCCAACGCCGATGAACATTGCCTTCACAGGCAATTTTCCGGCTAATCGTGCGGCTACAGGAGCTGCCAAAACGCCACCAAGAATCAATCCGGCAATCAATTGCCAATGGCTGATTCCTATCACTGAAAAGAAGGTCAATGCGCTGGCGAACGTGACGAAGAACTCCGTTAAACTAACAGTTCCGATAACATAGCGGGGTGTTTTCCCTTTTGAAATCAAAGTGGATGTGACGAGCGGTCCCCAGCCGCCGCCGCCGAATGAATCCAAAAATCCGCCTGCGCCGGCCAACCAGCCGACCCGTTTGGTTTTCTTGCGAGTCTTATTCTTTTTGAATGCATTTAGCAAAATTCTAATCCCCAAGATGAAAGTGTAGAACGCAAGAACGGGCTTGATAATCACTGCATATTTTTCGCCCAGATAAGACAACATCAAAGCGCCCAAGATGGCTCCCAAAACGCCCGGAATCAGAATATTTTTGAATAATTTTTTGTTGATATTCCCAAATTTGTAGTGGCTAAAGCCCGAGACTCCGCTGGAAAACATCTCTGCGGTATGGATGCTGCTGCTGATGGCAGGCAAAGGAATCCCGATGTACAGCAATGCTGCGGTGCAAGTCACGCCGTAGCCCATTCCCAAAGCACCATCGATCAGTTGCGCTAAAAAACCGACCAGAAAAAGCCAAAAAAAACGTTCGTCTGTATTGGCATTCAAATATTGATAAGCGACTTCCATATCTTTGAAGCCGATGTAAAACGAAAGAATGTTGCCAATGAGAAGCAATACAAAAGCCAGAAAACAAACAGTGGCTATCCTGCGCCATTTCTTTTCATTATTGATGGGGAACAGCGTTTTCTCTGCGCTTGAACCTGTTGCCGTGCGTAAGAAAAAATCGCTTTCCATCGGGAAATTGGGAGCATAATAAAGTTTTTTATGTTTCTTTAAAGTTGAAATGATCGCTTGATCCTGAGTTTCGTTCTCCGTAGCTACGATGAAAAGATCCGCGATTTCCACATACTGATCTTGGAAATCATCATTGATAATCTTCACCGATGTGTTCTCCAACAACAGATTTTTGAGATCGTCGGACAGTCTTTTTGCCACGATAGAAATGTCTGTCTCGGGCATATTCTGCATCAGATCATTGAGCTGTTCGGAAGCCAGTTTTCCGCCGCCGATTATCAGAATATTATTGGTAGAAGCATTGATGAAAATGGGCAGTGAGATCTGGCTGGTCACGGTTCTGTTTTTTAGGAAATTATTGAATCAAACCTGCACCCACGGTGACAAAGCTGGTTTCATCAATGAAGATGATGCCACCGTTGGAAGCCAAGTCTTTGTAAGGATCGAAGGGGAAAGGTTTTGCCGTTTTGAGTTTCAGTTTTACGATCTCATTCAGGGAAACCTGCTCCGCCTCTATTTTTTCCAAACTATTGACGTCCAACTTATAGTCGATCTCGCGGATGACGGCTTTGGTCTGCATCGCATTGTTCTGAATGAGATATTTGGAGCCAACTTTCAAGGGTTTCTCGATCATCCAACAGACGAGAACTTCCAATTCCTGCTCGAGCTTTGGTAAATCATTGGATTTTACAATCAAATCGCCGCGGCTGATATCGACATCGTCTTTCAAATGCAGAATAGCACTTTGAGGTGCAAACGCTTCATCAACCTGTTCCTGATTAACTTCGATCGCCGAAATTTCGCTTTGAGACCAGGAAGGTAACACGGTAACGGCATCTCCCACTTTGTAAATTCCGCTCGTGATTTTTCCGGCATAGCCGCGGTAGTCGTGATATTCCTCCGACTGTGGCCGAATCACATATTGCACCGGGAATCTGGCTTTTTCCAAATTGATGGTGCTTTGCAATTCTACGGTTTCCAAATGATCCAATAAGGTTTTGCCCTCATACCAAGTAAAATTTTCTGATCTGTCTACTATATTGTCTCCGTCAAGTGCGCTAATCGGGATATAAACCACATTATTGAGACCCAACTGATCTGCCATTTTGGAATATTCCTGCTTAATTTTATTAAAAATATCTTTGGAATAATTAACCAAATCCAACTTGTTGATGGCCACCACCACGTTGGGAATATTGAGCAAGGATGCAATGATGGAATGCCGCCTGGTCTGCTCGATAATGCCGTTGCGCGCATCGATGAGAATAATAATCAAAGCGGCATTGCTGGCTCCCGTGATCATATTTCGGGTATATTGCACGTGGCCTGGCGCATCTGCGATGATGAATTTGCGTTTTGGGGTTGAGAAATATTTGTATGCGACATCAATCGTAATGCCCTGCTCTCTTTCGGCACGCAAGCCGTCGGTAAGCAAAGCCAAATCCAATTCGCCGTCGTTTTTGAACTTGCTGGCGCGTTCTACGGCTTCCAGCTGATCGATAAGGATATTCTTGCTATCGTACAATAATCTGCCAATCAGGGTACTTTTTCCGTCGTCTACGCTTCCGGCAGTTATAAATCTCAATATGTCCATTTTTTTTGTCAGTTGTTGGTTGATGGTTGCTCGTTTTTTTTGAAAGCTCTATTTGCTGAGAAGTGCTCAATAGCCCTGATTTTTCCCCGGCCCTAAAGGGAGATGACAGCAGGTTCCCGGCTCCTGATTTTTCCCCGGCCCTAAAGGGAGATGACTGAATCAGAAATAACCTGCTTTTTTGCGATCTTCCATTGCGGCTTCGGAAGTTCTGTCGTCTATTCTGGTTTCGCCTCTTTCGCTGGTTTTGGTGGTGATGATCTCTGCAATGACTTGTTCCAAATTTGTTGCGTTGGACAAAACGGCTGCGGTGCAAGTCATATCGCCGACGGTTCTGTAGCGCACACTTTCTGTGGTGACGACATCGTTTTCGTCAAGGTTTACGAACTCGTTCATCGCGATAAATTGCTTGTCGAAATTTAGAACTTCTCTCTGATGGGCAAAATAAATGGAGGGAAGCTGAATTTTTTCTTTCAGGATGTAATTCCACACGTCCAATTCGGTCCAGTTGCTGATGGGGAAAGCCCGCACTTGCTCGCCTTTGTGAATTTTTCCGTTGTAGGTATTCCAAAGTTCGGGGCGTTGCAATTTCGGGTCCCATTGTCCAAAATCATCGCGAACGGAGAAAATTCTTTCCTTGGCTCTGGCTTTTTCTTCGTCTCGCCGTCCGCCTCCGATGCAGCAGTCGAATTCAAATTCTTCCACGGTGTCCAAGAGAGTAAACGTTTGCAGGGCATTTCTGCTTGGTAATTTGCCTTTTGGTTCGGTCAAAGATTTGTTTTTGATCGTGTCTTCTACTTTTCGAACGATGAGTTTCTCTCCGATGCTTTCGACTAATTGGTCTCGATAATCCAGCACTTCCGGGAAATTATGACCGGTATCGATATGAACCAATGGAAACGGAAACTTGCCGGGGCGGAAAGCCTTCAACGCGAGATGAACCAGCGTAATGCTGTCTTTTCCGCCGCTGAAAAGCAAAGCAGGCCGCTCAAACTGACCTGCGACTTCCCGGAAAATATGAATGGCCTCGGACTCTAGCTGCTCTAGATAATCCAGATGATATTTTGACATTTAATGCTAATGTTTTTATTTGTGAACGTGCAGACCGCATTCCTTTTTATTGGCATCTTCCCACCACCAGCGGCCTGCGCGAAAATCTTCGCCCGGCTGTACTGCCCGTGTACAGGGCGCACATCCGATGCTGACGAAGCCTTTGTCGTGAAGAATATTGTAGGGAATATCGTGTTTTCTGATATAATTTTTGACGTCTTCCGTAGTCCAATACAACAATGGATGGTATTTGATGATTTGGTTGGACTCGTCCCACTCCAGTTGCAGAAGGTTTTCCCGATCTGGGGAATGTTCTGCCCGGAGACCTGTAATCCAAACTTTGTTTCCCTGCAAAGCTCGTTTCAAAGGTTGCACTTTTCTGATATGGCAGCACTGTTTTCTGTTTTCGACTGATGTGTAAAAGGAATCGGGACCTCTTTCCTGAACAAAAGGTTCTATCTCATTTTGATCTGGATAATAGGCTTTGATTGATCTTCTGTATTTTGAGTTGGTCAATGTCCAAGTATTGTAAGTTTCTTCGAACAGGCGACCGGTGTCTAAGGTAAAGATCTTGACGTCTGAATTTTTTAAAAGATCCGTGATGACCTGATCTTCCATACTGAAACTTGTAGAAAAGCAGACTTCTTCAGGAAAAAGAACGGCAAGCCGGGAAACAGTATCTTCCGGAGCGCTATCGAAAACCTTTTCTTCAACTAATGTTTGATAGAATGCTTTTAAATCTTGATGCATAGTTTTATGATTACTGCTCACAAAGTTAATGATTCGCATATATCTGACCAAATTGGTATAATATGAATGGCGCAAAAGTATTTTTTAATAGAATCTTTTCACGTCAATATCGGGATCTAGCTCAACTTGATGCTCCAAATAATCGAACATCTGTTTGGAAAAATAGCTTCCGTTCAGGACACCCCGTGCGCCAAGTCCGTTGAAAATATGGAAATTTTTGATGTCGATATGCGTTCCCAAAATGGGTCGGCGATCACGAACTGTTGCGCGGAAAGCGGCTTTGACCTTGGTGATTTTGTAATTTCCTTTATAAAAAGATTTCAGGCCGTTTTCTAATTCTTCCACACTTTGGAGTTGTATTTCCGGGGTTGTACTAAATCGGTCATACGTTCCGCCGTAATAAAATCGGTTTTCGGCAAGAGAAAAGAGAAAATGTTTCTTTTTGATGATATACGGATCTATGCTTTGATCGATTTTGATCTCCAAGCAATGGCCTTTGTTTGGAAGAACCGGAATATCGCTAAAGAAAGGATTGTCTTTGGTATGAATGCCTTCGCAAAAAATAATGTGCTTGAATTTGATATTTTTATAGGTTGAATTTTCTGCGTCGATGGCATTGTAATCAAAAGACTCGGAAATAAAATGATTCGCAGCGGTAAAATAGCTTGTCATATCTTGGAAAAAATTCTGCACATCTATTCTGCAGGAGTCTTTGACGATTCCAGATCCCAGAGGATTTTCTACAGTCTCGAGTTGAACAAAATTCGGGTCTAAAAATGGTTTTAGATTGTCTTTCTCGGCATTTCGCAGCCATTGTTTCTTATCTGCGTCGTCGTGAAAAATCCTGGCCACGGGTTCTTTTACAATGTAATTTTTTCCGGTATAGGCAGCGATTTCCCCAAAGATGGTTTCCAAGTAGTCCATCTGTTCTGTCGATTTCCAAAATGTGGTAAATCTTTTGAGGATGACTGGATTGCAGATACCGGCAGAAATATGAGACGCCGAAACTTGTCCGGCACTAAAAATTAGGAAAGAATTATTGCTCAAAAGAAACTGGTGCGCGAGAAAAAAACCGGCAAATCCGCCTCCTACGATGATGTAATCTACTTGCTTCATAAAAGAAAAAACCTGAGTAAAGATACTCAGGTTTTTTTGTATTGGGACTATGAGAAATGTTAGTAATTCCACATATCATTTTCCATTTGTAGAATCTGTGCTTTGATGCGGTCACTTTCTTCCAATTGTCCATCTGCATCATTGGGAATATATTCATCGATAATGCCGCTTCCTCCTCTTCCAAGTCCATTATCTGCTTTATAAATAACTGAGGAAAATCTTCTTGCATTAAGAACATCATCAAAAGTAATATCGGAGGTAGAATTTTTGGCGTTGAAAATATAATTGCTCGTTAAAACTTGTCTTGCATCTGGATAATAGACCCAGAACAGATCAATTAGTTCCGGTTTACTCAGCTTACTTGGATCGGCCGGCTGTCCAGTTGAAGCCAGCGCTTGTGCTTCGGCGGCTTTTAGTTTTGCGCCATTAGGATCTTCACCCATTGCGGCAATTCCGAGCAATCTGTATCTCAGCTGCGTATCTCTTTTATCGATATACCACATTCCCATTAGCTTAAGGGCTTTTACCTTCTCTGTACTGGTCACAATTTTATCCACATTTGCAGTGATATTATTTTTTTTGATTTTATACCAGTTTCCATCAAGTTTAAGTAATACAGTATCGGGATCTATGACCGGCGCAGCCACTTTCTTTTTAACAGTTTTTTTCTTTTTTCCTTTACCAGTTGTTACTGTTGTTTCCGTTGCGGCTGGTTGAGCAGTTCCATTGTAACCATAAACACCTTCCAGCCGGGTAGAATAATTGGCAAAAAGGGAATTGATACTTTCATCGCCGGTTCCTTTAAGTGAAGTAAAATATTTAAGCAGTTTTTGAGCTTCTGCTTCTTCAATTTTATTAGCATTCAAAGTTTCAGAGAAATAATCATCAACCATTACAGACGATGTTTTGGTAACGATTTCTTCTGGTGTTAAACGCGATGTAAAGGAGTCATCACTATAAACTTCCTTTATTTTGCCACTATTGACGGCGTCTAGTAAGATGGTATACAGAGATTTATTCTGTGTCACAAGACCATCAGCGTTATGGTAAAAAGGCTGATTGATTTTATCATTCATATCAATTATTTCCCATACCACCAAGCTTCTCAAGATATCTTTATCTTCTATAAATCCATACTTAAGTGGCATGATGCTATCCTTTTTTACCTCTCTTTGTTCTCTGAAAGTTTGTGGGGAATTGGCATTAAGTATACTACTTTGAGCATAGCCCATCATAGAAGAGACAAAAAACAAACTACAAATAATTTTTTTCATAATAAATTGAATATAACATCAACCAGTTTAATTTAACTTAAATAATAGTGTAGTGAAATTACAATATGCTTATAATCACACTTCCAATATTAGGAAGAACAACACCGTTCAATCCTTGAGCAGTTGCTTGAATATCAAAAATCGTCACTGCATCTCCAGCTCTCAATCCGGTTGTCAAAGACTGAACTGGTGCCAAGGAATTACCATTAATAGGCATAATAGCTTTACCAGGTACCTTAATTTTGAAGCTAACCACCTTGAAGGTCACTGGGAAATCAAAATCTGGTAAATTGGCGGACAATTCTTGTTTGGCGACAGAACTAGCCGTCATAGTTACATAACTCTTACCTCTAATTTCACCTCTTGGTGGCGGAATATTTTTGATTCTGAAGTCAAATCCTTGTGTAATCATCTTTCCGCTCGGTGCTTTTCCGGAGATTGTCAGTTTAACTGTGTTACCAGAACCTGGCGTTACGTTCCATTTACCTTTTCCACCTGTTACAGTAGCTCCGGGAGCAGATAGGGTTGTAGCCGTAAGATCGGCGCCCAAGATAGATCCAGAAACTGGATTGGCTAATCCTCGGTATAAAACATTCATTTTGTCGGCGGATAAGATTGCACCGCTTTGCTCCTTCAGTGCTTCTTGGCCAGAAACAACTGTGAGTGTGTGAGAATATGGTAATTTTATTACTTTTCCGTTTTTGTCCGTAAAAGATATTTCCCCTCCAAATTTCTGTTCACCTGGAGTAGAAGTATTTGGCGTAATAATTCCTTGACCATTCTCAACTCTTTGCACTCCAGAAATGGTAAGTCCTGGTACTGTACTTGCAAAAGTTCCGATTGCAACTTTGATCTGCCCTGTTTCACCTTTCATTATTGAACTAGGTCCAGAAACCAAAGCTTCGTAGGAACTGAATTTGATGTCTGCATCCACTTTCTCCTGAAGCATTGCCGAAAGAGCATCTGCTTGTAGGTTTCGAGCTTCGGACTCTATTAACTCTAAGTTTGAGAGCGCCGCAATCAAAGGTTGGTTATAAAATTTGTATTGAAACCAGTTTTTTCCACCTTTGGCTCGTTTATCTCCTTTGGGAAATTCAGCCCAAAGATTCTTTTTTGCTCTATCTGCAACGGCTTTCAACTGAGAGTTGGATCCGAACGTAGAAGCGATGTAATTTCGAAGATCATCGACTTTGCTTTTCAAATCGGTGGCCTGACTAGAAGGATTTTTCTCTTCACCATCCTTGAAGAATAAAGTGGTGGCTGGCTCTGTACTGTTCAGCGCTGTGAAACTTTCTTCAATAGGCAGCTCGCTATTATATTCTGCTTTAGTACTCATAGTATTCTTGTATCCTTCAATCATATTGACAAGTGCATCTGTCTTAGCAGATAATCCTTCATATTGAGCTTGAAGCGGCCCATAGGTTTCAGGCGAAGTTTTGGCTTTCTCCCTAAGTGTTATATAGAAAATTTTGTTTTTATTTTCAACAATTTCTTTTCTTGTGTTAGTTAAAGATTCGTTTGTATCTTTATAAGATCTGATGATTTCCTGATCGATCTGCATCGCGAGCATCGCGATGAAAACCAAGTACATCAGGTTGATCATTTTCTGACGTGGTGTCTGTTTGCCTCCTGCCATTTCAATAAATTAGATTAATTGTTAAACAAAAATTAAAATGATAGTGATTAAGATTTCATTGCGCTAAGCATACCACCATAAACTCGATTAAGATTATTTAGATTACCAGTTAGTCCTTGCAATTCTTCGTTGAATTTTTCTGAATGTGCAGTGGATTTTTGAATATCTTCGATATATTTTTTGCTAAATTCTGATTGTTTCTGTCCCTGTTCTAACTGAAGGGCATAAAGGGCATTCATACTTTCCAAATGAGATGCCGCCATATTAAGTTGCTCGTTATATTTGTGAGTAGAAGCGGAGACATCTACGGTTTGGTTGATCTGATCTACTGAAGAAGAAAATTTATCAATGCCTCCTCTTAGTCTTTCAAATAAGGTGACGTCTAATTTTGCCTCGGCCAACATTTTGTCTAATTTCTCAGAAAGAGATAATTCCAACTCTTGGTTTTCTACTGTGCTGACCACTTTTTTTGGTTGTCTTGCAGATTTTTCATCCAATAATTCGGGATAAACATTCTCCCAAGCGTAATTTTCTTCGGATTTTGGCGGATCGAATGCAAAGAATAAAAAGATGAATGCTTCTGTGATCAAACCAATTGCTAAGGCAACGTTACCGCTAATTGGACCGACGTGCCAGTGAGTCATTTTGAATAAAGCACCTAAGATAACAATCGCAGCACCAAACGAATACACAAAATTTGTAATTGAGTCTTTAGTTTTAAACATTTCTTTTAAATTTTAATTAGTAATAGTTAGTTAATTATTTTGTAGTTCTTTTAAATTTGCCAGCTCCAGAAGGAATATCCTGAATTGTTCGGAATCCGATGTAGCTTCTAGCAGAGTCTTTTCTTTCCCAATCTCGGTAACCTGTCATTAGCAGATATCCTACATCTTTCCAAGATCCTCCTCTCACTGTCTTTTTCACTTCTCGGTAAGCCTGGTTGGAGAGATAAGGGTTTAATGTAGAAGAGAATTCGTACGTCGAGTTGCTGTAAGGTGACTCCGTCCATTCGGCAACGTTTCCTGCCATATCGTATAATCCATAACCATTTTTCTGGAATTTCTTAACAGGCGCTGTGTAAGTATAGTTACCTTTTTTCTCATCTTCTATATACGACCCTCTTTTTGGTTTGAAGTTGGCTAAATAGCAACCTCTGTCATCCTGCAAATAAGGGCCACCCCAAGGGTATGTTGCATTCTCGATACCGCCTTTAGCAGCGTACTCCCACTCCGCTTCTGTCGGAAGACGGAACCTCATGGCTTTCTGCTTTTTCTTTTTCTGACTGTTGTTAAAATCGGTTTTCATTTTGGTTCTGAAGTCACAAAAAGCTCTAGCCTGATCCCAAGTCACTCCTACAACCGGATATTCTTTATAAGCATTGTGCCAAAAATATTGATCAAATAAGGGCTCGTTATAAGCGTAATTGAAGTCCTTAACCCAGACAGTCGTATCGGGATAAACGGCTATACTTTCTTTTTTAAGATAGTTGGCTCCTCGCTGTTTATCTTTGACGGCAGACATTACATCTTCCCACTGATAGGCATATTTGATTTTGGACCAGTCAATAATTCTCTCATTATTGATTCTTTTATCTACTGGCAGATACATGGATTCTAACACTTCTGCATATTTCTCATCCGGATAGGCTGATGTATTGTACTGAATAGGCACCTTCCAATCTAATTTTTTAGACTCGTCATAGCCTCCATCTCCTTCTCTACCGCCTTGCGACTCCAAATATTTTTGATAAGGGGTAGCCTCGTCGCCAGTTTTCTTTGAGGCATAGGCAAAATCGCCAATTGTCCCGCCATCCGCGCCATCGCCACCACCTTCTCCTGCGGCTTCTGCCAACAGACCTCTTGCGATAGAGTCTCTCACAGCATTGATGAATAATCGATATTCTGAGTTCGTGATTTCTGTCTCATCCATAAAAAAGGAAGATACCGTAACTGTTTTCGGCATTGCTTTTTCTGGAGTGGCAGCGAAATCTTGATCTGCCATTCCCATGACGAAAGACCCTCCTGGGATAGGAACCATTCCATAAGGTCTTTCTGCAATAAACGATTTAGATGATCCTCTTGGAACCAACTCTCCCTTCATCCCGGGCTTACCAGCACTTCCTTTATTCCCTTTGGAACAAGAAACAATAACCGATGTTGATAATAATATTAGTAATATCCTTTTCATCCTATTTTAAAGAAATTAAGCGGTAAATATATAATTTTTTTCATGAATAATTATCAATTTTTATTGAAAACGTAAATTGTTAAAGAATATTTCACAAACGGCGAAATTATTCTACTGTCACTGATTTGGCTAAGTTTCTGGGTTGGTCTACATTAGCACCTCTTTCCACAGCAATATAGTAAGAAAGCAGTTGCAATGGAACAGAAGCTAATATCGGCGAAAAACACTCGGCGGTTTCAGGGATTTCTATAATATAATCGGCCATAGCCGCAACCTGAGTATCACCTTTGTTTATCACTGCAATGACTTTTCCTTTCCGAGCTTTGATTTCCTGAACATTGCTCACAATCTTATCATAATGTCCGATTTTCGGCGCGATAATTACGATCGGCATATTCTCATCTATCAACGCAATGGGGCCGTGCTTCATTTCTGCCGCTGGATAGCCTTCTGCGTGGATGTAAGAAATCTCTTTGAGTTTAAGTGCACCTTCTAATGCCGTAGGAAAGTTGTAACCCCTTCCTAAATAGAGGAAATTGGTAGTATGGGCAAATTTTGAAGCAATATTTTTTACAACACCATCCACAGAATTCAAAACGTCTTCCACTTTTTTAGGAATGGCTTCTAGCTCATTGATCAATCTCATGAACTCCGCCTTCCCAAGATTTCCGTTGTGATGACCCAATTTGATAGCGATCAAAGATAAAATTGTAAGCTGAGCCGTGAAAGCTTTTGTAGAAGCAACCCCAATTTCTGGTCCGGCGTGAGTATAGGCGCCGGCATCTGTGTAACGGGAGATAGAAGAATCTACGACGTTGCAAATTCCAAATACAAATGCGCCTCTTTCTTTTGCTAGTCTGATAGCGGCCATTGTATCGGCAGTTTCACCCGATTGGGATATTGCAATCACCACGTCTTTAGAACTGATGATGGGATCTCTATATCTGAACTCTGAAGCATATTCTACCTCCACGGGAATTCTTGCAAATTCTTCGATGAGATATTCTCCAATAAGCCCTGCGTGCCATGATGTGCCACAGGCAATAATAATAATTCTCTCGGCATTGGTCAATCTTTCCAAATGATCCCAAATACCGGCCATTTTTATAATTCCTTCTTCAGCCAGCAATCGGCCTCGCATCGTATCTAGGATAGATTTTGGCTGCTCGAATATTTCTTTCAACATGAAATGTTCATAGCCACCTTTTTCAATCTGTTCCAGATTTAGTCTTAATTCCTGGATAGCTGGTTCTATTTTGGTGTTTTCTTTGATGGTTCTGATATCAATTCCAGCTTCCAAAGATATGGTTGCCATATGGCCTTCTTCCAGATATACGGCTTCTTTTGTAAACTCCACAAATGGAGATGCGTCGGACGCTACAAAAAATTCATTTTCCCCGATGCCAATGGCCAATGGAGAACCCAATCTCGCAACCACCAATTCTCCGGGAAAATCTTCGTGCATCACGGCAATCGCATAAGCGCCATAAATTTCGTTGAGTGCAAATCTTACCGCTTCAGGAAAATCCAACAATGGTTCTTTATCCATAAAGTATTGGATCAGATTGACCAACACCTCGGTATCGGTTTCGGATTTGAAATCAAAATCTTTGTTGATCAGCATTGTTTTGATGGTATCGTAATTTTCGATAATGCCATTATGAATCAACGCTATTTTTCCGTTATTCGAAAGGTGAGGATGGGAATTGCTATCACTTGGAACGCCGTGGGTTGCCCATCGGGTGTGTCCCATTCCTATTTTGGAGGTGTTTTTAAAAGATTTGGAGATGGCCACCAGATCATCAACTTTGCCCTTCGTTTTCTTGACTTCAAACTCACCTTCATCATTTTCCAAAACAACGCCGGCACTGTCGTATCCCCGGTATTCCAGACGGCGTAATCCATTGATCACAATATCATACGCATCTCTAAATCCTGTATAACCTACGATTCCACACATATATTGTTAGCTTTTTTACTTTTTAGTAAATATTAATCTGAGCTGAGCTGCCCTGGAGTCTAATGCTATTTCCTGACCCGTATTGTTAAAATCGGTTCCTTTGAAGACAATTCGGTAGGGCGAGTAGGCTCGTGTATTGTAGTTTTGACCAAGTAAGCCTCCGGTCGATGTATTGACAAGGTAACTTCCCAGATCTAGTCGGAAGCCACGGATTGTAGAGTCTCCTTCTACCATATCTTTTAAGCTTTTGGTAATTGATATCTCGTAGAAAGCGTCTTTTGTGGTTACATTATTTATTTTGATCAAACTGTAGCCTGCAGAAGCTAGCGTGGTCATATCTGGAATAAATCTCATAGAATCTTTGACTGCACCTCTTTCCCTCACGAGCAGGCTATTTGGTTTTTTATAGGAGTTATCCCAACTGCTGCCATCATTATAGAGCCTAATTTTTGCCGATACGATTGCTATTTTTTCATTTTTATACATCGCTTTAAGGGAAGTGATGGTACTTTCAGGAATTTTAAGCCCAAGACTAGCGCCGCCCATTCCTTGGGTGTAGAGAAGCGCATCACCCGAGATATCATTTGGAGGTGCAGTATCGGAAACAGCGGCTGCATAAGGCGTGCCTGATCTGTCGTACATAATTTGGCTGAGGTGGACATTGCCAGAACCGAGATTCAAGGCGGTTTCTACTTTTGTGCGGGTTACCGTTCCATCGGTGGCGGTTACATCATTTTTATAATAGATGATAATCCCGGCATCGTTGGGCGCCATAGAAAAGAGATAGCCATCCTCCTCTAAGACCGAAATACTAATACCTTTGAAATATCTGATGAAAGATGCTGCATCCTTCAGAACCTGATCGCCCTGTTTAGCTATAATTTTGTTTTGGAAAAAAGCACTGTCCAGTTTCATTCGGAAGGAAGTCGCCCTGTTGAGCAATTCCGAGGTATCCGAATCCTTTGTAACCACTACAGAATTGATTGTCCCGTCAAAAACTTTGGAGCCTAATAGGACAGGATTTAGAGCCACAACTTTGCCTGAAGACAGCTTGTCCGAGGTTCCACCGAGGAAATCATTCACTTCCTGAACTCTAATTGTAAATTTGGTTTTCCCGTCAATTTTTGTTCGCCCATATTTACTCACCGGATAAGTGGTGACCACTTTTTTTGCTGGCACTGCGCCATCAGGGTAGATATAGTCTTCGTTGGTAGTAGTCTTGATAGAATCTGTTGCAGATTCGTATTTTGGTTTCAAAGTTAGAACAACAGAATCGATCACGGGGTTTTTCCCAAAATCGGGATTATAAGTCCCCAATCTTACCTGCGTGATATACGAAACCTTTTGCTTGCCAAAAATTGATTCTCGGAAAGCACCCAGTCTCACACTGTCCAATTTGGAAGCATCAGCCTGGATGGTATCCTTATTTGTAATATTATAAGCCAAAAGGCTGTATGCTTTGTCATATCCATCTGCCGCATTTCCGTCTAGCAACTGCGATCCCAGACCATCTAGATCTCCCTCGCAAGAATTTAAAACCACCATTCCCATTACCAAAAACGGGAGCATTTTCATCAAAGTTTTTATTTTTATCATCTTAAAAAATAGTAATTAATATACGGTTGCTATGGAGTCAGCGTTCAGATAATCCGACTTCTCGGCATCTGCTTTTCCGTAAGCTTCTTCTAATTTATCTTCCAAAAATTCATTTCCTTTCACGATCACGTCCACGTACTGCATACTATCATTCACAAAATTAAGAAAGCTTGGATTATCTAACGACTCTAAACCGCAAATATTATCAAACGCCAAAATTTCTTTGGTATTGCTGTCCAGCGCTAGATCATCTTCATTGTAAACTGACAGCACAATTTTGGTGTCGTTAAAATAAGTATCGTCTTTGTAATAGGTTTTTAAATAGATAGGAATCAAGGCGGACATCCAACCATTGAGGTGGATAACATCGGGAACCCAATTCAGCTTTTTGATAGTTTCGATCACGCCTCTTGCGAAGAAAACGGCTCTTTCGTTGTTATCTGCGAATGGTTGCCCCTCCTCATCAAAGTAATATTGTTTTCTTTTGAAATATTCTTCGTTATCAATAAAATAGACCTGAAGCCGCTCGCCTGGCAAAGAGGCAACTTTAATAATCAAAGGCTGATCCAAGTCATTGATAATAATGTTCATCCCAGATAGTCTGATGACCTCGTGAAGTTGGAACTTTCGCTCGCTTATCTGGCCAAATCGCGGCATAAAAACCCTGACATCGTTACCACTTCCGTGCATTTTCAGCGCCATTTTGTGTACCAAACTTCCCATATTAGTATCTTCTTGATACGGAAACATTTCTGTAGTAACGTATAAAATCTTTTGATTAGGCATAAAATTTACTTTAGATGAAGTATAGAATCTTCATTTTGCAAAATTACAAAAAATAAAATCAAAACATTTATTTTCACTAATATTAATACCGAACACCCAAAAAGCTTATTGAAAAAATTCAACTTTAAAAATCTTTCATAACTACTAATTATTTAACTTTTAAACAGAATCCGCAAGACCTTTACATTCACTTTATTTCTGAATTTCCCCAGATTTTCCGAAAAAAAAGGGATGCCGTTGAGACGCATTACAAAAACAATTATCTTTGATCTTCAAAAAATAAGGAAATGATGCAGGTCTTCTACGACAAAGATTCTTTTATTGAGTTTATAAAAACTCAAAAAAAATTAGACAACAAAATAGGTTTTGCGCCTACGATGGGCGCTTTGCACGCCGGCCACATCTCGCTGTACCGAGCCGCAAAAAAGGAGAATGATATTGTAGTTTCGTCGATCTTCGTCAATCCTACCCAATTCAACAATCCTGACGATTTGGAAAAATATCCAAGAACAATCGATGACGACATAGCAAAGTTGGCAGATTCTTTTTTGGTAGATGCAGTTTACGTCCCAAGAATAGAAGACATCTACCCAGACGGAATGGCTCGGAAACATTACGATTTTGGAGGTATAGAAAATGAAATGGAAGGTGCTGCAAGGCCTGGTCATTTTGATGGAGTAGGCACTGTGATCGAAGAATTATTCCTGCAAGTGCAGCCAGCCAATGCTTATTTTGGCGAAAAGGATTTTCAGCAACTCAAGATTATCGAAAAATTGGTCGAGATTTTGGATCTGAAAATTAAAATCCACGGCGTCAAAATTTATCGGGAGGCGAATGGTCTTGCGATGAGTTCCCGAAATATGCGGCTTTCTGAAACGGAAAAACAAACTTCCTCGCTTATCTACAAAACATTAACGAAAGTGAATGAATGGTTCAAAATTAGCTCGATTCCCGAAATCACCAGCAGAGTTAAAGCTATTTTTGATGGGGAAAATATGGAGCTTGAGTATTTTCTGATTGCAGATGAAGCAACTTTGAAAGCCATCGATTCCATTACGGAAGGTAAAAATTTCCGCGCTTTCATTGTTGTGAATGTGGACAATGTACGGTTAATTGATAACTTGCATTTGGATTTTATTTGAAAATTGGAGAAAAAAAAAGAAACTTCTTTTTTCAAAGAAGTTTCTACACCAAATCACAAAATATTAATATGAAAAAAATTTACTTACGTAAATCGTGACCCGGCTGGGATTCGAACCCAGGACCCATACATTAAAAGTGTATTGCTCTACCAGCTGAGCTACCGAGTCGGTCTTTTATAATTGATGAATGATAAATTGTAATTGATTAAAATTAATGGTTTATCGTTTAATTTTATAAAACATTACTGAATCATTTATCAATAAGCATTTATTTTTTTATGTGCCTGCGACTGGACTCGAACCAGCACATCCTTAGGAAACCACCCCCTCAAGATGGCGTGTCTACCAATTTCACCACGCAGGCAAAAAAAAACCGTATCTCTACGGACTTTGCTTGTGACCCGGCTGGGATTCGAACCCAGGACCCATACATTAAAAGTGTATTGCTCTACCAGCTGAGCTACCGAGTCGGCCATACTAAAAATGCCAATATTTCTATTTCTTTTTAAAGTGGTGCAAAGATAGGTGTTTTTTTAAAATCTCAAAATTTTTTAGGAACTTTGTTCAAAATAAAATAATGACAATTTCCCTCCTCGGATATATGGGTTCTGGTAAATCTCACGTTTCCAAAAACTTGAGCCAGAAAACAAATTTTAGATTAATTGACCTCGACGAAACTATTTCTAAGCAGCACCAGCAGAGCATTGCAGAAATCTTTGAAAACCGCGGCGAGATCTATTTCCGAAAGGCCGAACGAAGGATTTTGGAAGAGATTTTGGCAAGTGAAGATGATGCTGTGCTCAGTCTCGGCGGCGGCACACCTGTTTATTACGATAATATGAATCTCATCAACGAGAAGTCGAAAAGTTTTTTCCTGAGAGCATCTGTCGGTACGCTTGCCAGCCGTTTGTTGCTAAAGAAAAATACGCGACCTTTGATTGCAAAATTAGACGATTCCGACGTTCCAGAATTTGTGGCGAAACATCTCTTTGAGAGAAATTGGTACTATTCCAAAGCGCACTATACCATTGATACAGATTCCAAAAATGCTAATGAAATCTCTGATGAAATCATAAAATTATTAGAGATTTAATCCGCCTCTTCCTTATTTTGCTGGAAGAAAGAATCCCACTCCTCATTCTCCATTGCATCGCCAAAACCTACGCCTGCATAGTCATCGATCTCGCGGCGGTCTTTCTTGGTTGGTCTTCCAATACCTTTTTGCCGATAATAGTCTTGCGTCGCTTTTCGGAGACTCAGGATTTCATATTGCTCTTTTTCCGTCATATCTACGGCGTATAGGGGAACAAGCTTGGCTCCTACTCTGCTCTTCGGGATGTCCAATACTTTTACTTTGTAATCTATTTGGTTCTTTCGGATTTTGATGACGTCGCCCGGTTTTACTTCTTTGGAGGCTTTTACAGAATTTTCTCCGATACTGACTCTGTTCTTTTTTATATCTTCTGCAGCGATGGTTCTGGTCTTATAAAATCTTACACTCCACAAATATTTATCTATTCTCATAATTTTTTATACTTTTGTGCCGTTAAATTAATCGCAATTTAAGATTAAATAAAAAAAATGAAGAAAATACTTTTAGGAATTGCTTTGTCTGTGGTCGCACTGCAAGGATGCAAGAGAGACGATAATGTGGATGAAGTTGTAGTGGTGAACATTGCGGATCAAAATACCTATGATGATGCAGCGGCAATAGATTTCTTGAAAAAAAATTATCTCAACAGCCAAGGCGTCATCACGGCTTTTGATGATACGGTGACAACGGATGACAATGAAAAAAAGCTGAGCGATTACGATTATAAAACATTGCCATCAGGCGTTATTTACATCGTACGACCAGGCGCACAGCCCAGTCCTGGAAAAGACATCGGGGCTACCGATGTCCTCAATATGATGGTGCTTGCGAAAAGCTATATTGCAACAAAAATAGACGACAAAATCGCGTACAGCAGCGAGTCAACTTTCGTTAATAGTTTGATTTCGGGCAATCTGGAAAAAGATCCTGCTTATTTCTATGTAAAGTCTTCTGTTTTAAAACGCTATAACGATACGTACCATACGACCTACGGAAGAAATATCTACGAAATAGAGGGCCTTCAGGAAGGGTTGAAATATTTCAAAGCTTTCGATCTAGATGATTCGGCCAATTACAATATGCAGGGGGTCATTATTGTGCCTTCCAGAGCAGCATTTGCAAGAGACAGCAATATTTATGGTTACACCGACAGAAGTATTGTTTTTAACTTTCAGGTTTACAAAACCAAAACTCGAGATTTGGCGACAGAAGATTAACGAGAAAGGACTCCAAATATGAAAGCTGTCTATTAAGAAATAGGCCGCTTTTTTTATCTAATATTTATATTCAAATCTTCGCTAAGAACGCTTCAAAATGTCTTTCCTTGATCGCGACGCAGCCTTGCTCCAAGATTTTATCTAAAATCACAGACTCTGTTTGATTCACAGATCTCTCATCAAATGTTTTGGAAACTCGGATGTAGTTTTCCGTAAAACCGTACATCAAGCCGTTTTTGTTTTCGTGCTCCCAGAGAACACTCAAGTGCCTTCCCAGCTGACTGCGGTAGAACTCCATCTTCTTTTTCTCAGAAAGGATTCTCAGCATTTTGTTTCGTCTTTTTCTCTCAGGGATTGGCACTGCTCCAGGCATTTCTGCCGCTTCTGTATTTTCTCTCTCCGAATAAGTGAAAACATGCAGATAGCTGATTGGCAGCTCATTTAGAAAGTGGTAAGTTTTCATAAACAGCGCTTCTGTCTCACCCGGAAATCCAACAATCACATCCACTCCTATTGCAGCATTTGGCATTACATCTCGGATTTTGTCCATGCGGTTTTTGTATAGATTTGTCTGATAGCGCCGTTTCATTTTCTTCAACAATTCATCACTGCCGGATTGTAGCGGAATATGGAAATGCGGAACAAAACTTCGGCTTTTGGAGACCAAGTCGATGCTCTCGTCTTTCAGAAGATTGGGTTCTATGGAAGAAATTCTGATTCTTTCGATGCCTTCTACGCGGTCTAGTTCCGAAATCAAATCCAGAAAAGTATGTTCGTGTTTTTTATTTCCAAATTCGCCTTTTCCATAATCGCCAATATTGACGCCAGTCAAAACGATTTCCTTAATGCCTCTCGCTGCGATTTGCGTCGCATTTGCAACCACGTTGTCGATTGTGGCCGACCGGGAAATCCCTCTAGCCAAAGGGATGGTGCAATAGGTACACTTGTAATCGCAACCGTCCTGAACCTTAAGAAAAGCTCTCGTTCTGTCGCCGAGTGAGTAGGAACCTACGAAAAAATCGGCTTCATCTATTTCGCAGGAATGAATCTCCGCTCTATTTTCAGATTTTTCCAGCTCATCAAGATAGCTCAGAATATTGAATTTCTCCTTTGCCCCTAAAACCAAATCGACACCTGGAATGGAAGATATTTCCTCTGGCTTCAGCTGAGCATAGCATCCAATGACAGCGACCAACCCTTCTGGATTTGCTTTTGCAGCGCGTTTCACGTGAAGTTTGCATTCTCGATTAGCATTTTCTGTCACGGAGCAAGTATTGATGATATAAATTGATGCAGACTCATCAAAACTGACTTTTTGGTAACCTGCATCTGCCAATTGCCGGGCAATAGTAGAGGTTTCTGCAAAGTTAAGTTTGCAACCCAGGGTGTGAAAAGCAACGGTTTTCGTTAGATAAATGGCATCTGACATAAGGCCACAAAGTTATTAATAAAATCCAAATCATACCAAATGCCTTCACTTTCTTTTACTTTTTCGAACGAAAAAATCCGGCTGTAAAAACCGGATTAGGAGGGTTTGGAATTCCTTTTTTTGGCACTTTTAATCCTTTTTGCTTTGCTTCGGAGATGCCGATAGCAATAGCTTGTTTCTTGCTGCTTACTTTGTCTCCAGAGCTGGATTTTAATGTTCCATTTTGGAACTCGTGCATCACTTTGCCTACTTTTTCTTGGGCTTTTGTAGAATATTTGTTAAAACGTTGCCATTTTTATCAAAGTTTGATTACCTACTCAGATTTTGGGACGCTCACTGCCAATTCATATACTTTGGTGTGCATCAAATATTTGGACCTTTCTCGCGAGGTGACGTTTTGCACTTTTCCTTTGTACAGGACAATGACGGCGTCCTCTTCTATCTGCCAGTCGGCATCAGAAAAATATTTTTCATCCGGACTTTTTGACGTCAGTTCATTTTGTCTCTCCTTCAGTTGATTTGCCACTTCTTGAAAACCCTCATCTGATGAGTGAATAATCTGATAATCGGGACCCGCAAAGGCTTTGTAATATTTGTTTTCGGCGATGAGATTTTGAGAATCATCCTCTAATGGATTGTCATTTCCATCTGTGAAACCCACTTCCATTAATTTTCCATTTCTCTCTTCTGCAAATTTTCTTGCTTCTCCTACCGATCTGAAACCTGTGAAAACATTATGATTATCAAATTCGTATTTGTTAAGTCTTTCGACGATATTTTCTGCTTCCATAACGCGTGATTTTTTTTTGAATAGTTCTTAAAATAATTTCGGAGTTATAGGCTCTAAAACAAAATTTCTGCCAAAAGCAAAAAGAAACCATATCTTAAACCAGAATCGAATAGATTTGTCTTGCAAGATCGACAGTTTTTTGAATGGTAAAATGCGATAGGTGCTCTTATTAATTAAATTTGTCCGATGAGCAGTGCCAATTTGACGTAAAAATAAATGTGATTTTATTAAGAATTTTTTAAAAATGGTTAAACTTCGTTAAAACTGTAACACTAATTTTTTAGTTCCTACTAATTTAGCATTAAATTTGTCTAACAATAATCTCAAAAAGAAATGAATATTAAGATGAAGAACACTTTTAAAAAACTAATGCCTTTTGCATTGACCGGGGTTATTTCCGGCGCAACAGTTTTCGGTGCCAGCCAATATTTCAGCCACGAAAACAATGGAGAAGATTTTTCCTATTTCACAACAGCGTCCAAAAAATCGGCGTTTGCCAGCATCAATTCGGCCGTCGGCGAGGATTTTGTAAAAGCGTCCAAAACCACGGTTCCCGCGGTAGTGACGATCAAAAATTACCAAGATCGAGCCGATTCTCAAAGGATGCCAGATATGGATATGTTTGATTTTTTTTTCGGGCCGCAAGGCGGAAATCAGCAAAGGCAACCGCAACAGCCACCTAAAAATATGCCTTCCGGCTTAGGATCTGGCGTTATTATTTCGCCCGATGGCTATATTATTTCCAACAACCACGTGGTTGCCGGAGCCAATAAATTAGAAGTGGTTCTCAGCAACAAAAAAACCTACATCGCCACGTTGGTCGGAACAGATCCCAATACCGACATTTCTCTTCTCAAGATCGAGGAAAAAGGCCTGCCTTATCTCAATTTTGCCAACTCCGATCTTACAGAAGTTGGACAGTGGGTCCTAGCCGTTGGAAACCCTCTGGGACTTAATTCCACTGTGACAGCAGGCATCATTTCGGCCAAAGGCAGAAGCATCGACATCCTGAGCCAGCAATCCCGCACGCCCATAGAAAGTTTTATTCAAACCGATGCGGCAATCAACCCTGGCAACAGTGGCGGCGCATTAGTCAATGTCAATGGAGATTTAATAGGAATCAATACAGCCATCCAGTCCAAAACAGGCTATTATGAAGGCTATGGTTTTGCTGTTCCGTCTAATCTTGCCCGAAAAATCGTGGAAGATATCAAGAAATATGGTTTGGTGCAAAGAGGTTTCCTTGGAGTGGGTAGTTTAGATCTTTCTAACGAGATGCAGATTGCCGCCTATAATCAAAAAGAGAAAAAAAATGTGAAAGCCGGCGAAGGAATCTATGTGACGGAAGTGACGGATAAGAGTGGAGCTGAGGATGCGGGCATCAAACCGGGCGACATCATAACAAAAATTGACAATATTGCAATCTCTGGTTTTTCTGATCTTTCTGTGGTCATAGGAAGTAGAAGACCGGGCGACAAAGTCGCGGTAACATACATCCGAAATGGAAAAGAAAACAACGTCAACGTGACTTTGAAAGACTTGAAGGGCGGCACCTCATCCAGAAGTAAAGATGACCTGACTGTTACAGAAAAAATTGGCTCTGAATTTGAACCCTTGAGCGACCGCGTGAAAACAGACTACGGTCTTGAAAGCGGCGTCATCGCAAAAAATGTTGTGGAAGGTAGTGAAATGGATAAAATTGGTGTGGTTGATAACTACATCGTGATGGAAATCAACGGAAAACCGGTGAACTCGCAGAAAGATGTAGAAAAAATCCTAAACGGATATAAAGGCAACGTTCAAGTAAAATATGTGGACAGCTACGGAAGAATCACCACAAGAGGTTTTAAAATGCCATAAAATCCTTTTAAAATAAATTAAGCAAAAAGGCCATTCTTATCAGGATGGCTTTTTCGATGACTGCATATTTTTAAAATCATCAGGATTTTTTTTAGGCAGATTGGCTGTTAACTGCTCCGCTCCAAAACGGAGAAGGTATTCACTACTTCAAGACTTTCTGAGTGTGGCTCGCGTTCCAGTTTTTCGGCATCAGTAATATCCCACAGCCCGCTATGATGCCAGATATGGGGGAAATCCCAATCGGGACGGTCAATAACCGGGTAGATACAGCATCCAAAAAAAGGAAGACCAGATTGACAAATAATTTCGCATTCATCTAGTATCATGGACAGCCAGGGCCGATTTTGTCCTGGATGACTGGTTTCCGAGAGAACAATGGGTCTTCCATAATTAACAAAAACTTCCTCGATTAAAGAATGAAGACTTCGCCAAAGCGGATTTGGTGGCGTTGCATTCCAAGGCACAGATTGATGATTTTCATACGTCCATTGGTTATTAAAATAAAAATTGACGCCCACGATGTCAAGATACTCCGGTCTGCCACCCAGTTCGGGACACATTCTGCCGGTCAGGATGTCCAGCACTTGGTATTGTTCCCAATGCTTTTTGTTCGCTTTTAAGACTGCTTCGGCGTCGGATGGACATTCGGTGATAATGTTCACAAGCGGTTCCGTGGTCATGATCCTGATCGTAGGATCGATCTGTTTCATTTGTTCGATGCCTTCGATATAAGCTTTCATCAGCATATACTTTACTTCCCAGCCGAGGTTAATACAGTATGGGCTAGTACCTTTGACGTCTCCACCCAACCACGACAAGAAGCTGACTTCATTTACGGGTGTGACGATCAACTCACCTTCCGGAACTATAGTTCTGTACTTCGATACAAAAGCACGACACAAATGCGCAAATCTTCTCGCAAACATCGGATGCAGTGGCGTGAGGTCATCAGGGAATCCGAAATGACAGATATCCCACACCACTTGAATGCCGTTTTTCTGTGCATTTCGAATGATTGCTTCCAAATATGTCCAGTCGTACTGGTAAGGTGATTTTTCTACGAAACTCCAGCGGATGCCCTCGCGAACAGTGGTGATACCAATCTCCCTTAGTCGCTGATAATCTTCATTAATAAATCGGTCGTGACCGGTCAGCTCTATCATGTCGACTCTTTCCCCAAACGCATTCTGGTGATCTGCACATTCAAAGCCTCCCATCAGGAATGAGCGATAGGGATTATTGAAGTGCATATAATTATTGGGGTACTGCATTTTCTTCTTTAATTATTTTTCGGAATAATGCTAAGGACTGAGCCACCACTTGATCCATATTATAATATTTATAAGTCCCCAGACGACCGGTAAAGTAAACAGTCGGAATCTGAGCCGCCAATTTTTTATACTCATTATAAATATCTTGATTTTCTTTGCGAGGAATAGGATAATAAGGATCGCCCTCAGCCGTAGGGTATTCGTACACTATAGTAGTTTTCGCGTGTTTCTGTCCTGTCAAATATTTAAATTCAGTAATTCTTGTGTACAAATTAGAGATAGGGTAATTGATGGTACCGGTTTTCTGATAAATATCCTGATCGAGAGTTTCGAAATGAAAATCTATCGATCGATAGGGCAGTTTTCCGAACAGATAGTCGAAGTAAGCGTCGATCGGACCCGTATAAATCAATTTTTGATGGGGGATTAAATCGACGATATCTTTATAATTGGTGTTGAGCATAATGTGAATATTAGGGTGCGACAGCATATTTCTGAACATCTGCGTATAGCCATTTTTTGGCATTGCCTGATAGGTGTCTGTGAAATAGCGGTCGTCGCAGTTGGTTCTCGTTGGAACTCTGGCGGTCACGGAAGCATCCAGTTCCGAGGGATCCAGATCCCACTGCTTTTTGGTGTAGCCGCGGAAAAATTTTTCGTACAGTTCCTTTCCGACAGCGTTTACCACGACATCTTCTGAGGTCAAAACAGGTTTTCGAAGTTCCGCTTTTGAAGCCAGAAATTTTACTACCTCATCGGACGTCAGATTCCTTCCATACAGCTTGTTAATTGTTGTCAAATTAATAGGAATGGGAAGCAACTGCCCGTCTACACTGGCTAGAACTCTGTGTTCGTATGGACGCCATTGTGTGAATCTGGATAGACATCTGAACACTTCTTCTGAGTTGGTATGGAAAATATGGGGACCGTATTTGTGAATCAGAATCCCTTCTGTGTCATAAAAATCGTATGCATTACCGCCAATATGATCCCTTTTATCAACAATTAATACTTTTTTTTCCGCATCCGCCAGTCTTTCCGCTAAAACCGAACCTGCAAAACCACATCCTACAATTAAAAAATCATACATATTTTTGGCTGCTTTTTTTGACATTGTTAATTAATAGATTCATTTTTTCGAAAGTGTTGTCCCAAGACTCGTTTGCAAGGAAATCATCCACCTTCATAAGCCATTTTTTTCTGCACCTTTTAGTCAATTCTTTTTCGGCATACGCAATAAAACTATCCGCGCTGTCGGCAATATAAACGAGATTGGCTTCGCCATAGGGTTTTATAACATCTTTTATCGGCGTCGAAATGACAGGAAGACCGGCCGCAAGATACTCAGGCGTTTTGGTGGGGCTGATGAATTCTGTAGATTCATTAATCGCAAACATTACCATTGCAATATCCCAGTGACGCATATAATCCGGTAATTCCGAATATTTTTTGGGACCCAAATAATGAATATTTTGAGCTTTCGGCAAATCCTTTTCATCAATTTTCACTACCGGACCGATGATTACAAAATGCCAATCGGGCTTTCTAAAAGCTATTTCCCGCAATAGTTCAATATCAAACCGCTCATCGATGACGCCATAAAATCCGAGTCTCGGATGGGGAATGTTTTTTTGATCTTGGGGATCGGGAGTATTTGTTCTGGAAGCCAGAAAATGCTCCTTATCGATACTGCTTGGAAAAGGATGGATATTGTGATGCCTATTTTTTTTGGCCTGATAGAGCGTGTAGCCACCAGTAAAAACAATATCTGCTTTCTTAAAAAGTTGCTCTTCCAACTCTAATAATTGCGGAGGTGCAAAGCGAAAGACAGAAAGCTCGTCCATTGAATCATAGATAGTTACGGCGGGTTTCAGATGAGAAGTATATTCTAAAGCCATAGGAGTATAATACCAGCAGTAATAATTACTAATATGTTGATCCGCAAGAATTTTGTTAACGAGTTTTTTTAATCTCAGATTTCGATTCTCACAATCGTCCGACAGAAACATTTGAATAATGGAAATACCGTCTTGCGATTTAAGTTCGTAAAAATCGGAAAGCCCACTTCGCGGTTCTTCGAAATAAAAAACATTATTTTGCTGGGCAAATCGGGTGAGTAAATGTTGCGGACGTTGATAAACGAAATTCCATTGCAGGTGGCTAAAACATAATATATTGTTCATACATTTATAGGTATTTGATAAAAATTATAAAAAATAATCACTATATAGAAGAATTTATATAGTTCTTATTAATATACTATATCAAACAAAAAAAAGACAAATCTATAAATAATAAACATATTCCTATTTTATCCAAATTTTACTTTATATTTTTTGTAAATTAAATTTTATTTAAGAATATTTTTACCTAAAAAAGTCTTATCGTAAAAAAAGTAGCTAAAAAATAGCGAATAAATTACAAAATAAGAAAATCCCAACGCTATAAACCGCATGCTTGCACAAAAAAACCACCCTAAAAACTTAGAGTGGCTCAAGAACTTATTGGAAAATTTTTATTTGCTTTTTACAAACTCTACATAGACTGCAACATCAACATCTTTTGCAACGCCAGCCCCGCTTGGGTCATAACTTAAATTATAATCCAAACGGTTGATTTTGAACATCGTCTGGAAACCCATTTTGTCGTTTCCTTTTTGATCTTTCGTTTTGCCACCGTACATTGCGGTTACCGTCACTGGTTTTGTAACATCTTTGATGGTCAGGTTTCCTGTAAGCAAGTAAGTGTTTCCTTTTGCTTTTTTCATCGATGTGCTCACAAATTTCATTTCCGGAAATTTCGCAGTATCAAAGAAATCCGGCGTTTTCAAATGACCGTCTCGCATTTCTACACCTGTATTGACCGAATTTGTATCTACCGTAAAATCGAACTTCGCATCCGAAAGATCATCTCCGGTGGTTACCACTTTGCCATCAAACTTATCGAAACGCCCTTGCACAAAGCTGATTCCCATATGTTTGATATTAAAATTAAAAGAAGAATGCATTGGATCTACGCTCCAAGTAGTTTGTGAAAACCCAAATACGCTGAAAGCAGCGAATAGAGTTGATAAAAATAACTTTTTCATAATAATATGGTTTATTTAATAAAAATTGTACTGCAAATATATATCCAAAAAAGCTTTTTCTGAATTGATGTAGATCAATAAAACTTTTATTGCCAAAAAAAACTATTTTTGTTTCACTCAAATTTGAACAAATGAATCCGGGAACAGTTTTATTAATATTCGTTTTTGCCTATTTTATCGGGCTTTTGGTCATCTCTTATTTTACAAGCCGTAACTCGGACAACCAGTCTTTTTTCATTGGAAACAAGAAAAGCAAATGGTGGCTCGTGGCGTTTGGGATGATTGGGACGTCGCTTTCGGGCGTCACGTTTATCTCTGTTCCAGGGACGGTTGGGAAGATGACGGCGGGTAATTATCCGTTTGGCGGTTTCGAATATTATATGATGGTGATTGGATTTTTCATTGGATACTTCATTGTTGCCGGCGTTCTTTTACCGCTTTATTATAAGATGAATCTGACCTCCATTTACACTTATCTTGGGAAAAGGTTTAATGTTGAGGCGCATAAAATTGGTTCTGTCTTCTTCATCATTTCAAGAGCGATTGGCGCAACGGCGAGGTTGTACCTGGTGGTGAATATTCTTCAGATTTTCTTGTTGGAGAATCTGGGCGTTCCGTTTTGGGTAACGGCTTTTGTGCTTTTGCTGATGATTTTGCTTTATACGTTTGAAGGTGGCGTGAAAACGATTGTAATTACGGATACGTTGCAGACGTCGTTTATGATTTTGAGTTTGATTGCGTGCATCGTTTATATTTTATCGAATTTGAATTTGTCGTTTGGTGAAGCTTACTCGATTCTTGAGCAGAAACAATACACGCATCTCATCAATACTGATATTAATTCCAAAACTTTCTTCCTGAAAACCATTCTGGGCGGGATGTTCATCACGATTGCGATGACGGGTCTGGACCAGGAAATGATGCAGAAAAACATCTCCGTTGACAACCTGAAAAATTCGAAAAAGAATATGCTGACGTTTGCGGGAACTTTGCTTTTTGTGAATCTGGCGTTCTTGTTTTTGGGTGGTCTGCTTTATCTTTTTGCAATAAAAAATGGCGCTGGGTACTCCCAAGTCACGACTATCGTTGAAGGAAATAAAGTGGTGACGAACCTTTTCGGATTCAAGGATGCGACTGGGAATGTAAATAATATTATGGGCGACGACCTTTTCCCAGCCTTGTCTTTAGGACATTTTCCGATGGCACTTTCTATTATTTTTATTATCGGATTGATTTCCGCCTTGTTTCCCTCTGCTGATGGTGCTTTGACGGCGGTGACGAGTTCCTTCTGCGTCGATCTTTTGGGAATGAATGAAGACCAGCAAAAAACCGAAAAGCAAAAGAAAAGACTAAGGATGAAAATCCATTTGACCTTCACCGTCATTTTCTTTATATTAATAATGATTTTCAAAGCGCTGAACGACAAGTCCATTGTGTATTTGATAATGGAAATCGCGGGTTACACTTACGGACCACTTTTGGGTTTATTTGCTTTCGGAATTTTGACGAAATTTACGCTTACAAAGAAATATTCAATCCTGGCGGTGACGCTCCTTGCGCCAGTTTTGACTTATTTGATTAATTTTTATGTGACTAATAATACAGATTACAGAATTGGGGTGGAACTGATTATTCTGAATGGGTTTTTGACGTTTTTGGGATTGTGGTTGGTGCGAAAAAAATGAATTATTTTCATTTGTAATTTAAGAAGGAAAAATTATAAAAACCTGTTGTGCATTTAGGAATTAAATAAAAAA
>JAKLPS010000018.1 GCA_022013695.1 Weeksellaceae bacterium
AGCTAAAACCTTTGAAGGATTAGCCACAAGAATTACCTCCAAAATCACATCTTTTACAATGATTCAATATCTCAATTTCTTTGTTTTCAAAAGAAGTTTGAACAAAATTAAAATGAATTTATCCTAAATGCACAACAGGTAATTTACAATTTACATTTACAATTATCCTCAGAATATGGACTTAAAATATCTCGTACGAGAACCACAAAATATCACACTGGAGACACCCATTTTGTTTCTTCTGCACGGTTTTGCCAGCAACGAGCAGGATCTTTTCAGTTTTGTACCCACTTTGCCGCAGGATTGGCTAATTGTGAGTTTCCGGGCTCCGAGGGATACCGAAAATGGCGGCTATGCTTGGTTTGACCTCGATTTTATGAACGAAGAAAATTTTGTTGATGAACCTCAGGCAGAAGCTGCCACGAAACAGGTTTTGGAAAACATTATGAAAGTCTCAAATCATTACGGATTGACGAATAACCAAACACATCTCTGCGGTTTCAGCCAAGGCGGAATGATTGTTTATGCATTGGCTTTGCAATATCCGGAGTTGTTCTCGAAGATAGCTTGCCTCAGTACTTATCCGGAAGAAAAATTGCTGAAAAACATCGTAAAAGACAAGAAAAAACTGCAACATCTCAGATTCTTCATCTCCCACGGCACCGATGATGTAGTAATCCCATTGGAATGGGCCAAAAAAGGAGCCGAACTGCTTTATGATTTAGGTGCCTATTTCTCGTTCCGAGAATATATGTCAGGCCACGGCGTGAATCAGAAAAACTATATGGATCTGATGGAGTTCTTTAAGAAATAACAGACTTTATAAAACAAAAATCCCGGCCATTTATAGGTATGTTCGGGATATTTTATGTCAAATTTTTTGATGCTGAATTACTCCCACATCTAAAGTTTGATTGCTTTCTTAAGGATTCATCAAATCCTCAATCTCTTCCACGGTAATCGGGATATTGGCCATCAAATTGAACGGTTTTCCGGAAGCCTGGATGACATAATCGTCCTCGATTCTGATGCCAAATCCTTCCTCAGGAATATAAAATCCGGGTTCGTTGGTAAAAACCATATTCTCTACAAAATCATCGGTCAGGATGCCGTAGTCGTGCGTATCCAAGCCCATGTGATGCGAGGTTCCGTGCATCATAAACATTTTGTACGCCGGCCATTTCGGATCTTCGTTTTGGACATCCGCTTTGTCGATTAATCCCAATTGCAGTAACTCTTTGGTGTAAACTTCGCCCATTTCTTTGTGAAATCTGTCCCAGTTATTCCCGGCAACCAAGCGCTCTTCTGCTTCTGCTTTGCATCGCAAAAGCGAGTTATAAACCTCTTTCTGTCTGTCGGAATATCTGCCGTTCACAGGAATCGTGCGGCTCAGATCGCTGGAATAGTTGGCATATTCTGCGCCTACATCCAGAAGGATCAGCTCGCCATCTTTGCACTGCTTGTTATTGGCGATGTAATGCAAAACATTGGCATTGTTCCCGGTTGCAACGATCGGCGAATAGGCAAAACCTCGGCTTCGGTTTTTTACAAATTCGTGAATCAATTCTGCTTCGATTTCGTATTCCCAAACATCTGGTTTGATGAAACCTAACAATCTTCTAATTCCTTTTTCCGTGATATCGCAGGCGGTTTGGATCAATGCCAATTCTTCCTGTTCTTTCACGCTTCTCAGCCGCTGAAGAATCGGATTGCTTCGCCGATAATTGTGCATTGGGTAGTCTTTTTTTAGCTTTTTGATGAAGCGGTCTTCGCGGGTTTCTGTTTCCACAGCACTTCTGTAATGTTCATTTTTATTGAGATAGACATTTTCTGCTTCGTACATCAGGCTTTTGAAAATTCTGCCGAAATCGCTGAGCCAATACACCGTTTTGATTCCGGAAACGGCCGTCGCTTGTTCTTTGTTCAGTTTTTCGCCTTCCCAAATGGCAATATGCTCGTTGGTTTCTCTTAAAAACAAGATTTCCCGATTTTCTTCGAGATAAGCATCCGGAAAAATGACCAAAATACTCTCCTCCTGATCGACGCCGCTGAGATAAAAGATGTCTCGGTGCTGCTGAAAAGGCATTGTGGAGTCTGCACTTATCGGATAAATATCGTTGGAATTAAAAACGGCTAAGGATTTTGGTAATAGTTTTTCCGCAAATTTCTTTCTGTTTTTCACGAAAAGAGAACTTGGCAATTGTTCGTATTTTGTTGTCATTATTAAGGGATATTTTAATTAAAGACTTCGCTGCATTTCTCAAAAGAATTGGGTTAAAATCTATTTCCAAATGTACAAAACCTCCAAGGATTAACTTTAAAAATGTGCCTTAAAGTTTTAATAAAATGCAACCCAATAGGTTGTGAGTCTTTAACTCAAACTGCTGCACAAAATTCAAAACAAAAACACTAAATTTGCAGCATTTATGGAAAGCAACAGACAAAGAAAAGTAGCACAAATCATTCAGGAAGATATGGCGGAAATCTTCCGTAAGCAGGCTGCGGAAAGCAAACAGAGCTTCTTGGTCTCGGTTTCTGATGTGAAAGTGACTGCAGATCTCAGCATCGCCAAAATATATCTCAGCATTTTTCCGCCCGAACTGCGAGAACCCATTATGAAGGAAATCAACAGCAACCACTCCTTCTACCGCAACTATATCGGGCAAAAGATGTCTAAACAGGTGCGCATTATTCCGCAACTTGTTTTTTATATCGACACCAGTCTCGACGATGTAGAGCGCATCGAAAGGGAACTAAAGGGCGAAGGCGACAACCCGATTCTATAAATCCTCCGCGATATTGAAAAATGCTTTTTACATAGCATCCCGATACCTCATCTCCCGCAAAGGAAGCACGGCCGTCACGTTCATCACGTGGCTCGCCGCGTTTGCAATGGTGGCAGCCGTGGCAGCGATGTTTATCATCATTTCTGTTTTTTCGGGATTGGAGGAGCTGAATAAAGATATGATCGCCAATCTACACGCCGACCTCACCATCCGTAGCAAAACGGGAAAAGTGCTTCCAGAAATTGACAAAATCATTGAAACGCTGAAAAAAAATAAGGAAGTTGTCAGTTTTTCCAAAGTAATAGAGGAAAAGGTGTATCTGGGCTACAAAGACAATGGCGAAATTGCTTATCTGCGAGGGGTAGATTCATCTTATATTCAGGTCAATCCTATCAACGAAACTATTTTTTACGGGAAATATCCGGATTTCAAATACAGCAATGAGGTCATCTTGGAAAATGGACTGGACAACCGACTTTCTCTTCCGGTGAACTCCAGTCAGGATTTTGCAACGGTCTTGATGCCAAAACCGGGAAAAGGCATTATCCAGCAGGAGAGCGACATCTTTAGCAAAAAAGACATCTATGTCAGCGGGATTTTTCCGGGAAATGATCAACTGGATAATTACATCATCGGGCCGATAGAGCTGGCGCAAGAACTGCTAGGACTTCCGAAATCGGCTTGTTATCAGGTGGTTATCAAGCTTAGAAAATCCAAGAATTCGGAAATGGTAAAAGCAGATTTGACCAAAAAGTTGGGCAATCAATTAATCATTACTACCAAATCTGAAGAGAACGCCGCTTTTTGGAAAATGATTAATACCGAAAAGTTGATGATCTATTTGATTTTTGGCTTGGTAATCTTCATTACGACTTTCAACTTGGCCGGTGCGATTACGATTCTCCAGCTGGACAAGAAAGAGCAAGCTAAGGCACTGATTGCGCTGGGCTTCGACAAGATAGATCTTCGGCTGACTTACTTCTTCACAGGCGTGCTGATCGTTTTCTTTGGATTGATCTGCGGACTCGTGCTTGGCTCGGCCATTTCGTATTTGCAGATTCGGACAGGCTTTTTCAAAGCGAGTGAAAATCTGGCATTTCCTGTAAAAATCGAATTTTTTAACTACGTTATTGTTTCTGGGATTGCCCTATTTTTTGGCCTCGCCATATCCTTGCTGTTTTCGAAGATCAACCGCCGGTATCTGGTTGAGAAATAATAACGATGATGGTCCATAACTTCTTAATAACAATACATTAATCAAAAATGATTTTATTCTTAAATTTTGCTTAAAAGCTATTTTGGAATGAAAAATCTGCATATTTAATCTTAACTTTACGCCCTAATTTTTTGAAATGAGAAAATCATTATTTTTTGTAATAGCGGGAACTTTTGGAATGATGAATGCCCAGCAGATCCCGACTGGATACTATGACGGAACTTCTACGTTGACAGGAGCCGCTTTGAAAACTAAACTTGCCTCCATCATCCTGCCTCATACGGATAAGGGTTATGGCGGACTTTGGACGGCGTACCAGACTACCGACCGCGATAAATATTATGACAATGATAATTCGGTTTTAGATATGTACTCCGAAAATCCCGCGGCGGCAGATCCCTATAAATTCACAATAACCACGGATCAATGCGGATCCTACTCTGTTGAAGGTGATTGCTATAACAGAGAACACACCGTGCCTCAAAGTTTATTCGATCTTAACAACGATGGAACAGGCGATGCGCCGATGCACAACGACATTCAATTTATCCCTCCAGTTGATGGCAAAGTAAACGGTATGAGAAACAATTATCCGTATGGACCGGTCGCAAACCCAACTTGGACCTCGAAAAACGGTTCCAAACTGGGGCCATCGTCTTATGATGGGTATTCGGGGACTGTGTTCGAGCCTATCAACGAATTCAAAGGTGATATCGCCAGAATGTTGCTTTATTTTGTAACCTGTTATGAAACAAAATTATCAAATTTTGACACACAAAATATTTTGGGCGGCTCGGCATTCCCAGGTTTAGATCCTTGGGAATTAAAAGTAATGTTACTGTGGAATAAGCAAGATCCTGTTTCCCAGACCGAAATCGACCGAAACGACGCTGCTTACACTTTTCAAAAAAACAGAAACCCCTACATCGATCATCCAGAATGGGTGACCGTCATCTGGGGCGCAGCGCCACTGGCAGTGGATGATGCTTCCTTCTCCAAAAATCTGAAGATCGCACCAAATCCTGTAAAAGGAAATGTCATCTCTGTAACAGGTGACAAAGATCTGAAGAATTTCAAAAAAGCGATGATCTACAATATGGTTGGGCAGAACGTGCAAACGATTGAAAATCCTTTCCAAAACGGAAATACCATCACGCTAAATAGTCTGCCAAAAGGAATCTATATCCTGAAAACGGGTGAACTGAATACAAAATTTATTGTGGAATAATTTTCAAAAACAAATTATAAAATCCTAAAACAGCTGCCTCTCCAGCTGTTTTTTTTGTATCTTGAAACCTCAAAATATTCAATACGATGAGACAACAGCGACTGTTCAGACTTTTATTCTTAAGCATCATTTTAAACTCCGTTTTATTTTTTGGTCAGGAAAAGCCTTATTGGAAAGAGATTCAGGAGTTCAAAACTCTCGATCGGCAAAACGGCGTTCCTAAAAAACCAATTCTTTTTGTTGGCAGTTCTTCCTTTACCAAATGGACGGATGTGAATGACTATTTTCCTGGAAGAACCATTGTGAATCGTGCATTTGGTGGATCACGACTTGTGGATCTTAATAATTATGCAGACGAACTGCTCGATCCCTACCAACCAAAACAGATCGTGATCTATTGCGGAGAAAATGATATTGCGATGAACAGTCCCCGCGCAACCGAGGTTTGCGAACGTTTCAAAACCTTTTTTCGTAAGATTCGGGAAAAATATCCGAAAGTGCCGGTTGCGTACGTCTCCATCAAATATTCGCCAAGCCGCGAGAAGTTTTGGCCGGTTGTGACAGAAGTCAATCGCCTAATCGCCTCTTACCTCAAAACTCAGAAAAGTGCTGCCTATATTGACATTACCAAAGTGATGAACGATGGTCTTGGGAACGTGCGAACCGACATCTTCCTTCCCGATATGCTGCACATGAAGCCGGAAGGCTACCAGCTTTGGGCTCAAGTGATGGCACCATACTTAAAATAGTATGCCCAGAAAACTACAAACCTCTGTTGATTTAGTGGAGCATTGTCCAAATCAGCGCCACGAGTATTGCTACCAAAATAAGAACAGAGACCAACCTTATGGAGCCGGTTTCTTTTTTTTGCGGTTTGCGGAAGTTTTCGTGGAAGCTCTTCCCGGGATTTTCTTTTCCCGATGTGGCTTCGGATTCAAAAACTTCCGTGATGGTAATTCCTTGGACAATGGTTTTATGCAGGACGGTGTTGGTAGCGTGAAGCAGAATTTGGAATTTTCCTTGCGAATCAAATTCCTTGATGCGGATCGTGCGTTCGCCCGTTGGTTTTTCTAATCCGAATGGGACAATTTTCACCAGATCTGCATCGTAGGTGTTCCAATAGATGGTGATTTCTTCGTCTTTCTTGGCGCGGATTTTACTGGCAGAGAAATTCTTGATCTGAGGAGGCAGAATGCTTTTGGCATTCCTATGAACACCGCCGAAACTATGGTCATAAATTCTTTTTTTATCAGGATTTGTGAGCGTTTCGTACGCTTCGTTCACTTCCTTGAAACGGTCGGAGAAGTACGGATCATTATCATTTTTGTCCGGATGATATTTGAGAGACAGTTTGCGATAGGCTTTTTTGATGTCTTCTGCAGAAGCATTTTGGGGAACTCCGAGAAAGTAATAATAGTCTTTCACAAGACAAATTTAGCGATTTCGGTTATTCAAAAACAAAAAAACGGAAAGCATAGTTTTCCGTTTTTTCTAACAATTGTAATTTAATTTTGACTACGATTTAGATCTTAGTCTTTTCCGTGATTATTCCGCCTTGGCAGTAGTCCGCTTGCAGCACCCTTTTCCGAATTCCGTTCGCACTCTTTCTTTCAATGCGTTGTAGTCCTCATCTGTCAAGGTTCTGATCCTGTCTGCAAATCCGAAAGGTGTTTTTTCTTTGACATCATAATCGTCCAAAATCTCTCGTACGAAGGCCTTCCTCTTCTGTGCTTTTTTTGCGATCATTGCAATGGCGGCTAAACCTGCGATTGCTAAAATTCCTTTTTTCATTATTTTAAAATTTTACGTTTTACATTTAGGAAGACGCAATCGAAGGTGCTTTACTTTAAAGAATTTGAGATAGGTTTTAAACGCTAAGTTTGTTCTACTCGGAGCAATTGCTCTACCCTTTGCAAAGCTTTTCCCGGCGCCGGATAGGCAAACTAAAATTAAAAAAATCTTGAAGATGCATCCTCTATTTCTCAAATTTGATCGGGTACTTAACATTGCTATACCCGTCTATACTAGCTTTCAAGGATCCGACGGCCAATTCTGCTTTTATTAAAACTGGAACGCGATTCTGATCATTTGTGACCCACATTGTAACGCCTTCTTTTTCTTTAAAAACTCTACCGCTCATTACCGATGGAATAATTTTAAGGCAATTTACTTTACCAAATTTCGTTGATATCTTTTCTGTTCCAACGACTTTTAACTGGAACGGAAACAATTCATCATCAATCCAGACGCTCATTTTAATAACGGTGCCCACTTTCAAATTATTGGCAGATTGACTTCTTAAATAATAAAAACAAGATAGGATATCCTGAACATCGTTAGGAACTTTTATCGTCTTCGCTGGTCTGTCGGTATGTTTTTTATCAACCAGTACAACGGTATTATTATTGGTATTAAAGATGCTTTGGAGATTTTGTGTGTAGCTTCCTTCGGAGACATTTCTAATGTAGAAAAGAGGTTCCCGGTTTTCACTGATGTAACTTTCGTACGTGTCCTCCACTTTGAAAAACGTTTTTGCAGCACCACTCGTTTTGCCGACGCCACGCACATAGAAGGCAGGTTGACCTTTGTAAGATGTTTTGGTGGTGGTAAGCGTTGCATTGCCTGCGGTGATAAAGCCATAATGAATTCTGAAATTGATCACTTCTCCAGCATTGATGTTATCGAACTGAGCCGGCAGCAGAGAGAATATAAAAAAACCGACCAATAGAAAAATATTCTTCATTGATTAAAATTGTAAATAATCTCCGACAAATAATTTGCCAAAGTAAAAACCAAACCCTTCGCTGGGAAGGGTTTTTGAAATATTTCTAAAACTATATAATATTCGTTCCATCGGGGATTACGGCATTTTTCTTAACCACTACAATTCCTTCCTTGATGGAGTAAGTGTCGTAATCGCCGTCGGGATGATGTTTCCCACCGATAATTCGGACATTATTTCCGATAAAGCAGTTTTTATCAAGGATAGCCTTATCGATGTAGCAGTATTTTCCGATTCCCATATTGGTGATGCCAGATGACTCGTTATCCGATACTTGCTGAGCTGTTTGGTAATAGTCTGCACCCATCACATAAGAATTGACAATGGTAGATCCTCTATCGATTCTGGTTCTGTTGCCGATGATGCAGTTTTCTATTTTATCTGCCAAGATAATGCAGCCGTCGCCGATGATTGTTTTGCTCACGTAAGAGCCGTTGATTTTGGATGGCGGCAGCATCCTCGCCCTTGTGTAGATCGGGTTGGAGCTGAAGAGATTGAACTGGGGTAAGTCCTGCGCTAGATCCAAATTGGCTTCGTAAAAGGATTCAATGGTTCCGATATCTGTCCAATAGCCATCGTACTGATAGCTCAAAACACTGTATTGCCCGATGGCGGCTGGTATGAAGTCTTTCCCGAAATCATCGCCCTCGTGCTCATCGAACAGCTTTTTCAAAACGTCCTTGGAGAAGACGTAGATGCCCATCGACGCAAGATATTCTTTGCCTTGGGATTTGCTTTGGTCACTCACTTCTGATTTCCACTCGCTTAGTATTTCCAAACTTGGCTTCTCGGTAAAGGATGTGATATTGCCTTCCTCATCAGCTTTCATAATTCCAAAGCCGGTTGCATCTTTTGCGATGACAGGAATGGTTGCAATGGTAATATCGCCACCTTGTTCTTTATGAAAATTGATCATTTCTTGAAAATCCATCTGATAAAGCTGATCTCCGGAAAGGATCAGGACGTACTCATACTCATATTTATCCAAATGCTTCATCGTCTGCCGGACCGCGTCTGCAGTACCTTGATACCAACTTTCGTTCTCCACATTCTGCTCTGCCGCCAAAATATCTACGAATCCTTTGCTAAAAATGTCAAAGTGATAGGAGTTTTTGATGTGGCTATTGAGTGACGCGGAATTAAACTGGGTCAGTACCAAAATCCTATTAAGTCCAGAATTAAGACAATTGGAAATCGGGATATCTACCAAGCGGTATTTTCCAGCGATGGGAACGGCTGGTTTGGATCTTGTATTGGTCAATGGGAATAGCCGGCTTCCCCTTCCGCCTCCGAGAACAATGGAGATTACACTTTCTTTCATATAAAGTTTTTTTGCTATTTTGTAATTGAATAAATGTAATAAATATCTACCAATATTACGCCAATGTGAATAGAATTTCTTTAATAATTATAAAGATTGGTGTAATTTTTCGCAGAAGTTTCCCAAGAGAAATCGTATGACATATTGCTATAGATTAATCCCTTCATTAGCTCCTTTTGGCTGTAGATATGCAACGCTCTTTTGATAGCGTGTACTGCATCTTCGGCACCGGCATTAGTAAAGTTGAGGCCACTTCCACCGGTTGAAATATCCTGAACCGTATCCCGAAGTCCGCCGGTATATCGCACAATCGGAATGGTGCCATAGCGCATAGCATACATCTGATTGAGTCCGCACGGCTCTACCCTGCTTGGCATTAGCAGAAAATCTGATGAAGCATAAATCTGATGAGAAAGATACTCCTTGTAACCTAAATCTAAAGCAAAATTTACATTAAATTTGTATTGCAAGCCCTTGAGCCGATTTTCGATATCCTGATTTCCACTTCCCAAGACAATCACATTCAAAGAGCCATTGGTTTCCTGAATACTCCTTTCTATAATTTCTGGCAACAAATCAGCCCCTTTCTCTCCTGCAAAGCGACCAATGAAGCCAAAAAGCGGCAGATTTGGATTAAGACCATACTCCGAGCAGATTACTTTTTTGTTTTCCCATTTTCCTTCTTCTGCGTACTCTTTGTTATAATTGAATTTTAGCATTTCATCCGTGTCAGGATCCCAAACCTCCGTATCGATCCCATTGATGATCCCAAACGCTTTCTGCCGTTCCTGATTCATCAAAGGTTCCAAACCTTGAAAACTAAAAAATAATTCCTGGAGATAGCCTTGCGACACTGCATTGAAGGCATTGCAGGATTTGATCATCGCCGCCATCGGATTGATTCTGCCGTTCCAATCGAGAAGTCCAGATCGCCAGCCATCAAAATGCGGCAGAAAACTAGACATCATCCAGTCCATGCTGCCTTGGTACTCGCCATTATGAATCGTGCCCACCGTTTTGACGCCTTTCAGAAACTGAAATTCATAGCAGTTATCAATCATAAACGGAACCAAACCTGTGTGATAATCGTGGCAATGGAAAACATCCGGACGGATTTGCATCGCACTCAGCCAATGCAAGACGCCGTGCTGAAATGCTATAAACTGCTGACTCTCATCCCAATAGCCGTAAACGCTCTCGCGATCCAAAAGTCCCGGGATTTTCACCAGATATAGATCAAAACCAAGTGCATTACTTTTCTCTTTGAAAACCTGAACTTGGTACATATGAAATGACTGATGGATAAAACCGTCAAAAACGATTTCGAAATCGTGGTTGTACAAAAATGGCTTGTTGTACCACGGCATAATCACGCTGGCCTCCAAACCCATCTGATTCTGATATTTTGGCAACGCCCCGACGACGTCTGCCAGTCCTCCGACTTTCGCCACAGGATAGCACTCCATAGAAAGGTGAAATATTTTCATATTTTTCTCTTAAGTCAGTTACTTTTTGCTTTTTTATTATCTGAGATTTCGACCTGCTTCTTCATGAGTTTAGATCTTTTAAGCACCACTCCGGCCAAAGGCGGCAATCGCAAAATGATAGAATGTTCTCGCCCGTCCCATCCTTCGTCTAATTCCTGCGAGATAACAGCTTGTACGCCGCTTCCGCTGTATTTCCCCTCATCAGAATTTAGGATGACTTCCCATTTTGAATTATTTTCTACGCCGATTCTGTAATCAAAACTGTTGGGCGTGAGGTTCAGAACGGTCATCAGAACTTCTTTATTTGCGTTGCTTTTTCGGAGATAGATGAAGATGGAATTATCGGTATCGCTTGCATTGACCCACTCGAAGCCATTGGGCGAAAACTGCTGCTCGTAGAGTGCCGGGCTGGATCTGTAAAGCCCATTAAGATCTCTCACAAACTCTTGAAGATTTTTATGAATCGGATACTGGAGCAGATGCCAGTCTAGGGATGTCGTGAAGTTCCATTCGTGGGTTTGGGCAAATTCGTCGCCCATAAAAAGCAATTTAACTCCCGGATTGGTAAACATATAAACATACATGGCCCGCAGATTGGCAAACTTCTGCCATTCGTCGCCCGGCATCTTGTAGATCAGGCTACTTTTTCCGTGCACCACCTCATCGTGCGAGAGCGGCATCATATAATTCTCATTGAACATATAGACGCTGGTGAAGGTTATTTTGTTGTGATGATATTTTCGGGCGATGGGATCTTCTTTGAAATAATCCAAGGTGTCGTGCATCCAGCCCATCATCCACTTCATCCCAAATCCGATACCATCCTGGTGGACAGGTTTTGTAAGCCTTGGGAAATCCGAACTTTCTTCGGCAATCGTCTGCACATCAGGAAATTCCCGATAGACAGCGATGTTGAAATCCTGAAGAAACTGCTTGGCTTCCAGATTCACGTTGGTTCCGTAGATATTCGGTTCCCACTCGCCTTCGTTTCTGGAATAATCTAGATGAAGCATCGAGGTTACGGCATCTACACGAAGTCCGTCTGCGTGGTATCTGTCAAGCCAGAAAATGGCATTTGAAATTAAAAAAGATTTGACTTCTGGTCTGCCGTAATTGAAAATGTAGGATTTCCAATCGGGATGAAAGCCTTTTCTGGGATCTTCGTGCTCATATAAAAATGAACCATCGAAAAAGTGCAATCCGTTGGCATCGCCTGGGAAATGGGAAGGCACCCAATCTAGAAAGACACCGATATTATTCTTATGAAGTTCGGAAATGAGATACATCAACTCCTGTGGCGATCCAAATCTGGACGTTGCAGCATAAAATCCTGTGATCTGGTAGCCCCAGCTCGGGTCGTAAGGATACTCCATCACGGGCATTAATTCGACGTGTGTGAAATTCATCGCTTTGAGGTACGGAACCAGCTTGTCTGCAATCTCGGTATAGCTTAGGAATCGGTCGGGATTTCCTGGATCACGCATCCACGAGCCCAGATGGACTTCATAAACGGAGATCGGAGACTCCAGACTGTTGTGCTTGGTGCGGTTTGTCATCCAGTCCTGATCTTGCCATTCGTGCCAGGTGGTGCAAACGATAGAGCCGGCCTGCAAAGCATCTTCGAAACAGAGGGCGTAGGGATCGGCTTTCTCGAGGAGAAGCCCGTTGTTGGTTCTGATGCCATATTTGTACACTTCGCCCAAGTCCAAACCCGGGATGAAACCTTCCCAAATGCCTGACTGATCCCAACGACCCGCCAACTGGTGCGAAAACGAGTTCCACTGGTTGAAATTCCCCATCACAGAAACCTCCACTGCCGTGGGCGCCCAAACCGAAAAATAAACGCCAGACACGGCTTCCACTTCTGCTTTGTGGGAGCCAAACTTTTCGTAAAGCCGTGTATGCGATCCGGAGCAAAAAAGATAAATGTCGTAGTCGGAAAATAAGGTGTATGGCTGAACCTGCATAGCTGAAAGTGGATAAATGACTACCCAAATCGGGCAAAAAATTCAAAATATTAGAACATCACCAAGATAGAGAAATTAATTATTACATAATAAAAAATAATGTTAAATCGCTTTTAATTTTGCGCTATGTTGTCATTCTTCCCCTTTGTGCAGTCGCTAAAAAACTCGCCCATAGGTCATTACGAATTGTAGGGAACTTCTATTTCCGACGGCTGAATATCTTCAATGGATGTATAAATCTGAGTGTTCTTGGGTGTGTCTAGAAAGTTCTTTAAAAGACTTATATTTTTTTGGAGGATAATAAAATGCGTATTTTTGTGAGATATCAAATGTATTCAACGACATTTTGCCAAAAACACAAAAATGGAAATTACTAAAGTCATTGTAACAATAATTCTTGCGATAGTTGG
>JAKLPS010000019.1 GCA_022013695.1 Weeksellaceae bacterium
GAAAGCAAAAAAATATCTGAGTTAGTAGGGGATTTGATTTTACTAAAAGGAGCAAAGATTTCATTTGAATCATCTACATTACATTCAATTATTAAGAGTGCTGTTTCTTATGAAAACGGTGTTAAATTAGTTAACTTATATTCGGATTCATTGAATGATTCCGATTTAAAAGAGGGAGTAAGAAATATAGGGTACTCATATAAAGAATTGTTTTTGAAACAACATAAACCTACATATAAGAAAACAGAATATAATTATAAATTATTGAATATATTGAAATCTAAAGGACTAATTAACAGTTTCGGGGTTGATAAAAAAGATGATAATCAATATAGAGCAGTAGCGAATTATTAATAGTTTACATATAAAGTAGTTGAAAATGAACGAAGAAAATTATTTGAAATATCAAATTTTAGTTGGAGTAAATAACATTACTCGAACTCATAATATCCGTCAATTAGAGGGAGTGATTATGGATCAGATTTTGGATTTTGAGAATTATAAAAATTACTATGGTAAATCTTTTAATTATCTGAAAAACAATGGATTTATACATACATCTGTAAATAATAGTGGTATGGATACTGTTGAAAGTTTAACGGAAAAAGGAGAAGATGTATTAAAATTTGATAGTTGGGAGAATTATTTAGAGGATAAATCAAAAAATAAGGAGAGTATAGTAATACCACCAATTATTGAAGAGGTTCTTCATATTAATGATAATGGAGACTTAATTTTTGATGAAGATTTACTGTTAAAAAAATTATCAGAAAGAAAATCTAATAATAATCATTTTATTGATCCAAACAGACTTATTGAACTTCGAAAAACAATAAATAAAGATTTTGATTTAAGTAAACTCATTAGATTTTGTGAAGAATTAGATGAAGCGTTTTTGAACAAAAATTATTTAAGCGTTGGAATGTTAATAAGAGGTATTATTGATCATATCCCTCCATTATTTGGATGTAAAAACTTTAGTGAGGTTTCAAATAATTATAATGGTAGTAAAAGTTTTAAAAAATCTATGGAACATCTAAATGTATCACTTAGAAATATTTCTGATTCATATCTCCATACACACATTAGAAAAAAAGAAACTCTACCAAACAAAACTCAGATTGATTTTAGTAGAGATATGGATGTTTTATTAAGTGAGATAATAAGAATTTCATTCTAAGTAAATCCATTGATTTTTACTAAAAGGATACTAAAAGATTATAAACGCCCACAAACAGTAGAGAGAAACTTTCTGTATCGGGAAATAAAATATTTTTTTCTGATGCCTTTGATGTGTCTATTGCCTGTCAAATGTTTTTTTTCGATATTCTTTAAACAATTTTATCAAGCAAATATAAATCAGGTGATTTTGTTTTTGGGACTAAGTGCATAACCAGAAGGTAGTCCAATTCCGCTGGCAGAAACCCTCATTCTCCAAAAATAATGCCTCCCAACAATGAAAAACCGGCAGAGACATCGTAATATACTCTGGAAAACCCAAAGAATTCCTCTATTCTTTAATAAATTTCTCTACCCATTCCTGTTCGTGCGCTTTTACTTTGATAAGATAATTGCCTTTGGCCAGCGCTGAAATATTGACACTGCTTTTGTTATCAATTTTAATTAATCTTCCCAAGACATCATAGATGGCGACAGATTGTATCGGCTTGTCTGTCAAAATATTAAGAAAATCCTTCGCAGGATTCGGATAGATTGTCATCGGAAGTTTCGCAACGTCTTGCAGTGCAAGCGTCTGATAGGTTGTGTAAAAGTTGAGAATGCCGTAGCCTTTTTGGTCATCGGTACTGGGATAGAGGGAAGCGTTTTGTCTTAGCGTTTGTTTAAGCGTGTTTACGGGAATTGTGCTGGAAAGTGATTGCATAAAACACGCCACGCCACCAGCTGCAAGCGGCGTTGCAAAGGAGGTTCCGCTTCCATAGTCAGAAGAATTGTTGTAGGCATAATACGTGTTCGTTCCTCGGGCGCTAGCATCTGGTTTTATCACGCCCGCAGCATTGGGTCCGTAAGACGAAAATCCCGACGAGGCGCCACTGGAAGTTACCGCACCAATAGTGAAGACGCCCGCCGCATCTGCAGGAGCAGAAATATAATGCCAACTGCTCTGACCCTCGTTCCCGGCTGCAATCAAAATAAAAATTCCCTTCTCGGAAGCAATTTGCGCTCCCCTGGAGATGAAGGTAGTAGCACCGTTCATATCAGCATAAGTATAATCATATCGGCTATCATCAAATTCTGTATAACCCAAAGAGGTGGAAATGATGTCAACACCTTTTCTGTCGGCCTCTTCCGCAGCTTCTATCCAGTATAGTTGCTCTTCTGGGATTTCGACAGCCGCATTTTCTGAGGCGTAAAGATAAAAATCGGCATTGGGAGCCGAGCCTACAAATGTTCCGTCGATATAGCCACCGATGATGCCCAGGCACATTGCGCCGTGGGAATTGAGTGATGTACTGTAAACATCCGTATGTTTCGAAACAAAGTTGTACGTAGCTTTGATACGGCTCTTCGCACGTATTCTGCTAAATGCACTGCCGGTATTCACGTACGGGAAACCAGTATCGATGACCGCAATAGACATACCGCTGCCTGCAAAACCGGCCACATGCAGCTGCCGAAGATTGATCTGATTGATCTGAGCCAGACTATTTCCATAATTGAAATCAGTCATAGGTTCACGATTTGAAAATTCCTTATCGAATTCCTTGAATTTCTCGATTTTTTGACTTCTTTTGCCACCATTCGGATTTCTGACAAAACTTTCCACGTGATCCACATAGCTCTGCTGGGACAAGGTTTGAATTTGAGCCGGTGTCGCATTCACGGCAACGCCATTGAGCCATTTGGAATAATCTGTCACTGTGAATCCGAGGTTCTGAACATTGGTCATATAAGCAGTTTCTATCGGAGCATCTTGGTCCGTAAGGGCGATGCCGCGGTGGATTCTCCTGTCCAGCGATTTCTGAGAGAGCTCGGACAGAGGATTGGAATAGAAAGCCGCTTTGTTGGGTTTATCCTTGAAGAAAACAAAAACTAATTCGGTCTGAGCCGCAACTATCAGCGAAAAACTAAGGATTAAGATGGTACAGATTTTTCTCATGTTTTAATAATTTGAATTTTTTAAACTCATAAATAAATGTAAATTTACAAAATAATGTTTTTGCATTTGAAATCGAGTATCAGAAATATTTGGACACCGATTTTACTTGCTTTCTAATAAAAAATTTTTGAATTATGAAGAAAATCCAGATGGTTGATCTCCAAAGCCAGTACTACAAAATAAAGAGTGAGGTGGACAATGCTGTTCTCAATGTTCTAGATTCTGCTGCTTTCATCAACGGTCCAGAGGTTCAATCTTTCCAGGCCGATCTGGAAAATTATTTGAATGTGAAAAACGTGATTCCGTGTGCCAACGGAACCGATGCGCTGCAGATTGCCCTGATGGCTTTGGATCTGGAGCCTGACGACGAAGTGATCACCGCAGATTTTACTTTTGCGGCCACCGTAGAAGTGATTCATTTACTAAAATTAAAATCCGTTTTGGTAGATGTAGATTACGACACTTTTACCATCGATACTGAAGCGGTCAAAAAGGCAATTACTGCCAAAACTAAAGCGATTATTCCTGTTCATCTTTTTGGGCAATGTGGGAATATGGAAGAAATTCTGAAAATCGCAAAAGAGCGTAATCTCTACGTGATCGAGGATAATGCGCAGGCCATTGGCGCAGATTTTATCTTCTCAGACGGTACTACAAAAAAATCTGGGACGATGGGAACCATTGGTACAACATCATTTTTCCCATCCAAAAATCTGGGCTGTTACGGAGATGGCGGCGCAATTTTCACGAATGATGACGAACTTGCTCACAGACTTAGAGGAATCGTAAATCACGGGATGTACGAGCGATATTACCACGATGAGGTGGGAGTCAATTCCCGGTTAGACAGCATTCAGGCAGCGGTTTTGAGAAAGAAACTGCCCAACCTCGATTCTTATAACGAAGCGAGGCGGAAAGCAGCGGATTATTATGACGAAGCTTTTGCCGGAAGCGAAAATATCCTGACGCCAACAAGAGCTGACTATTCTACACACGTTTTTCATCAATATACTTTGAGAATTACCAACGGAAAACGCAACGAATTACAAAAATATCTGGCCGAAAAAGAAATCCCGGCGATGATCTATTATCCGGTTGCACTCAGAAAGCAAAAAGCCTATTATCAGGAAAGTGATCCGGCAGATTTTGTGAACACCGACAAATTATTAGACCAAGTCATTTCTCTTCCGATGCATACAGAATTGGATGAAGAGCAGTTGAAATATATTACGGATTCTGTTTTGGAGTTTTCCAATAAGTAAAATTTAAAAACAAGTTTTTTTTCTGATTCCGATGATGTACAAAACGCAATTTATTGGTAATTTCTTCTTTGGCAATTAGAAAATTTTCTTGTTGTTTTAACTTTGAAGGAAAGTCCCCATCTTAATAATATTAACCAAAAAAATATTATTATGAAAAATTTAGTTTTAAGCCTTGCCCTGTTAACATCAGCATTCAGTTTTGCCCAACAAGCAGACGACCGAAACCTCGTAGGAGAAAGACGTAGAGTTGCTGAAGGGGTAAAAGCAGGCGAAATCAACAAGAAGGAAGCAGTTGTGATTCACAAAAAAGCCAAAGATGTGAAACAAGCCAAAAGAGCTGCCGTGGCAGACGGACAAGTCACCCCGCAGGAAAGAGCTGCCGTCGCCAGGCAGGATCGGCAACTGGACAGAACAATTTATAGAAAGAAGCATAACTAAAAGTTTTTTCCATTCTTTGGAGATGATAGGAAGAGAGGCATAATTCGCAGCCTCTCTTTTTTTAATTGCATAGATCTTGCTAAATTTTGCAGAAACCATCGTCATTTCTGAGGAAATATCGTCTTTAGCGGTACTTCCAATCAGCAATTTTGTATCTTTGCGATGAACATCAATTTGAAAACAGCTACTCACTTTGTTTTTATTTATTAGAGCAAAATGACCTAAAACACAATAAAAATAGGCATTACAGGAGATTAAAAATAGCTTAGAAAGTTTTTAAATTTTGGAAAAACAGAAAACACAAAACTATGTCCATACTAGTAACAAGCGGTTTCGGCTATATTGGTTCTCACACAGCTGTAGAATTGATCAATAATTTTGAAGTTATCATTGTAGATGACCTTCCAAATTCAGAAAAATTCATTCTTAATAATATCGGGGTATGAGGAAGCTGTTTTTAATTTTAGTATTATCTATTTCTATTTCTAATTTTGCTCAAAAAAGTACTTTTGCTGCCTTAAACGATTTTATGATTGAGCTTCCTGGAAAATGGAAGCATACAAAAGATTATCAAGGTTCTCAATTTGGTTTTGAAAATAAAGGCTTAGGAGGATTTTTAACAGTTTCTATTAGAGAAGCAAAAAAAATAGAATTTTTTAAACCCGAATATTCGAATCTTTCGGATTTTGAACTTTTAGATCAATTTTACAAATGGGATTCTGATTATTGGAAAGAGAATCCTAAAAATGAAGTCTTAGAAATAAATAAAGATGAAATTAATAAAATAATAATTTGGAAAGTAAAACCTCAAACTGAAGAAAGTTCTTTTAATTATATAGTTAACGGTATTCAAAAAGGTTTTATAATTTGCATCAGCTAGGTCAATGAAAAGATGGATGAACAGAATAAAATTGATTTACTAAAAAATATTTATTCAAATATAAAATATACAAAAAACTAATGTCCATACTCGTTACAGGCGGTCTCGGCTACATCGGTTCTCACACAGTTGTAGAATTGATCAATCATAATTTTGAAGTCGTCATTGTAGATGATCTTTCAAATTCAGAAAAATTTATCCTAAATAACATTGAAGAAATCACCGGAAAGCGTCCGATTTTTTATCCGTTCGATCTCAAAAGAAAAGAATTATTAAGCCAAGTTTTTGAGGCGCATATCATCAGCGGATGCATCCATTTTGCCGCTTCCAAAGCAGTGGGAGAGAGTATGATAAAGCCCTTGGATTATTATGAGAACAATCTTTTTTCTTTGATCAATGTGCTTCAGGAATTCAGAAAAAGAGATATTTCCAATTTTATATTCAGTTCATCTTGTACGGTTTATGGCCAAGCAGATAAGATGCCGATTGATGAAAATACTCCTCTCAAAGAAGCCGAATCGTCCTACGGAAAAACCAAACAAATGGGCGAAGACATCCTGAAGGATTTCTCGAGAGCCTATCAAAAAAGGGTTTCTCTGCTGAGATATTTCAATCCCATCGGCGCCCATCCCACGGCACTGTTAGGAGAACTTCCGTCCGGAATTCCGAATAATCTGGTACCGTATGTGACGCAAACTGCAGCAGGAATAAGAGAGAAACTCAGCATTTGGGGCGATGATTATCCAACAGAAGACGGAACAGCTGTGCGAGATTATATTTATGTGGTCGATTTGGCGAAAGCACACGTTGCGGCACTTAAAAAATTGATTAATTCCGAGGAACAAAAAGTATTGGATATTTATAATCTGGGGACAGGAAAAGGATCGTCTGTTTTGGAAGTCGTCAAAGCTTTCGAATTGGCCAATAATATCAAAGTTCCATACCAAATTTGCCCGAGACGTGAAGGCGATATCACCGTGGCCTATGCCAATGCTGACAAAGCAGAAAAAGAACTCGGCTGGAAATCCGAAACCTCTTTGGAAGAGGCGCTGAGAACCACTTGGGAATGGCAAAAATATCTGAAAGAAAAATCCCAATAATAGCCAAAGTCCCGACGGTACGGTTTACCAAATAACAGAATGATAATCCTATTGAAACCAATAGCAAATCCTGTGATCGATTTGTTCATTTACATTTCTCGGCAAAACTGAAAATACTGTGCAGTTTAATTTCCGAAAAACCTTTGGATTTGATTTTCGACGCATTAATCATCGCTTTAGCCAAAACCGCAGTTGGTAAAGGTTGCTGACTTTTCAAAAGTCCCAGTTTATTGATGAACTTAAGAACTTTCAGTCCCAGAACCTCGCTGCCTCTGTCGGAATTTTTGCGTTCCAACATTCCGGGTTTGAAGATGCTTGTTTTCTCGAATTTCAGATTCTTGATCGCTTCTTCCAGCTCGCCCTTCATTCGGGAATAGAAAATTTTTGAATTTGGACTTGCGCCGTAAGCCGAAACCAAAACGAAATCTTCCACACCGTTTTCCTTCGCTGTTTTGGCAAAATTATATTGATAATCGTAGTCGATTTTCCATTGATTGTCTTTGCTGCCGGCAGATTTTAAGGTCGTTCCGAGGCAGGCAAATGCCACATCGCCCGTTACCAGATGTTTCCAATCTTCGGGATGGTCAAAGTCTACCAAGTGTTCGTGGACTTTATTATGATGAAAGTCTGAATGCCTTCTTACAAAAATATCGATTTGCTCAAACTCAGGATCTTGCGAAAGCTGATTCACAAGATCTTTTCCCGTCGCACCGGTTGCACCAATTACCAAAGCTTTCATAATTCAAAGATTGATAATAAAGTTAAGCAAAATTTCCGGTATTAAGTTTTGTAATTAAAAAAATCAGGAAAGCGGAGACATTCATCTGTTGTAAATTTTGCTTCTGAAACCACAAAAGTCACAAAAACTTTAATTTTAATTTTAATTTAAGATTTTCAAAAGTCCAAAAAAGCATAATATTCTTTTGTGCCTTTTGTGGTTAGTTTTTAACTCAGCTTATTGCGGTATTCCGCCCAAATAATCTTAAACCATTCCGTAAAATCGTTAGGATTCTCAGCAATTTCCTTTTGCAAATCTTCAATAGAAATATATCGTATTTCAGAAACTTCATCAGAATTCAAATTAAATGATCCGGAAAAATCGCCCGTGAAAACATAGTCCAACTCGTGCTCCCAAAGCCCGTCTCCGACGTCCGCTTTGTAAATAAAATGGAATTTCTCGGTCAGCTCACAATCGATTCCCAACTCTTCCTTGATGCGTCGTTTCGCAGCTTCCAAATAAGATTCGTAAAGTCTTGGATGCGAGCAACAAGCATTGGTCCATTGGTTCGGCGAGTGGTATTTTTCGTGGGCTCGCTTCTGCAACAGCATTTTGCCTTCTGCATTGAACAGAAACACCGAAAATGCTCGGTGCAATAGCCCATTTTGGTGTGCTTGCAATTTTTCCATTTGCCCCAAAACTTCATCGTTCGGAGTTACCAATACCACTTTTTCCATAGCGCAAAAATAGGTTTTTTAAAATAAATTTTTAGGAGCTAATCCCGCTTTCCACTATATCTTTTTTGTTTTTAGAATGTTTTGTCATCCAAATTAGGATTTGCACAAAAAACAAAAAAGGATGCCGTTGCAATCGGGGCTATGGGATTTGCGAAAATAGGAAATTTTCTGCATCAAGTTAAGGTTTTAACTAAGACTTCGAAACTTCAAAACTCTGCTTCCACTCATTCGTAAAATCAATGAAATCTGCTACAGACAATTCTTCCGCACGAATATCAAGAAAACGATGAGAATTCATAGCTTCAGGAATTCCCAAAACTTTTAAAGAGTTACTCATTTTTTTTCGTCTTTGTCCAAATCCAGCTTTCACGATCTGCTTGAACAAAATTTCATTTCCAGCCAATCCTGGTTTCAGATTTCGCTTCATTCGGATAACGCCCGATTTCACTTTTGGTGGCGGATTGAACACGTTTTCGTGAACCGTGAAAAGATATTCCACATCGTAATAAGCCTGAACCAAAACCGACAAAATTCCGTATTCTTTAGTTCGTGGAATTCCGGATGTTCTTTCGGCAACTTCTTTCTGAAACATTCCGCTCATTTCCGGAACATACTGGAAATTATCAATGATTTTAAACAAAATCTGAGACGAAATATTATAAGGGAAATTTCCAATCACAGCCACTTCTTCGCCACCAAAAACCGCCGGAAAATCAATCTTGAGGAAATCGCCGACAAAATGCTGTTCTTCTAATTTTGGGTAATGTTTTTTAAGGTAATCGATGGACTCGCTATCAATCTCCGCAACGTAAGTTTCAACGTCTCTTTCAAGAAGGAATTTTGTAAGAACGCCCATTCCGGGACCCACTTCCAAAACTTTTTTGTACCCTTCCAAAGAAAGCGAATCTACAATGTCACGTGCGATATTCTGGTCTGTAAGAAAATGCTGACCGAGATGTTTTTTTGCTCTAACGTCCAATTCTGATTTTTTGCAAAGATAGAATTATATTTTACGCCGATGCGCAAAGTAGAATGGCATCAAAATCCTATTTGTAAGTTCCGAAAATCATTAGAAATTCATCTGAAAACCAAATTGAACGCCAAATTTCCTAACTGCATCTCCGGAATTAGTGTTGTGATTCAGATAGTTTCCTCGCCAGTTGAAATCAAATCTGAGAAACCGAAAATTGGCCCAACCGATATTCTCGATCCCGAAACCATATTCGTAATAAGGTTTTTCGGGCGCACTAAGATTAAGATTTCCTGCATTCATATTAATAGTTTCCTGTTTAAGACTTCCAATTCCGGAGCGGAAAAAGGCGACTTCGCGCAGTTTCAGTTTTTTAATTAATGGAATTTGAGAAAAAATCTTCCCATTGAAATGATGCTCCAAAAACATCACCGCATAAGAATCTGCCGTGAACTCATAATAATTCATCAAGGAAAAAACGCCTCGCACCAATCCGTAAGACTGGTTGGCGGGCAAAACATTCTGCAAAGCGAGTGGGAGCGAGTCAAAATTCTTTCCCACTTCGATATTGGTGAACAAACGACCCCAATTGCCAATAATCACTGGTTGATAATAGTAAAATTGTAATTTGTTATAATTGAAATCTGAATTGAAAACACCACCGACCCCCTTCGTATATTTCAGAATGATGGAAGGGTTGGTTGCCAAAGCTGTCATCTCATAGCGATCCACGCCGTAGGTCGAAAATTTGATTCCAGGTCGGGCGATGATGGTTGCGGTAAATCGGGTATCATTCAAATCGGTTCGCAAGACACCGCCTCTGTAATAATTGATGTTGAATAAATTAGAATCAGCTGATTTTATATTTTGTGTTGTCGCGTCCAATCTTACCTGGAAATTCTTCCAAGGCTCGATGCTTGTGAAAACATTGGTCTGCTTTACAGAACTCATCGACGTGGTAGATCCGCTATTGAGCACAGAAGAAGAAGCGAATGATCTGGTCATAATTCCCTCATCAGTCGTCAATTGCACGCCGAGTTGCAGAACATCTTTTCGGTAACCTGTGCCAATCATAAATCGGTTTACTTTATTGAACATATACTTGGCCTCACCGCCATATTTCCATTTTTCATCTTTGAAGCCATAAGCTGTGTAAGCCTGGATGCGCCACATATCGTGCTTGGTGCGGTAAGTTCTGAAACCGCCTCTCAATCTCAGTCCTTCGATGTCGTTGTATCCAAAAGACTGAAAAATATTTCCAATATCGATGTTTTGACCCACATGGAAATATCCGGAGTTTCCAATTTCGACGATTTTCACGATTTTTTTGTACTTCGGATTTTCTGCCAATTCGTCGTACATTTTATAGATGTTTTGATCGCTTTCTGGCAATGCTTCGGTTCGGTTGGTCTGCCAATACGCTTCATCTTTGGCCACCATTTGATCTTCTGGAATCACGATTTTACTCAGAAACTCGTCCGAAATGCCTTTGTCAAATTCATAATTGGAATAGTCTGCCACACGTTTTGCGATGACGGATTTTGCCATATCTTTGTTATTCATCACCAGATTGAGCACTGTTTCATTTCTTGTGGGGATGAACGTAGAATCATCTGGATTATCAAATTCCAAATTGGTGCTGATTTTTTTTACGAAATTGATGTTGATGTTTTTATTGGTCTCCATCTCCACCTTCATCACATTATATTTGTCCATAGAAATATAGAGCCGGCCTTTGAGAGCAAGTGCTGCCGGATTTTTTGGCGTGAACCTGATTTCGTAGCTTCGGACAGTGTTTACTTCTATCGTATCCGTAATATTGTAATCGAAAACGCCAAATCCATCGGTTGAAACAGGACTTACGAAACCAATATTGAGATAGTTAATGGTATTATCATAGATATTAATGTCTTTGTACATATTCTGCAGCGTCTTGGTCACGATCTGATTATTTTTGAGCCCAGACAATCGGGTTGCCAGAAGATCTTTGCGTTCCTTTTTCGGATTGTTTTTGCCGTAGGTTTGGAAGATGCTTTCTGTGATGAAGATAGGCAAAACGGCTTTGCCAGCAATCTGCGAAGTGTCATTGTATTTGAAAATGATAGAATCCAACCCTCGAAAAGCCTTCTTCTTGGTAAAAGCACTGTCGATATTATCCAGACGGAAATCTATTTTTTCGTAGGTTTTGTACTTATAATCTTTGTGAAGCAGCAGGCCGTTGGATTTTTTCTTTTTCCAAACCTCGCGCATAATGGCGTAGGCGGGATTTTCTTTCTTGTTTTTGTACTTCTTCACGCCTTGAATTACAACATTTTGTATTTCGTTTTCTTTCTCGACCTGCGCGAACAAAAAACTTGCAAAAAAGATTAGGAAAAAGGAGAGAATTATTTTTTTATCAGGCATCGATTTCATCTAGCATTAACTATTATAAACGGTTTTGTACTGCAAATATTGTTGCTTGAGGGCAATATGTCCCTTGTGCATAATAAAGATAACATTCACCAGACTGCAAACGGGAATGGATTTTCCAATGGCGGTCAGAAGACCGTTTTTAAGATTTCTTGTAAAAATATGGATTCGTCTGTTATCCTGATTAGCAATCAAAACCGAAAGTTAATTTTTTTTATTTTTTTCAATAGTTTTTGCCGAAATATGTAAAAATAAAATTACACAGGGTTATATTCTAAATAAAATACTATGCCAAGGGTAAAATTCCAAATTTTGCGCGAATTTACTACATATAAAATTAAGCCAAAGATCTTTTACGATATATTAACTTTTGTTAAAGCAATCGATTGATAATTTGCATTAATCGATTTGTAAATTTAATTTTGTGCAAAATCCTGTATGACCTGGACCGATGTTCTGCAACCGATAAAAGAGACCGCTTATTTCAAAAATCTTTGGCACCAGCTAAGGCTTATCTACCAATCTAATCCGTGTTTTCCACCAAAAAATGAGATTTTTCGAGCCTTAGAGCTAACAGATTTTGAAGAAGTGAAAGTCGTCATAATCGGCCAAGATCCATATCATAACGACGGTCAAGCCAATGGGCTTTGTTTCTCGGTTTCAACGAATGTGCAGACGCCGCCATCCCTCAAAAATATCTTCCGCGAGCTGAAAGATGACTTGGGAATCGAAAGAAATAATAACGATTTGCAGGATTGGGCTATGCAAGGCGTGCTGCTTCTCAATACGACCTTAACCGTTGGGGCGCACCAACCAAATTCTCATGCGCACCTCGGTTGGGAGACTTTTACCGATTCTATAATTAAACAGATTTCTGACAAAAAAGAAAATGTTGTCTTCGTGCTTTGGGGCGCATTTGCCCAAAAAAAAGCCGCTTTGATAGATGAGAAGAGGCATTTTATCATTCAATCTTCGCACCCGTCGCCGTTTTCCGCTCACAGAGGATTTTTTGGCAGCCACCCGTTTTCTAAAATCAATAATTATCTTTTGGAAAAAGGAAAAAATCCCATTATTTGGGGATAATGGAGTTTGAAAATTAAAAATCTTAGCAAAAAAAATCAATTCTCTTTTTCATATTTGAAAGTGACGCTTGCGGCTTGTGCTTTTCCGCCGGGTTGAGGTTTCAACGCTGTTAAAGTAAATCTATAGCCAGAAAAACTAAAAGATTTTTTGACATTTTTTGGTACAAAATCTCGAGTTCCTACTTGGAAACCGCTCTTTTCATCTCCAGAAACTGCATCCATATTTACGATCGCAAGGCCTTCCCAGACGCAAGTAACACCAACTGGGCAACGGCTATCTTCCAGAATATCTTTGAATCTTAAACTCACTATTGAATTCGGAATTTTTACCGGTTTTTCCAAGCCGATTGTCACCATATTACTGGCAGCCAGAGAAGTTTCTCGAGTGGAGATTTGTGGTTTGCAGTTACAGATGGATAGTAAAAGCGCTGTGCAAAAAAGAAATCTAATACTCCTCATTGGCTCTTTTTAGAAGAAAATATAATAACCGACGACCAAAAACATAGCCAATCCTACCATGAGATTAAAACCTGTTCCGTAAATAAATCCTATAAAAGCACCTTTCATAGAGTTAAATGCTTTTTTCACATCACTCAGATCGTGCACTAATTCCCCAAGGAAAACGCCAAGCAACATCCCAATCAAAAACCCAAAAGGAATGGGAATGAATATTAATCCCAAGATGGTCCCAACAAACGAACCGACACTTCCAAACTTGGTTCCGCCATATTTTTTGTTGGTTTGTGAAGGAATTACGTAGTTCAAAACGGTTGAAACTAGGGTCAAAAAGCCAAATATCCAGACATACATCATTGGCATTTGATTTTCTGTGCCGAATTTGAAGATCAAAACTCCGCAGATACTGAGCAAGAGGCCCGGCAAAACGGGTACAATCGTCCCTACGAGTCCCACGAAAAGGAGCGCCAAAGCGATAATGTTTATGAGTGTGGAATCCAATTTTTATAATTTGATTAAAAATACAATTTTCGGGCGGAAGCGGAAAATTTATTATCCTTAAATTTGCGAATTATTACAGAAGCTATGAAAGACGAATTGAATGACTACAAAGATTTTCTCCAGCAGATCAGCGACGAGATTCATTTTTTTTGTAAGGACTATTTCCCCGACGAGTTTGTTTTGGCTGGGCAGATTTTCTTTAAATTTCTTTTTCTGATCGGATTAATTTTCATTCTCGCATTTATTCTAAGAAATCTCACCAATCTTATTTTTAAATTCTTCTTCGATAAGGACAAATATCCGGTGATGAAGTCCATCTACCAGGCTAAAGTTACCAATTCTGTTGCTAACTTGTTGGCTCTGGCATTTGGAAATTATGCGCTTTTTTCGATTTTTTACCGGCATCCGAAGAGCTTCATTTTTTTGGAGCGGCTTATCGGGATTCTGATCGTTTTTGTCCTCGCCAATATGGCTTTCAAATTCATCAAAGTTCTTCAGAATTACTATCTCATTCAAAAAGATTATTACAAGATTATTGCCATCAATTCTATCTCTCAGACGGTTCGGATTTTTGGAACATTTATCTTCACTGTGATTGCCATCTGCGTGCTTTTTGGCATCAGCAGCACGACCGTTTTGGGAAGTTTGGGAGCCATAACGGCCGTTCTGGTCTTGGTTTTTCGGGATACGATTTTGGGATTCATCACCGGGATTCACGTGGCCACCTCCAAAAATCTCAAAGTCGGCGATTGGGTTGCTATTCCCAAATATTCAATCGAAGGAAACATTGAGGATATAGATCTGCTGACCACCAAAATCAGAAATTTTGACAAAACACTTTCTACGATTCCGACTTACGATTTGCTGAGCACAGAGATTAAAAACCTACAGGTGATGAGCGAAAGTAATACACGGCGCATCAAGAAATCGATTATTTTCAACATCAATTCCTTTAAGTTTTTGGATGATGAAGATATTGAGAAATTGAAGCAAATCAATATGATAAAGGTTTATCTCACCGAGAAACAGAAAGAAATTTTGAATTCTAAAATCGGTACAGATGCCTCTGAAAAGAATATCAACGGCATCCAACTCACCAACATCGGAACCTTCCGAAAATATGCTTACGAGTATCTGAAACACGATTTGAGCATCAATCAAAAAGAGCCTATTCTTGTACGCCAGTTGGAAATTACGCCGCAAGGTTTGCCCTTGGAACTTTACTGTTTTACCAATGATTCCAAATGGGAGCATTTTGAAAAAATCCAGTCCGATATTTTCGATCATCTGCTGGTCGCGTCCAAAGAATTCGATTTGGAAATCAGCCAGATCAGTTTAAAAATTTAATTCAAAATTCAGTAAATGACAAAGTTAAGTGTCAATATCAATAAAATCGCAACACTCCGAAATGCCCGAGGCGGCAATGCTCCGAGTGTGACGCAAGTGGCGATGGATCTGGAAAGATTCGGCGCGCAGGGCATCACCATCCATCCAAGACCGGACCAGCGACATATCACGAGAAAAGATGTTTATGATCTGAAACCGCTTGTAAAAACCGAATTCAACATAGAAGGTAATCCGCAGAGCGCATTTGTAGAGATGGTTTTGGAGGTGAAGCCCGAGCAAGTTACGTTGGTTCCGGATGCAGACGATGCCATTACCTCCAACGCGGGCTGGGATTGCGAGAAAAATCTGACTTTTTTGAAATCCGTCATTTCAAAATTTAAAAATGAAGGCATCAGAACGTCAATTTTTTTGGATCCCAATCCCGAAATGGTGAAATTTGCGGCAGAAACAGGAACGGACAGAATCGAACTTTACACCGAAGCTTACGCAAAACACTATTCGGAGAATAAAGAGCAAGCCATTCAAGCTTATTATGATACAGCCGTGGAAGCGGATAAATACGGTTTAGGCATCAACGCCGGTCACGATCTGAGTCTTGATAATTTAAAATATTTTTCAGACCACATCCCCAATCTTCTGGAGGTTTCCATCGGACACGCTTTGATATCGGAAGCGCTTTATTTGGGCTTGGAAAATACCGTGCAGATCTATCTGAAACGGTTGGCAAAGTGGTAGAAATTGTTTAAATTTGAAATATGAATTCCGAAATTACAATCAACGATTTCTCACAACATCTTTTTTCGAATGTAAACCGGAACTCTTTTGATCTCGAGAAAGGAACAAATGGTGTTCAAAGTACTTCATTCCAATCCCAACCTAATCGCAAACTTTACCAAACCAACCGTACTTTTGCAACCTGTTTTTTCTAAGATGTGCTGACGGTGATTATCAACCGTTTTCTTACTGATGAAAAGTGTTTCAGCAATTTCTTCGCTGGTCATTTCCTTTACGATCAATGCCAAAATTTCGCGTTCCCTCGCCGTTAATAATGTAAGCTGCTCGTTCTGGATCTTCTCTTTATGATATTGATTATAAATGAGGGGAAGAATGTCCTGCGAAAAGTAAGTTCCGCCATTTGAAATTCTATGAATCGCTTTCAGAAGTTCGTCTTTTCCGGCATTTTTCAAGATGTAACCGTCGGCTTCAGCAAGGACAGCTTCCTTCACCGCTGTCGAGTTATTGTACATCGACAAAATCAAAATCTGAATCTGAGGAAATTTGCTCTTCACCATTTTGCATAGTTCGGTTCCGCTAAGTAATGGCATACTGATATCGGTCAGAATCAAATCGAAATGGTCTGGATTCGCGGCCACTTTTTCGTAAGCAATTTGCCCATTATTGGCTTCGTCAACTATCTTGCAACTGGTTTCGTTGGCCAGCAGATTTTTGATTCCGTCTATCATCATTTGATGATCATCTGCCAGAAGGATGTTGATTTTTCCCTGATTATTCATTTTGCGGTAATGTGATTTCGATTTGAGTGCCGGCTAATTTTTCCGATTCTATTTTAATTTTTCCGTCCAGCATACGAACTCTTGCATTAATGTTTTTCCATCCTATTCCTTTAGATTTTGAGATTTCGTCCTCATTCATTCCTTTACCGTTGTCTCTTATACTAATGATAAGACTGTTTTCTAATTTTCTGACTGATAGGATTATAAAACTTGCATCGGCGTGTTTTATCATATTATTCACAACTTCCTGTACGATTCTATAGATCGAAAGTTCATTCTGTTTCTGGAATTTTATTTCTTTAATTTCCATCGGAATATTGAGTTCCATTTTAGTGGTTGAAGAATTGTTAATTTTATCTGAAAGATTTTCCAAAGCTGGAAAAATCCCAAAATTTAATTCTTCTGGGATCAAATTGTGCGAGACAGTTCTGACTTCCGCAATAGTTTTATCTACCAAGCTTTGAATATTTTTGGTCTCAGGATTTTGTTCCTGAGAAGAAAGATTCATTTTCACCAAAGACAACATCTGTCCAACGCTGTCGTGAAGATCTCTTGCGATCCTTATTCTTTCATTTTGCTCACCTTCGAAAAGCGACTTGGTCGCCAGTTCTTGCTGCAAGAAAATTTCCTTTTGCAATTTTTTCTCCTGCTTTTGCTGATAATTTTTGTAAATAAAAAATAGAACAACCAACAAAATAAGGGACAGAATTCCACCAAAAATCAACCAATTATTTTTTTGCTTAATTTCAAATTGCTGTTGAATAATGAGATTTTGCTTTTTCTCTGTTTCGTATTTTGTGTCCATCTCGGCAATTTTGTTCATCAGATTGATGTTAGACAGACTGTCTTTTATGACGGCGTATTTTTTATAGTTCGCAAATGCCTGCTCTGTGTTGCCCAGGGCTTCATAATTTTTTGAAAGTCCGAGAAATGACGACTGGGACAAATTGAGAAGATGTTTTCTCTTGGTGATATCCAAACTTTTTCGATAATTTTCAATGGATTTTTGATAATCTTTTGTCTCGAAAAATACATCGCCCAAAAATGAATAATTTTCTGAAATGCCGAATGTGTCTTTTATTTTTTTTCGCAATTCCAGTGATTCTTGCAATGTTTTTTCGGCTTTGTGGTAATCTTTTTTGAGAAAGTAGATATAGGCCATATTGTTCAAGCTGTACGGAATTCCCAATTCATCGTGAATCGCTTCTTTCAAATCAAGACCCTTTTTGTAAAAATAGTACGCGCTGTCATAATCCTTCTGCATTTCTTTTAAAACACCATAATTGTTGTAAAGGCTTAGCAGCGGTTTTTGCAGGCGTTTTTTCTCAGCGATGTATTTTGCCCTTTGAAGGTAAGAAAGTGCCAGTTTTAGGTTTCGGTTTTTCATCCGGTAGCCTAGCTCCCCAAGTTCTATCGAGAGATTTTCATTGTCTTGTATTTTTTGGAATATATCGATTGCTTTCTGCGAGTAGAGAACATCTTTTTCATATTTCCCAAGGAAATAACATACCAAACTGAGGTTGCTTAAAGATTTTGCTTCGCCCGATAAGTAGTTGAGTTGCTTTGCAGCAGTCGCATTTTGCATATAGACTGTCTCCAAAGTGTAGGCATTTTTTTGCTTTATCTCAAAACCGATATTATTTACAGAATCAATTTTTTTCTTGTTCTGAGAAAAAATAGTGCAAAAAAACAGTAAAGAAACCAATACATAAAAATGTTTCATTTGAGTTTTTTCAAGGTTTTAATAAATGCAATGATCCAAAAAAAATATTGATTCACAGACTCAGCATTTCATTTTTCACGACTTTGTCTTTTGCACAAAAGTATTATAAATTTTGTTCTAAAAAAATTAAAAGCAAAAGGCTTCCAACGCTTTTACCAGTGGAAGCCAATTTGCTAAATGGTTATTTTCGGATTATAAGTTTTTGGGTGGAAATTTGTTTGCCATTTGATATTTGAATAAAATACAATCCGTTTACAAAATTGCTTGTGTTGATTTTTTCCGTCGTAGTCCTTGATACAGAATTATAGATGCTTTTCCCAGAAGCATCTGCAATGCTCACTAATGTGTTTTGGGAAAGCTTATCAATCATTACAAAATCTTTTGCGGGATTGGGATACACTGTAAGATCAAACTTATTCTGCTCATTCGTGGAAAGATTATCTTCCAAAACATAGATCCCGCCACTATTGGTTCCAGCTACGCCATCGACGTATGCAACCCAGAATTTACCATCCGGCGTGACGCCCAAAGTCCCATTTCCATAAGTAGGCAATCCGTTGGTGATGCTGGTAAAAGTCTGTCCGCCATCTGTAGAAGTTACAAAGATATTTCCTGATTTGCTGACAATCAACCTTCCTGCGGAATTAGCCTTCAAGCTTATGATAGATGTACCAGCAGAAATAGGAGAACACACAACCCAAGTAATTCCATTGTCGGTACTTTTCAGAACATCCGTGTTTACGCCTGCTGTATAAAATGTATTGTTTCCAGCGTATGTAACCATCTGAGCCTGTTTTGAGGTGCCAATAAGGTTTTTGACAGAGATGTTGGTGAGGGTAAGACCATTGTCATCGGTAAAGGCCAAATCGGAGCCAAAGTTTCCTTCATGTCCAAAGATCGTTCTGCCCGAAGGATTGGTTGCAAAATAGCGAAAATCTGGTGTTACAGCTGTACTTTTTGTTGTTCCCAAGGAGATATAATCGGACGAGACACTGAGAGATTTGTACAGCTGATCTGCATAGAGTAACTTTCCGTTCGGTAAAATGCCGGCTGGAAAGAAATACCCTGTTTCTGTGCCTATAACTTTTTTCCATGTTGTTCCGCCATCATCGGTATAATGGGATGTGGGGTTTGAAAATGCTCCATTTCCACCAACCAAGCCTGCGGGTGTGGCCACAAGATAACTGGTATAGAGGAAAGGGATGCTGCCCACTTTCCAAGTTTGTCCGCCGTCAAAAGAACTTACTAATGTCTGAGGCGTCGGATCACTTGCCGATTTGCCAAATGCGTAGATAATATTATTACCGTACGTCCGTATTTCCTTGTACTGAATGTTGGTTGGTGCAGAAGTTTTCACCCAAGTTTGCGCGCTGAGAATTACCGATGTCTGCAAAAAAAGCGCAGCAAAATATATTGTAAAATTTTTCATAATCAGTTTAATTAATTGTTCCACTGAATTTTCCTTGTTCAGCATAAGCCTCGCTTTTTGCACTGTTGAAGCCAACCGCATAGAAAGTGCCTTCAATTTTGTTCCCAGCTACAGACGTAATTTTCACTTCACCGCCGCCACTCATCATCGTTCCATTGTTGTCCGTGCTATAAGACTTTGTAAGGTCTGCAACGTTTTGATATTCTTTTCTAATGACAATTCCATTTTGAGAACCACTTCCAAGTGTGTAAGTCTTTGGAGCAGTTACATCACCATACAGAACCATATTAATAGATTCATTGCCGCCATCTCTTATCGCTGAAATTGTCAAGATTGTGATTCCTGCAGCGGAAGTTTTTGCGATACCGGCTTTTGTAGAAGTGAATTTCCCGGAATGTGCGCCATCAAAACCGTATTGTTCTGCGGTTAAAGTTGCGGATCCTCCAGAATTATTTCCGCCTGTTTCTTCATCGTCGTTTCTGTTGCAAGAGATGAGAACTGTTGTCATAAAAATACCTGGTAATAGATAGAAGAATAATTTTTTCATTGTAAAAAGTTTTGGTTGTTATTTTTGACAAAGCTATTTACATCTGATTACTGAAACAATGAAGATTAGTACGCCTTTCTTATAGGTATTTGTGCTCATTTTGGACTAAAATCAAAAAAACAAACATTTTTGACACCCATTTTGTGCATAAAATTAAAGTGTATTTTCGAATAATATTTGTAAATTTCAGAAACAAAGTCGCAAAACTAATAGTCTAACTTTGAATTGTTTATTACGATCAATGAATAATTTCAACAAATTTTACTGAGAATTAATGGAAATCTTACACTCAAAAATATACGGCGAAGAACGAACCGAAATGCCGCTTTTGGTTTTCCACGGCTTGTTCGGAATGCTCGACAATTGGGGAAACTTTGGGAAAGAATTTGGAGCATTGATGCCGGCGCATTTAATTGATTTGAGAAATCACGGGCGCAGTTTTCATTCCGATTCGATGTCGCACGACGATCTGGCCAATGACATTCTCCATTATATGCAGTTTCACAACATCGAAAAAGCCAATCTGCTGGGGCATTCTTTAGGCGGAAAAGCGGTGATGCAATTCGCCATCAATTTTCCGGAAAAAGTCCATAAACTCATCGTGGTCGATATCTCGCCAAAAGCCTATCCTCCTCATCATCAAGGAATTATAAAAGCCTTGCAAAGCGTCGATTTTGAAGCCGTGCAGACCAGGCAAGATGTAGAAAAAGTTCTGGAAAATTATATTCACGAGAAATCTGTGATTCAGTTTTTGATGAAAAATCTCTATTGGACCGATGACAAAAAACTGGCTTGGCGATTCAATCTCAAAACTTTGGCCGAAAAATACACCGAATTTGTTTCCAAAGCCATCCGCTTTGGCATATTCAGCGGTCCTACTTTGTTTGTTGCCGGCGCCAATTCCAATTATATTTTGCCGCAGGACGAATTTCTCATCAAGCAACAATTTCCTAATTCCCAAATTATTAAAGTCGCCAACGCCGGCCATTGGGTTCACGCTGATAACCCGGCAGATTTCAATGCGGCGGTCCGAGATTTTCTTTTATCCTAAAAATTTTTGTTGATAATTTTATGGCAGATTTCCTCGTCAGGAACGGCGTTTTTTACCGAATTAAATTATCTTTGTAAAAATCATTAATGAAAAAATATCAAGAGGCCGTTTATAAGCTCATTTTGTTTTTTTCGGTTCTTATCAATCTTGTTTTGATAGCACTTTTATTTTTTGTCGTCAGAGATTCTGTTTCCAAAACTGGCGCTTATTTTTTTGAAGGCAAACGCTTTTGGTATTTCGTGGAAATCATTACAACTTATACTTTGTTGAATTTTTATTTTCTATTTAATATTCTGAAAAAATCAGCGAAACATCAACCTGAAAAATCCATCCGAGAATGATTTTAATCACAGGAGCTACCGGTATTTTGGGACGCGTGATCGCACTGGAACTCCTAAAAATAGGGAAAAAAGTGCGCGCCGCCAAACGCCCGACCAGCAACATAGAAGAGGTTCGAGAATCTTACCGGTTTTATACAGACCGCGGTGATTTTTATTTTCAGCAGATCGAGTGGATGGATATTGATATTGAGGATTTAATGTCGTTGGAAGCGGTTTTGAAAGATGTCGATGAGGTCTATCATTGTGCCGCAAAAGTGAGCTTCAATCCTATGGCACAAAAAGAATTGTACAAGAATAACTCCGAGTTCACCGAGAGGCTGCTTTTTGCAATAGATCCGGCGAAAGTGAAGAAGTTCCTTTTTGTGAGTTCTGTCGCCGTTCTGGATGGTTTTAATGACCAAGGCGAAATGGATGAAAATTCTGATTTCAACGCCAAACTAGATCATTCGGACTATGCGATTTCCAAATATATTTCCGAAATGGCGGTATGGAGAGCCTCTGCGGAAGGTCTCAATACCGTGATCATCAATCCGGGATTAATCATCGGTTCCGGAAACTGGCAGCACAGCAGCGGAACACTTTTCAGGCAGATGTCGAATGCATTTACTTTTCCCGGATCTACCGCTTATGTCGATGTGCGAGATGTGGCTAAGATTGCTGTGGAATTAATGGAGAGAAATATCTTCGGAGAACGGTTTATCGTCACTTCCGAAAATGTAAAATACAAACATATTGCAGACAAAGTCCGGCTGCATTTTGGGAAAAAACCGGCAAAATTGGTTCCCAATTTCATTCTCGATGTCTTACCCATCGTCTCAACAATCTTCGGCTGGATTATTCCGATTTTTAAATTGGCAAGCAAAGCCAACATCGAAACCGTCCAGTCGGACTCGAAAATTACCAATAAAAAAATCCGCGAAACTTTGAATTATCAATTCATTCCCATCGATGAAAGTGTGGATTTTCACCTGAAAAATTATGCCGAAAGCATCGCCAAATCTAAGTCATGAACATCACGGAATTTCTGAATACCAATACAAAAAGATTTCCGCAGAAAGCCGCTGTCGGATTCAAAAAAGACAACGAATGGAAGGAACTGACTTGGATGCGCTTCAAGCAGATGGTTTTCAAAACGGCAAATGCATTGCTGGAAGCAGGAGTTCGAGAAAACGATAAAGTGGCGATCTATGCCGATAATTGTCCAGAATGGATGCTTATGGATGTCGCCACGCTGGCCATCGGAGCGGTCACTGTTCCGATCTATGCTACGAATGGCGCAGACCAAGTGGAGTATATCCTGAATCACGCAGAACCCAAAATCCTGTTGACCGGCAATCAGGAGCAGTACGAAATCTGCCACAATTTGCTACAAAAAACTGCCAGCGTAGAACTGATAATTTCGGCAAAGCAGAATTTTACTTTGAAAGAAAAATCTTCATTTTTGTCGGATTTTATTGCAGCAAGTTCGGATCAATTGCGCCTTGCAGAAAAGTCGGATGATGATCTGGCGACCATCATTTATACTTCGGGAACTTCTGGCACGCCGAAAGGCGTGATGCTCACGCACGGCAACTTTCAGAAGGCTTTCGAAGCGCACATTAAGTTTTTTGACTTTAAGGATTTTGAAAAAGAACAGTCCTTAGCATTTCTTCCGCTTAGCCACGTTTTCGAAAGAAGTTGGACTTTATTTTGTTTTTCGGTCGGTGCCAAAGTGACTTTCCTAGAGAATCCCAAACTGATCGCCAAGGCTTTGCAGGAAGTGAAGCCGACAACAATGTGTTCTGTTCCTCGTTTCTACCAAAAAATTTATGCGGGCATCCAAGAAAACGTGGAAAACGGCTCTCCGATAAAGAAAAAAATCTTTGATTGGGCTATTAAAACGGGAACTCTTGTTTCGGAAAGAAAAAGAAATGAGCAGGCCGTTCCATTTTTACTAAGTCAAAAATATAAAATTGCGAATCTGCTGGTCTTCAATACAATAAAGAGCAAATTAGGTGGCAGGCTTTGGTTCATGCCTTGCGGCGGCGCCTCGATTTCTGCGGAAGTCACAGCCTTTTTTGATGCAATGGGAATGCACCTGACCGTCGGATACGGAATGACTGAAACCACTGCAACGATCACCGCATTTCCTTTCACAAAATATAAATATGGAACTGCGGGAAAAATGCTTGGAGATTCTCAAATCAAAATCGGGGAGAATGATGAAATCCTCGTGAAAGGAAGTGGCATTATGAAAGGCTATTACAAAAATCCGGAAGAAAACGACAAAATCTTTACGCAAGATGGCTGGATGAAAACCGGTGATGCAGGCGTTTTGGATGATGCCGGAAATCTCACCATCACTGACAGAATCAAAGACTTGATGAAAACCTCCAATGGAAAACATATTGCACCGCAACCCATTGAAAATCTGTTTTCCAACAACCATTATATCAATCACATAATGCTGGTTGCAGAGGACAAACCTTTCGTTTCTGCCTTGATTGTTCCCAATTTTGAAACTCTAAGAGAGAAATTAAAAACCTTGAATATCCCATTCACAAACTGGGAAAACATTGTTGAAAGTGAAGAAGTGAAAGCATTTTATCACAAGCTTATCGATGAGATACAAACCAAGTTGCCGGGCTTCGAGAAAATTAAAAAATTTGTATTGATGCCGGCAGATTTTGAAATTGAGAGTGGCGAAATTACACCGACTTTAAAAATTAAGCGAAATATCGTTATCGAAAAATATGCAGACAAAATTAATACGCTTTATGGTAAATAGATCCAGAAATTGAATTTTTTGTAACGAAATGTATTGTAAAGATGCTATTTTTAAAATTTAGAACCAGAAACTATTTTTAAAATTGATTAATTTTACGAACCTTATAATAAAATCTAATTCGAAGTTTTATAAATGAATACACAACAATTCGTGAATCGCCACATCAGCCTCAACGAGTCTGATAAAGCGGAAATGCTGAAGAAAGTAAAAGCAGCGAGTATTGAAGAATTAATCTCGCAAACCATTCCCGATGCCATCAGGCTAACGAAAGATCTGGAAATTTCGGAACCGCTTTCCGAGTACGAGATGCTCTTGCACTCCAAGGAATTGGCTTCTAAAAATCATAATTTCGATAGTTACATCGGTTTCGGATATCACGATACCATTTTGCCTTCACCAATCCAGAGAAATATTCTGGAAAATCCAAGCTGGTACACGGCTTACACGCCTTATCAGGCAGAGATTGCACAGGGACGGTTAGAAGCTTTGCTAAATTTCCAAACGGTCGTGGCGGATCTGACGGGTTTTCCTTTGGCGAATGCCTCTCTCCTTGATGAATCGACGGCAGCTGCAGAAGCCATGCACATGTTCTTCAACAACAGAACGAAAGATCAAAAGAAAAATAATGCTTCTAAGTTTTTCATTTCAGATTTAGTCTTTCCTCAAACTATTTCTGTTATTAAAACAAAGGCCGAAGGTCTTGGTATTGATGTGATTGTGGGGAATCACCTCCATCATCAGTTTAACGAATCTTACTTCGGTGTTTTGTTGCAATATCCCGGCAAAAACGGAATTGTATTGGACTATATAGAAAACATTAGTTATTATAAAGAATTTGATTTGCAAGTCGTGGTAGCTTGTGATCTGATGGCTTTGGTGAAGCTGAAATCTCCGGCTGATATGGGTGCAGATTGTGCCGTCGGAACGACTCAAAGATTTGGGATTCCAATGGGTTACGGCGGTCCTCATGCGGCGTTTTTCGCTTGCAAGGACGATTATAAAAGAGATATTCCGGGTAGAATTATCGGTGTTTCTCAGGATATGTACGGCAATCGGGCGTTGAGAATGGCTTTGCAAACCAGAGAGCAGCACATCAAAAGAGAGAGGGCAACTTCCAACATCTGCACAGCTCAAGTTTTGCTGGCAGTGATGGCTGGTATGTACGCTGTATATCACGGTCCTAAAGGTTTGGAATTCATCGCAGATCAGATTCATTACAAGACCAATGCATTGGCGGATGAGCTGAAAGTTTTGGGTTATGATATCGTAAACGAGCCGGTTTTCGATACGGTAAAATTCAGATTGCACGAGGAGGAAAAAGCGTCTTTGAGAATGAAAATGAGGGATCAGAAAATCAATCTTAATTATTTTTCTCAAGGCATCGTCAGTATTTCTATCAATGAAACCACAACTTTGGATAAACTTAATGTTTTGGTCGAGGCTTTTGCTCAGTTTAAGGGCAAACAGGGCTATAAAGTAATTTTGAAAGAAGAATATTCGATCCGTGCAGAATTATTGAGAAAAGATAAAATATTAAAAGAAGAAGTTTTCAACAAATACCACACAGAAACCGAATTGATGCGCTACATCAAGCGATTGGAAAGAAAAGATTTGTCTTTGACCCATTCAATGATTTCTCTTGGCTCTTGCACGATGAAACTGAATGCCGCTACTCAAATGATCCCTTTATCTTGGGGAGAATGGGGAAGTGTTCATCCATTTGTGCCCACAGAACAGGCAGGCGGATATCAGGAAATGATTAAAGAGTTGGAGAAAGACTTGGCAGAGATCACTGGTTTTGCAGGAACATCACTTCAGCCAAATTCTGGCGCGCAAGGCGAATATGCTGGACTAATGGTCATCCGAGAATATCACAAAAGCAGAGGCGAAGGCCACAGAAATATCGTTCTGATACCGCAATCGGCGCACGGCACCAATCCCGCTTCCGCTGCAATGGCCGGGATGAAAATCATTGTCGTCAAGAATCTTGAGAGTGGCGAAATCGATTTCGAAGATTTCAAAACAAAAACGGAGCAACATTCTGAAAATCTGGCGGCAGTGATGATTACCTATCCTTCGACTTACGGATTTTTTGATGCCAATATCAAAGAAATTAGCAACTTAGTTCACCAGCATGGCGGGCAAGTCTATATGGACGGTGCCAATATGAATGCGCAGGTGGGCTACACCAGTCCGGGAAATATCGGTGCAGACGTCTGTCACCTCAATCTTCACAAGACTTTCGCAATCCCTCACGGCGGTGGCGGACCCGGCGTCGGTCCGATTTGCGTGGCAGAACATTTGGTGCCATTTTTGCCCACCAATGCTAATATCCCCATTGGCGGGAAAGACGCAATAGAAGGGATTTCTGCAGCGCCTTACGGTTCCGGATTGATTCTGAATATTTCTTACGCTTATATCAAAATGTTGGGAACTTCCGGATTGAAAAAAGCAACGGAACACGCCATTTTGAATGCTAACTATCTTAAAGAAATCTTAGCGGAACATTTTCCAATCCTTTATGCAAACTCAAAAGGCCGAGTGGCGCACGAGTGTATCGTAGATTTTCGCCAGTTCAAATCTTTGGGAATCGAGGTGGCAGATGTCGCCAAACGACTGATGGACTATGGTTTCCACGCACCAACGGTCAGTTTCCCGGTTGCAGGAACATTGATGATAGAACCGACTGAGTCTGAAAGCAAAGCCGAAATCGACCGCTTTGCAGAAGCGCTGATCCACATCAAAAAGGAAATCGAAGAAATAGCCAATGGCAACGCAGACCGAGAAAATAACGTCCTGAAAAACGCGCCACATACCGAGCAATTGGTAATCTCAGATTCTTGGGATAAGCCTTACGGCAGAGAGAAAGCAGCTTATCCGCTGGAGTGGGTGAGGACTCATAAATTCTTTGCAACCGTAGCGAGAATCGATGAAGCATTTGGCGACAGAAACTTAGTTTGCACTTGCGAGCCGACTGAGGCCTATATGTAAATTTTAGTTTTAAATAACTCAAGTTTTTACAGAATAGACGACAGACCAACAATCAAGCAAAATCATTTACTTTGGCTGTAGTTTTTCCGGAAGGCTTATTTTTAAGTTTCGCTGAACGTAAAATACTGATAATCAATTAAATTACATTGATGATATTCATCCTTATGGGGTAAAATATTGATATGTAAATTCGTGACAAGAAAATATGCCTTATTTTTGAAACTATTATGGATCTGAATTCGCTTTATACTACCGTGCGCACCGGCGATCATCGGCCCAATGTGGTTTCGAGGACAGATTTTCAGAGAGATTTTGACCGGATTATTTTCTCATCTGCCTTCCGAAGACTGCAAAACAAAACCCAAGTTTTTCCGTTGCCAGGCAGTGTTTTTGTGCATAATAGATTGACGCATTCTTTGGAAGTTGCTTCAGTTGGTCGCAGTTTGGGGAGTTTGGTCGGCCATTATATTTCAGAAACATATCCGAATGAAATTAATGAGCCTTCCACAGATTTTTACAAGCATCAGTTGCATAATGTGATAGCATCCGCTTGTCTTTGCCACGACATTGGAAATCCGGCTTTCGGACATTCCGGCGAAGATGCCATTGCCAGCTATTTTGAGAAAAACGAATCGCAACTCAAATCGAAATTTACAGAAAAAGAATGGGCAGATTTGCTCAATTTTGAGGGCAATGCCAACGCCATCCGAGTTCTCACACATCAGCAGCAAGGGAAAGATAAGGGCGGCGCACAGCTCACTTGCACCACTTTGGCGAGCATTGCAAAATATCCTTGTGAATCTTTAGCAAAGAAGAAAGGCATCATCAACCGCAAGAAATTTGGTTTTTTTCAAAACGAAAAACAGCAGTTCCTAGAAATTGCAAAATCTACCGGAATGCTGATGGAAAGCGATGATCCTGTTATTTTTAAAAGACATCCTTTCGTCTGGCTGGTGGAAGCGGCAGATGACATCTGCTACAACATCATCGATATGGAGGATGCGCACCGGCTCGGAATTGTGAATTCTAATGATTGTGAAAACCTTTTTCTGGATTTGATAGCGTCTGTAAATGCCGATGAAATCAAGAAAGTAGAAGGGAAGCTCGGCATCATTACAAACAGAAATGAAAGAATCTCGTACTTGCGTGCAAAAGTTATTAATTCTCTCATCAACAAAACCGTTGCGCTCTACAAAGCCAATTTTGAAAAAATTCTTGACGGAAATCTGGACAAAGGCATATTGGATCTTTTCAAAGCGGAAAGCTCTTCTCTCGCTGAAATCGAACGTTTTTCTATCGAAAAAATCTACAATCACAAAGCTGTGATCGAGATCGAAAATGCGGGTTATAATGTGATGTATGAGCTGTTGGATCACTTTGTTCCATCCATTATTAAAGAAAAGGAAGACAGAAAATCCTATGACAAAATGGCGCTGAAACTCATTCCCCAGCAATTCATCTACGAGGAGGCTACCATTTATCAAAAAACCTTGGGCGTTCTGGATTTTGTAACCGGAATGACGGACAATTTTGCCACCGATCTTTACCGAAAAATCAAAGGAATTGATATTGGGATGACGATGTAGCGATCATTCAACAACCTTACCAGCAGTATTTTACGAAATAATTTCGCATTCAAAAACATTGGCGAAGTGCTTTTTGATTTGATGCTTCACAGCTTCCACATCCACTTCCTGTTCCAGTTCTCTTTTCAGAGAAGTCACCTGTTTGTCGGCGATTCCGCACGGAATAATGTAATCGAAATAGCGCATATCGGTGTTTACATTCAGTGCAAAACCGTGAATGGTGACCCAGCGCGAGGCTTTGACACCCAACGCACAAATTTTTCTTGCGTAAGGTTTCCCAACGTCTAACCACACGCCCGTTTCGCCGGCAGATCGTTCCCCTTTGAGACCATATTCTGCAATCGTTCGAATGATAACCTCCTCCAGATCACGCATATACCGATGGATATCTGTATAGAAATTTTCCAAATCCAGAATCGGATAGCCCACAATTTGTCCAAAGCCGTGATATGTAATGTCGCCGCCGCGATTGACTTTCACGTACGTGGCGTTGATTTCCTTCAGCTTATTTTCGTTGGCGAGAAGGTTGGATTCGTGGCCACTTTTTCCTAAGGTATAGACGTGTGGATGCTCCACAAAAAGCAGATGATTTTCCGTTGTTTTCAGATCATCGGGATGTTCGCGGTTGTGGATTTTGAGGTCGAGATTTTGTTTGAGCAATGCTTCCTGATAATCCCAAGTGGGCTGATAATCTTTGGTCCCGAGATCCTGAAACTTTACTTTTTTATTGATAAGAGCATTCACGTTTTGATAGGAAATGTTGCTGCAAATTTACTTATTATTCGCCGAATGGCAAGTTGGGAGAGAAATTTCATTGTGTTCAGAATTTTTTTGCGAAAGTGGGTTTTGATTCATTATAAAACGATTTTTTCATAAATTTGAAAATGAAAAAATTAGCATTTCTTGTTTTCTTGTTGACGCTGAGTACTATTCCGGCGCAAGATTTTCGTTCTTATCAGTTTTTTGATAAAAAATCGAAGGCTGTTTCTCCGGAAAAAATGGTGTCGGAATTAGCAAAATATGATGTCGTACTAATCGGCGAATACCACGACAATTCCGTCAATCATTGGCTGGAAAAGAAAATATCGGAGGCTCTTTTCGACCGGAAAAAAGGAGACATCATTCTGGGTGCAGAAATGTTTGAAAGAGACAATCAAAAGGCGCTCGATTCTTATTTGGCCGGAAAATTAGACCCCAAAAACCTGAAAGATTCCGTACGACTTTGGAAAAATTACGAAACCGATTACAGGCCTTTGGTGGATTTCGCAAAAGACAAAAATTTAAAATTCATGGCGACTAATGTTCCAAGAAAGTATGCTTCTCAAACTTCGAAAAACGGCATCGAAAGTCTGAACCAATTGCCTGAAAACGAAAAAAAATATTTGGTTCAGTTACCCATAGAAGTCTCTTTGGAAACGCCCGGCTACAAAGAAATGAAAACCTTGATGGGCGATCACGTGGACGAGCTCAAACTGATCAATTTCGTCTCTTCGCAAGCGCTGAAAGATGCGACTATGGCGGAATCTATCACCGAAAATTTGAAAGCGGGCACCACTTTTATCCATTTCAACGGCGATTATCACAGCAAGCAATATGGCGGCATCTATTGGTACTTGAAAAAGAAAAATCCTGAATTGAAAATCGCCGTCATCTCTGTTTTTGAATCCGAAAAACCCGAATTGGTTTTGCCCGAAAAAGACTTTGTGCCAACGGAATTCAATTTGGTGATCCCAAATGATATGACGAAAACTTATTAGAAATATATTTTACCTGTTGTGCATTTAGCATCAATTCATATATATTTTATTTTGCTGCCAAAACCAAGGTAAAATGGGGAGCACAACCATCAAAATCTTTAATTTTTTTCAAATTCCTTTTCCCGATATTTGTAAAAAGAAATCACAATGCAGGCATTACTTTTAGAAGACGATCCGGTTCTATCCGCAGAAATTGCCCTTTTTTTGGAATCTAAATCTATTAAAACCGATAAAGCAGAAGATGGAGAATCCTTCCTCCATATTTTTGAACGCAAGGCATATGATATTTTTTTATTGGACATCAATGTGCCTAAAATCAATGGTTTAGAGATTTGTAAACGCATCCGAGAAACTAATTCCGAAACGCCAATTATCATTATTTCGGCTTACGACGGCATCGAGGAAAAGAAAGAAGCGTTCCTCAGAGCCGCCGACGATTATCTGGTAAAGCCATTTTTGCTGGAAGAATTGCTTTTGCGGATCAATTCTCAAATGCGAAGGCGAACGCCAAAAACCGATGACATCGACAGAATTGTTATCGAAGATTTGGAAATTTTTCCCGAAGACAGCAAAGTATTTCGCTCTGGCGAAGAGATTATGCTCACTGTCAAAGAGTTTCAACTCTTGGTTCTGCTGGCAAGAGCGAATGGGAAAACGCTTTCCAAACAATATATTTCTGACGAAGTCTGGAAAAACCAGTTCCAATCGACCAACAACGCCATCGAGGTGTACATCAACTTCCTGCGAAAAAAAATCGATAAGAATTTCAAAACCAAGCTCATCCACACCAGACCTGGTTTTGGCTACTATCTAAGTCCGCTATAGACCCAATTTAGGAATCAGAAGTTAATTAAACCGTCCACCACCAGCCATTAACAGCCCACCCTCAACCACAAAAAATGTCACTGAAACGTAGAATAGCACTCAGCCTCAGCATTGCATTTTCCCTCATTTTTGGGGTTATGATGCTTGTCGTTTACGTTTCTTTTAATGATTTTCGGCGGGATGAGTTCAAGGAACGGTTTCAGAAACGGCTGGTTTTGACTATTAATTTTATAGAAAAGTCTAAGGATTTTGAAAAAGATGCTCCTATTTTCTTTGATGAAAATTCGGACGATGTTCTGCTGAACGAACATATTATAATTTTCAACGGAAATAAAATTTTGGTTTACAGTACATTGAATGACCAAAATATCATCCGAAATAAAGCTCTTTTAGAAAAATTAGACCAAGAGAAAACAATTTATAATGAACATTCTACGCCTGAAATTTTCGCGGCGCTCAGAAATATAAATGGTCATCACTACTACATTATTACCACTGCCCAAGACGTCACTGGTCAGTCCAAGCTGGATTTCTTAAAATATTTGCTGATTTTCTCCTACGTCGTGAGTATTATTTTGATTTGGTTTTTCAGTTATTACATCGTTTCCAATTTCTTAGAACCGTTGGAGATTTTGAAATCTGATATTTCCGAAATCAGCGTCCACAGACTGATGACGCCTGTTTTGGTAAAAAATCCAAAGGACGAAATTGGCGTTTTGGCCACCTCTTTCAATCGGATGACCAACCGGCTGAATGACGTTTTTCAATCGCAGAAAGACTTCAACTCCAGCGCGGCGCACGAGATGCGAACCCCCTTGACGAGGATGGCTTTTCAATTGGAGAATCTGATCCGGCTAGAAAATCATTCATCAAAAACGCAGGCCACTTTGCAACAGATGTTGGAAGACGTCTATCAGTTGTCGGATCTTACCAAATCTTTGCTTTTGCTCTCCAAATTTGATAAGGAAGGCATTGCGAGCGTTTATGAAGAAGTCAGGATTGATGAAGTTGTTTTTGATGCATTTGAAAAAGTAAACCGCAACTTCCCCAACTTCAAAATGGATTTTCAGATTGATGAAAAAAATAGCGACAATGCGCTTCTGACGGTGAAAGGCGTGAAGTCTCTGCTCGAAATCACTTTTATTAATCTTTTCAAAAATGCGGCTTTGTATTCAGACAATCAGGAAGTGGATATTTCGATCACCGAAACCGATTCGCAAATCATCGTAAAAGTCTTTTCAAAAGGAGCAGTCATCCCCATTTCTGAGCGGGAGAAACTCTTTGAAGCTTTTATGCGAGGCAGTAATACGCAAAACAAATCCGGCTCTGGCCTTGGTCTGCGCATTGTCAAACGGATTTTGGAGTATCACAAAGCAGACATTTCTTACGCCGCGGCTGCCGAGCGAGAAAACCTTTTCACGGTTGTTTTTATTAAATAATGTCACAATTTAACGACATATCAAATTTTCGTAATAAATATTTTCTGAATTGACCATACGTTTCCTTAGGTTATGGAAGATTAACTGAAAAGACGACTTCTAATGGTCGTCTTTTTTGTAGGTGAGTCAAATTTAATTGTCAAAATCGGATGGTTTAATGTCCAAACCTTCCAGAAATCTGTACAAGTAGGGCGCTTTGTTGGCAGAACCATTGTAATGCTTTTCGAGCCTTTCCAAAATGTTCATTCCTAGGATTTTCCGCTGGAAATTGTTGCGGCGCAAGGCCTCTCCGAGGATACATTCGTACAGGTTCTGCAGTTCCTTCATCGTGAATTTGTCTGGCAGAAGATTACTGCCCATCACCTGGTAGTCGATATTTTTTCTGAGATAGAGTAGTCCTTTTTCAATCATTTCCTGATGATCAAAAGCCATCGTAGGCAGTTTGCTGACATCAAACCATTGGCACACTTCGTTGAAGGAATCTGGAAAGGTATAAGTAAGGGTATAATCAATCAGCGCGCAGTAGCCGACGGAAATAAACCGCTGATAGATCCAGTGATTCTGATCGACCGCCAAATTTTTATTTTCTATCAGTTTTTGGTGTGTATTGTTCTCCGTTCTTCTGATATCGCCAAAAGTATAAAATTGTTCTAAGTAAACATCAGTGAGATGCGTTCTTTCGTGCAGCGTTCTTGCAGCAGCATCATTCAGATTTTCATCATTGAAAATAAATCCACCCGGCACGGACCAGAGATCTAAGTTGTGATATTTCAGTAGCAAAACTTTGAGTGTATCTTTATGAAAACCAAAGATCACACAATCCACAGAAACGTGTTCTACAAAATCTTTGGTTTCTATTAATTCTTTTAAATTTTGCTTATTTTTTTGGTGGTCTGCCATAGGTTAATCTACTTGTGTTGAGGAAAAATGAGAGACCAAATATAATTAATAATGGTAATAAAATAAATGCTGGGTAAAAATTACTCCAATTTTTTTGAAAAATGAAGGCCATATACAAAGAGCCGACCGAGCTTCCCAAAGAGGAGAAGATCACAACTAAAGAAACCAATAGATGAGCCTTGTCCTTCGAAACAAGATTCAGAATCTTGGAACTGTACTCAGGAAAGCAAAAATTAAGGAGAAGTAAGCCCATTCTTATTACCTGTTTTTCGCAATTAAGTTGACACAAAATAAGGAGACAACTGCCATTGGAATATCTGTGAAGGATTCCAAAAGCCCGAGACCTTTGTAAGAAAATTGCTCCAAAAGTTGCAAAATGATAAGGCCCATACTGTTGGCAGCATCCAGAAAATCGGAAAACTTAAATTCAGAGGAATTAACATCTTTCTATTAACATTCATTTAATGATAATTTAACTTCTATTAACATTGAGTGCTGTTTTCGGGGATGCCAAAAGTACAAGTTAAGTGATTAAAGCTTCTCAAAATCTTTTGGAAAAGTGCATTAATATTATAAAAATAAAAAAAATAAAAATTTATTTTGATATGTCAAAATAAAAATTAAATTTAATGTCTCAACACGAGATTAACAAAAAATTAATTAAAATATGAACTTAAAGTATTCAAAATGTCTCGGATTAGCCGCTGTACTTTATTTTACAGCCAACTATTCTGCTCAGCAGGTTAAGGACACTGTTACTAAGGAAACAACTATTGAGGAAGTGGTTGTAATTGGCTATGGTACTCAGAAGAAGAGTAACGTTACGGGTGCAATCTCCAGTCTCAAAGCTTCCGACATTGAGGACATGCCGGCCGGTAAGCCGGAACAAGTGTTGCAAGGTAGAGCAGCCGGGGTTTCGGTGGTTACCAATTCTGGACAGCCAGGATCTACGGCAACAGTCCGAGTCAGAGGTGTTACCAGTTTTGGAGCTGGTAGTAACGACCCACTTTGGGTAGTTGATGGAATTGTCGTAGACGGTATTGGATGGCTTAACCAATCGGATATCGAGAACATCGAAGTTCTGAAAGATGGTGCTTCTGCTGCGATTTATGGCGTATCTGCTGCGAAAGGGGTTGTATTAGTAACAACCAAAAAAGGTTCCAAAGGAAAACTTTCGTTGAACTATAACGGTTTTTTTGGTGTTGGAAATGCTTCAAGAAAGTTAGACCTTCTGAATGCCACTCAGTATGCGACGATAATGAACGAAGCAAGAGCAAACGACGGAAAGCCGCTTCTATTTAGTAATCCATCCTCTTACGGAGAAGGGACCGACTGGCAAAATTTAATCTTTAATTCTGCTCAAAGAGAATCTCACGAAGTAAGTGTCAGCAGTGGTAGTGACAAATCGACGTTCTATGCCTCTTTTGGATATTATGACCAACAAGGTATTGTGCTGCGAGATGTATCTTATTATAAAAGATTAAATGGAAGAATTAACTCGACACATAAAGTAACCAACTGGTTAACTGTGGGTCAAACATTTGCTTACACTCATACCAAATCTGAAGGAGTAAATTCATATTCTAATACAGAATATGGAGGACCTCTTAGTTCTGCCATCAATTTGGACCCTATTACGCCGGGAATTGTGAATGATATGAGCTTAGTAAATCCCGCGCACTATACCAATCCATATATTGTGAGAGATCCACGGACAGGAAATCCTTATGGTATATCGCCCTACGTACAACAGGAAATTACAAATCCGTTAGGATTTCGAGACATTGCTCTAGGACAATATAATTATTCAGATGATTTTGTTGGAAATGCTTTTGTTGAAATCAAACCAGTTGATCATTTTACTCTAAGATCCACTATGAACGGGAAGCTATCCTATTGGGGCAGCCAAGGATTTACACCACTATTTTATTTAAGTCCAACACAGCAGAATACCGTGAATAACAGGCTTAATAGAGTAAGTCAAAAGAAATTTGAATGGAGTACGGAGAATACACTGACGTACCAAAATAAATTCGGATTGCATAGTGTTAGCGCTCTGGTAGGGCAAGGCTATTACGAATATGATATTTCCAGCGGTAGTAGCGTAACATACGTTGGTTTGCCAATCACAAGTTATCAAGATGCGTCTTTCAATTTTGATACGCCCACCTCCAATATCACCGCCTCTGCCTGGGATGGCATTCAAGCCCATAAAGCCTCATACTTTGGACGTTTAATTTATGATTTTGACAATCGGTATTTATTGACTGGAACAATACGCCGTGATGGCTCATCGAGATTTGGTGCAAATAATCACTGGGGTAATTTTCCTTCCTTTTCCCTTGGTTGGAATGTATCGAATGAATCTTTCTGGAAAGAAAATAAAATTATTAATAGTTTGAAATTAAGAGGTGGCTACGGAGTTTTAGGAAATGACAATTTTGCTAATTTCATGTACGCAAGTTTTGTGCAAGGAGGTAACAATTATACCTTCATTGATGCAAATGGCATTACGCACGTTACTTCTGGATATGCGCCAACCACGTTAGAAAATCCAGATTTACACTGGGAAGAGACAAAGCAGACCAATATTGCTGCTGATATCAAGTTCTTGAACAATTTTGATTTGACTGTAGATTTCTATCAAAAAAAGACAACAGATATCTTAAGACAAATTAGTCTTCCTGGCTACATTGGAGCCACCAATAAACCTTGGAGAAATATCGGAGATATGAACAACAAGGGTATCGAGACCAGTTTAGGATATAAGAAACAGTGGAATGATTTCGGAATCTCTGTGAATGGTAATTTTGCCTATCTCAAAAATGAAATTACGAAGCTTGAAGATGGTTTAAAATATATTGATGTCGTTGGATTCCAGTCTATGGGGGCTATTCAAAGCATGCAGGTGGGCTATCCTTATAGCTCATTTTGGGGACATCAGACTGCAGGAATATTTCAAAATCAATCGGAAATTAACTCTTATGTCAATTCAACTGGACAATTGTTGCAACCAAATGCTAAACCAGGCGATTTCCGTTGGGTAGACAGCAATGGAGATGGAAAAATAGATCAATCCGATAGGGCTTATCTTGGTAATTCATTGCCAAAATATACTTTTGGATTTACAGTGAATTTAAACTACAAGAATTTTGACTTGATGGTGTTTGCACAAGGACAGGCTGGTAACAAAATCTTCCAAGGATTAAGAAGATTAGATATACCTAATGCCAATTTCCAGACTGCGGTTTTAGACCGCTGGGTGGGAGAAGGATCTACCAATTCTACACCAAGGGCTACGCAAGATGATCCCAATCACAATTTAACATGGATGTCTGATTATTACTTGCAAAAAGGGGATTATCTACGCATTAAATTAGTACAAGTGGGATATACGCTACCGAAAGATATTACACAAGCGCTTGGAACTACTAAAATCAGATTCTATGTCACTGGAGAAAATCTTTTTACATTTACAAAATATACGGGATTCGATCCAGAAATTGCTGGCGGTGACACCTTAGGCGTAGATAGAGCCTACTATCCGCAAGCAAGAACAGTATTATTTGGTGCTAATGTTCAATTTTAAAAATATAAAAAATGAAAAATAAAAAATATGTAGGTAAGTTTATATGCATGGCATTGTTAAGTGCCAGTGTATTTGGTTTTGTTGCTTGCAACGATTCCAATCTTGAAGATGTGCAAAATTTAGGAGCTTTCGATACCAACAATTATTATAAAACTGAATCTCAATGTTTTGCCGGCGTCGTTGCCACCTATGATTTGATGCGAAAGTATGCCGGAGGTTTTGAAAATATGGTAACATTTTTCAATGCCGGATCCGATGATTTTTACTCAGGAGGAGGTAGTTCAGGAGATGGGGCCGGGATCCAGGGCTTTTCGAATTATACGATCAACGGCACTATTATGCCTCGCAGTTATTGGACTGATTTTTATCAGGGCATTGCCAGAGCGAACATTGTAATACAAAAAGTTCCAGATGCTGAGATTTCCCAGGCCACTAAAAATAGATTTATCGCAGAAGCTAAAGTTCTGAGATCACTTTATTATTTTGAGCTTTTAAGAATGTTCAAAAATGTTCCGCTGATTTTAGTACCAATAAAAACAAGCGATGACTACTATCATATTCCGCAAGCTGATCCAGCCGCCGTCTATGCACAAATAGAACAAGACATTGTGGCATCGATCAGCGCATTACCAATGACGGTGACCGGCGTTGATAGAGGGAGGATGACTCAAGGATCGGCACGAGCCATACTCGGAAAGATCTATTTGTACGACAAAAAAATGAATCTTGCTGCTGAGCAATTGGCTCAAGTCAATGGAACCCCAGGACAGTTAAGCCAGTATGGCTACAAATTATTAGCTAACTATGGAGATCTTTGGAAAGTAGATAACAAGTTTACTACCGAAGCCATCGTCGAGGTAATGCATACCAACCAATCCCTTAATGATTGGAGCTTCTGGGGAACTGGCAAAGATGAGGGAAATACTGTTTGTATTATGACCGGTTTACGATCATATAATAAGATTGCAAGCGACGTTCCAGATCTTGTTTCTGGATGGTCATTTAATCCGATGACGGAGGATTTGTTTAATAACCTTCAGAATGATCCTCGTGCTGGTTATACCATTTTTAATGCTAAAGATCTAATGGCAGGCGGCAAAATTACGTATACGCCAGGTTATAAGGATACAGGATATTTTCTAAAAAAATATCTGCCATACACCGCCGATAAATCTTCTTTGCCAGGTGCTACAGAGCTTAACTTTCGGCAAAATTACATCTTAATAAGATTAGCAGATTCCTACTTGATGGAAGCAGAAGCTTTGGGTGGTACTGGTGCAAGAGCGCAAGCACTTTTAGACGCCGTAAGATCAAGAGTGGGATTAGCTTCTGTTCCTGTGTCGATGCAGGCTATTAAAGATGAAAGAAGAAAAGAACTGGCAGGAGAAGGACACCGCTGGTTTGATCTTGTGAGATGGGGAGATGCCCCAGCCAAGTTGGGAACAAGAGGATTTACCACTGGTAAAAATGAAGTGATGCCAATACCTTTCGACGAGCTTTCAAACACATCTATTAAACAAAATCCAAACTATAATTAATACCATTATTATGAATATAAATTTAAAACATATTATCTTTTTGGGAATATCACTGTTCACAATATCATGTGTTCCCGATAGTGCAGATGGCGATGGAAATGGTCTTGGACCACTAAAGACTCTTGATGCCACATTTGCTGTTGCACAAACTTCCGCAAATCATTATAAGCTTTCCTCAAAAGATCAATCTTATATGCTCTCTAAATGGGACTTAGGAGATGGAGCAGGGTTTTATAATGGAAAAATGGTGGAGGACATCTTTCTTCCCGATGCAGGAGTATATAAAGTTCAACACCAAGCTGTAGGGCAAGGAGGGATAGTGGGAGCCACTGCTTCTCAAACGATAACCGTTGATAATCCTGATCCTGTTGCAGGAAACTTGGTTCAAGGTGGCAAGTTTCTCAATTCGGCCGACGTAGCAAAATGGTCATTCAGTTTTCCTAATCCAGCCGGAACAGCGCTTTGGACTTTTAATAACGGCAGTGCAACCATTGTAGCACAAAATTACCAAGGAAATGTAATGTATCAAGCCATAAATGTAGTGGCAGGACGTACATACAAAGCCGATGCCGTCGTTAGTTCAAATGGTGTGGTCAACTCTTTGCTTGAAATTTACGTAGGATATAAAAAACCCTCTCTTTATAGTGACTATACTGGAGATGGAACAGATTCTAGCTGGCTAAGAGCTATTAATACCTGGGCAGGAAGTGGTACTTCTCCTTTTAGCGGAAAAATTTCTGTCGTTGGTTCCCAAAATCCCACCAATCCGAACGGAACTTTCACTGCAACTCAAACAGGTTTAGTTTATTTTGCTATAAGAGCGCTCGGTGCCGACATGAAGGCAGGAATTACCATATCAAATGTAGAATTCCGAGGGAGCAATTAGTTTTTTTCATATCATATTTCATAGTTGAAAGAGGTTCTCAAAAACCTCTTTCGTTTTTTCTAATATTTTCAATCGAAATTCATAATTTTAAAAGGAGAGCGTTGTGGAAAATTTAAAAATTTCTATTGCGCTTTTTCTAAGTTCAGAGATATTTAAAAACACCAAAAAATGTATTATAAATCCAATAATATTTTTCGCAGCAAAGCACTGTTCTTTGGTTTGACCATTTTTTCACTTTTATTTTGTCAGACCAGCACGCTAGACGAGCCAACACCAACAACGCCACCCACCAGTGGAGGTGATAACTTTGCTTCTGCAAGCTTTTGGCTCACCAAAGCAGACGAATCTGTCAAGTTTCAGAAACAAAGCGACATCTACTTCAACAATGCTTCCAATAATTATCAGACTATAGAAATTGACGCCACCCAAAAGTATCAGACCATCGATGGTTTTGGCTACACTTTGACGGGCGGTAGCGTGCAGGTCATCAATCAATTATCGGCAACAAAGAAGGAGGAGCTGTTGCAAGATCTTTTTTCTATAAAAGATAATTCAATAGGAGTGAGCTATATCAGGCTAAGCATCGGGGCGTCGGATCTCAACAGCAGCGTTTTCTCCTACGACGATATGCCTGTCGGGCAAACGGATGTGGCTCTTGCCAACTTTTCTTTAGCCAAAGATCAAGACTTGATAGAGATGCTAAAAAAGATCTTGACCATCAATCCAACGATCAAAATTATGGCAGCGCCTTGGTCGCCTCCAGTTTGGATGAAGGATAATGGTAGTTCTATTGGCGGCAGTCTTCAGCCTCAATATTATAATGCCTATGCTCAATATTTTGTAAAATACATCCAGGGAATGAAGGCTCAAGGTATTACCATTGATGCCATCACACCACAGAACGAACCCTTGAATCCAAATAACAATCCGAGTTTACTGATGACAGCTGCGCAGCAAGCAGCATTTATCAAAAATAGTCTTGGTCCCGCCTTTGCAGCAGCAAATATCAGTACAAAAATCGTTTTGTACGATCACAACTGCGACAGACCAGACTATCCGACCACAATCCTTGCAGATGCCGACGCAGCGAAGTATGTAGATGGTTCTGCTTTCCATCTTTATTCGGGAAATATTGCCGTTCTGAGTAATGTGCATCTGGCTTATCCGGAGAAGAATCTCTATTTTACCGAGCAGTGGACAGGTTCTACATCATCATTTGCAGGCGATTTGATTTGGCATTTAAAAAATGTAATAATCGGTTCTATGCGAAACTGGAGCAGGGTGGCACTCGAATGGAATCTTGCCAATGATCCCGGCTTCAATCCACATACCGATGGGGGTTGCACGCAGTGCAAAGGTGCTATCACGATTACTACTAGCGAAGCTTTCACAAAGAATGTGGCTTATTATATCATTGCACATGCATCCAAATTTGTTCCTCAAAATTCGCAGAGAATTGCATCCACACAACCTGGAAATCTGAGTTCCGTAGCCTTCGCGTCGCCGGACGGCAAAACCACTTTGATTGTCCTGAACGAAGGAAGTTTCATCGAGAATTTCAATATTAAATTTAATGGTAAATCTGCTCCGGCAACTTTACCGGCGCAATCGGTCGCCACCTTTGTTTTTTAATTTTGCAAGATTGTAATTCTGAATCATATGAGCTTTAGCAATATAAAATTTTCGACGCTTTTTTCTTTGACTTTATTGATAGGTATTTCCTGCCTTAATGTGAAAAATGCGGGAAAAGGTCAACTCGTTTTTCAAGACGAATTCAATTACCAGGGTTTGCCAAATCCATCAAAATGGGAATGTGAAGTAGGCGGCGATGGTTTCGGGAATAATGAACTTCAGTTCTATACAAAAAATAGAATTGAAAATGCAAGGGTAGAAGCGGGCCATTTGATCATCGAAGCGCGAAAGGAAAAATGGGAAAGCAACCATTATACTTCGGCAAAATTAACCACCAAAAATACATTTCCATTTCAGTACGGCACTATCGAGGTTCGTGCAAAACTGCCAAAAGGGAAGGGGACTTGGCCTGCCATCTGGATGCTGAGCAAGAATATCAAAAAATGGCCGGACGACGGCGAAATTGATATTATGGAGCACGTGGGCTACCACGAAGGATTTGTACACGGATCGGTACATACCAAAAAATATAATCACGTGATCGGAACGCAGAAGACGGACACCATCATCATCAAAGATGCCTCAGAAAATTTCCACATTTACCGAGCCGACTGGACGCCAGAAAAAATCGAAATGTTTGTAGATAACCAAAAATATTTCACCTATATAAAATCTGAAACCGAGTACGAAGCGTGGCCTTTTGACCAGCCTTTTTATTTGATTCTAAATCAGGCAGTAGGAGGGAACTGGGGCGGAAAAGAGGGTGTAGATGAGGCCATCTATCCTCAGAGTTTTCTAATAGATTACGTGAGAATTTACAAAAAATGATTCTATTTACAAGGAAAATTTGGTCTTCATAAATTTGCCCACGTTCTAAAAAATGGATCTTTACTTAGTGTGGATCCTTATTTATTTATTATTTTCAAAGGAACAGCAGTTTCAAGAGTTGCTGTTTTTACTGTAATTTAGTTTCGATTAGTTGGCAATCTACCGGCGAAAAGCGCCTTCCTTTGGAGAAATTGATAGCTCTGGGAGAGGAATATACCATTTTACCAGCTCCCGCATCTGCATAAGAACCAATGCCTTCGAGCAAGACGCCGCTGTCCTGTAGAAAATAAATTTCTCTCTCACTAACGGTACCTTCAGACGCAAACCGGTACTGAATTCTTAAAGTATCAGCCGCAATTTTTCCGGTGACAGTTCCAAAATTGGAGTCTTTTTCAGCGTTTTTATATTTTAATTTTCCAGAAACTTGGCTGTTGATAATTTTGTAGGACAGAAAAACAGAATCTCTTCCAACTGTGCTTGCATAGCAATAGTCAACGTTTTCTTTTTGTAAAATTTGATTCGGATCTTCGGCAGCTGCCAATGTATCGGGTTTTCTATTTTCGACGTTCATTTGTTTCCCGTGATTTTTCTCGCAAGAGCATACGACTAAAAATGTTATCGAGCAGATTAAAAAAGTATTTTTCATTGATAAAAATAATTGAGATAGGGATCGTTAAGAAAATATTGTACCACGATATTTAGAAGGTAAAATTAGGCGGTGTAAAACACTAAATTTCACTAAAGAAAAAAGTCCTATAATTTATATTATGTTAAATAGATGCCTTGACATAACCATTTCAATTACTCAGATTATAACTGCCAAAAGAATCTATTCTATTCTGAAATCGACCAAAGAATCTAACTTCGGAAACTTCATCTTAGAAACGAATTTGCTACCGCTACAGTCTATTTCTTTCCAAGCTTTTTTGTGGTTCAGATCACCAACTTCGATCACGTAAGGCTGGTATGTCAAGTTCTTATTTTCATCCAAAATTTCACGGTACTGTACCGCAATATCCAAAATCGACTCAAATTCCGTATTAAGTTTTACATTTCTGTAGATCAAATCAAAATGCGTTTCCTTGTTCAGCGGAATGTCAAAATATGTTTCGTAACTAAGCGTATCACCCTTTAGAACTGCAATCGCTTTCAGTGCGAAATATAGCGCTTGTGTATAATATTCTCTGGTTTTTTTTCTCTCCAAGTCGTTCTCAAAGAATCCGCCCTCGAATAAAATAGCTGGAATGCCGGCTTTCATAAAATTGTCTCCGCACGATGTTGGATAGAATTCGTCTGTATAAGTTGCGATTCTATTGGGAAGAATTTGCTTCATTTGTCGGTAAACTGCCGCAATTACAGCCATACTTTTTTTGCGATTTTCAGTCACTTCTCGCTCTTGATTCTCAGAAGGCGCCAGAAAAGACAGAGTCGCCGGATGATCACCATCGGTTGTAAAGATGGTGCGCTGATCGTGCAGATTCAACAAATAAGAATAATCCCCGTCCAGCACAATGGATTTCAAAACCCGTATTTCGTTACTCGAATTTCGGATAAAATCTCTGTTAATATCAATACCATAAGCATTTCGCCTCGTCCAAGCTTCAGAACCATCCGGATTCAGCATAAAAATAAAATCCAACCGAATTGCTTTTAACAGATTCTTGCTCAGTTCGGGATTTTTTTCGAATGTCACTAGCAGATCCAACATTGCCAAAGTCGCAGTAGATTCGTTACCGTGCATTTGAGACCAAGCAGCGACCTTAATTTCGCCTGTTCCCAAAGTCAGCATATAAATCGGTTTTCCCAAACTCGACTTTCCCACCTCCCTTATGTTATCGCCGTAATTGTCCTGTAAGTAAGCAAATAATTTTTTGGGTAAAATATAGCGATCTGGAAAATTTGGATTTTGAACGTACGGGATAATGGGTATCATGATGGAGCGATTTTCTATTAACAAAAATATGATTTAATCTTCAATACGCATTATTTACATTTGTATTATTATCAAACAAACTAGAATGCCAGTTTGTCGGTTAATTATTTTGTGCATTTCATATTTTATATTTATATTTTACAAATTAAACTATATCAGATACTTATTAATTTTAAATAAAGTTTATTTTTAAATTTACTTTAATAGCAATTGTCTCGAATTATAAGGATTTGTGAAGCTAATATTTAAACATTTATGGGAGGATAATCTATTCTATTTTACAAATGTATAATTTAGATTTTTGTAATTAATTGCCTATTTTTGCCCTAATTTTAATTAGATGAGCAACGAGATTTTCTACCTATCGGGATTTTTGATTTTTATTGTAGCACTCCTCCTACTCGATTTAGGAATTTTTAATAAAAAGGATGCGGCTGTATCTTTGCAACAAGCAGGATTGATGAGCGTGCTCATTATATTAATATCCCTGGGATTCTACATTTTACTCACCTACTTCGGTCATCATATTCACGGAATCAGCAGTATGGCACGCCTGCAGGAAATTGTGGCCAAACATCAACATCCTATTAAAATTGTACCTGGCAACCTAGAGCACAGCATTATGCTTTATGATAAAAACCTGGGACTAGAGTTTTTGACGGGTTATGTCGTAGAATATGCCCTTTCTATCGATAATATTTTCGTTATTCTATTGGTTTTCAGCGGTTTTGGCGTTGCTCCCAGGAATTATCACCGGGTTTTGTTCTGGGGAATTTTTGGAGCTATCGTGATGCGATTTCTGTTCATATTTATAGGAGCTGCACTCATCCAAAAGTTTGAATGGATTATGTACGTTTTTGGCGCATTCCTGATTTACACCGGCATCAAGATGTACGTGGATAGAAACAAGCACGAGAAGATTGATCCGCAGCATCATCCTGTGGTCAAGTTTGCAACTAAGCATTTTAAAGTTCATAACAGGTTCGTGGGTAATAAATTTTTTGTGGTGATAGACGGTGTCAGGAAAATAACACCTTTGTTATTGGTTTTGATCATCATAGAATTTACTGATTTGATCTTCGCAGTCGATAGTATTCCCGCTATTTTTTCTATAACAAAAGATCCCTATATTGTTTTCTTTTCGAACATTTTTGCCATTATCGGTCTTAGATCGATGTTCTTTTTGTTGGCGGGAATCGTTGATAAATTCCGATTTTTAAAAGTTGGTTTGGCGGTTCTTCTTACGTTTATCGGTCTCAAAATGATTTTTCATCACTATTTGGACGGTATCGGATTTGGAACTTCACAATCGCTGATTGTAATTGTCTCAATTCTATTTTTAAGTGTTATAATTTCTCTTCTACTTCCAGGAAAAAAACAGCACAAAATCGAACCATAATCTAACTACTAACTATTTATAAGATTTTATAATTAATTGATTTATAAATACCTATTGAATAACACTTAGCGTTTACAAAAGTAAATTATAATATTCACAAATGTAACTCAATTCTATTATTTAATTTATTACATTTGTAAAATGGAATTTAAGGATATCATTACAAAAGTATTAGCGCATTCAGAACTTTCGCCCGCAGAATTTGCGGAAACAATCGGTGTGCAGCGTTCTAGCATTTCTCATATCCTTTCCGGTCGCAACAGACCCTCCCTAGATTTTATAAGCAAAATAAAATCCGCATTTCCACAATTCGAATGGCAGTGGCTCATTAATGGCGAAGGCGAAATGCTGATTTCAGACAATAAAAAAGAACCCAACAAAGATAAGCCCAATTCTGGCACAGATAAAAAAACTTCCCTCCCAGATTTATTTTCGTTGATCGATAACGAAAACTTTGGTAAGGATCAAACTGTAGCTACTAAGCGCAAAAATGATGATGTTCCAGAATCTGAAATTTCTGATCGGCGGCAAGATGATCCTATTTTATCCCATTCTCGGCAAGTACAAAAAGCTGATCTCAAATCTGACTCCGTAAGTAAAACGGTTAAAAGAATTGTCTTTTTTTATGACGATGGCACTTTTGAGGCTTATCAAAATTGATTAATTTTACAATTTTCATTTTGGCCTCATAGTTCAACGGATAGAATAGAAGTTTCCTAAACTTTAGATCCAAGTTCGATTCTTGGTGAGGCCACCATCTTGTGAAGTTTTTTAAAACCTTATCTTTGCAAAAAATTTCTTTTGCCAGATATTCTTTTAATCACGCCACCTTTCACGCAACTCAACACGCCCTATCCTGCAACGGCGTATCTAAAAGGCTTTCTGAATACCAAAAAAATCGGCACTCATCAGGTAGATCTCGGTATCGAAGTGATTTTGAAATTATTTTCAAAAGAAGGAATACAAGAGGTTTTTTCCAAAGAAATTGATCTTAAAAATATTTCCGAAAACTCTCAGCGCATTTTCGCTTTACGAAATGAATATATCAAAAGCATAGATCAGGTAATTCTCTTTCTTCAAAACAAAAATCCAACTTTAGCGAGACAAATTTGCTCAATGAATTTCCTGCCGGAAGCGTCACGTTTCAATCAACTTGATGAGATGGAATTTGCTTTCGGAAATATGGGTTTGCAGGATAAAGCGAAACATTTGGCAACATTATATTTAGAAGATCTCTCAGATTATTTTGTAGAAAATGTAGATTCCAATTTTGGTTTCAGCAGGTATGCGGAACGTTTGGGAAAAAGTGCCAATTCTTTTGATGAATTATATCTTAAATTGAATGATTGTCAGACTTTTATAGATGATTTAACGTTGCAAATCTTGCAAGAAAAACTAGACTTGGTTAGGCCGAAATTAGTTTGTTTTTCGGTTCCTTTTCCCGGAAATTTATATTCAGCTTTTCGATCGGCAAAATTCATTAAAGAAAATTATCCTCACATCAAAACAGCGATGGGTGGAGGCTTTCCGAATACCGAATTGAGAGAAATTAAAGAAAAAAGAGTTTTTGAATTCATCGATTTCATTACTTTAGATGATGGCGAATTGCCATTAGAACTAGTTTATCAAAACGTTTGTCAGGCTGAGGGTTTCGAATCCACACTCAAACGAACGTTTCTGATTGAAAATGATGACGTTACTTATAAAAATAATTCCGCCCGACACGATTACAAACAGGCGCAGGTTGGAACGCCCGATTACGCTGATTTGCCATTAGACAAATATATTTCCGTAATAGAAATTGCGAACCCAATGCACAGTTTATGGAGCGATGGCCGATGGAATAAGCTTACGATGGCGCACGGTTGCTATTGGGGAAAATGTACGTTTTGTGATATTTCTTTGGACTATATAAAACTTTACGAACCAGTTTCCGCCCAGATATTGGTCGACAGAATGGAAGAACTCATCGCTGCAACTGGCGAAACAGGATTTCATTTTGTGGACGAAGCGGCACCACCAGCTTTGATGCGCGAAGTGGCGTTGGAAATTCTAAGACGAAATCTGGTTGTAACTTGGTGGACCAATATCAGATTTGAAAAAAGCTTTAGCCGAGATCTTTGTTTTTTATTAAAAATCTCAGGTTGCGTCGCAGTTTCCGGTGGGTTAGAAGTCGCAAGTGACCGATTATTAAAACTTATTGATAAGGGCGTTTCGGTAGATCAAGTTGCAAGAGTTACCCGAAATTTTACAGAATCTAGCATTATGGTTCACGCCTATTTGATGTATGGCTACCCGACTCAAACCCTTCAGGAGACGGTGGATTCTTTGGAAATGGTTCGTCAGCTTTTCGAACTGGGAATTTTACAAAGTGGATTTTGGCATCAGTTTGCGATGACGGCGCACTCACCAGTTGGGATTAATCCTATAGAATATGGTGTAATTCCTCAAAAACAAGAAATAAAATTTGCAAATAACGACATTGATTTTATTGATAAAACCGGAATCGATCACAGCAAATTTAGTTTTGGATTGAAGAAATCCTTGTTCAATTATATGCACGGAATTAATTTTGAAATGCCGTTGCAAAGATGGTTTGATTTCAAAATTCCGAAAACGACGATTCATCCGGATTATATTCAAGACTCGCTTTTGGAAAATGATAATTTTAGTTTTAAACCAAGTTCAAAAGTTATATTCATGCAGAAAAATGTGATCGCTGAAGATTTTATTAAAACTAAAAAAGGAAATTCCTGGGAATTATCACAACTGACTTTTCATTTGAAAACCGATATTCTAAAAATTGAATTGGAGAAAGAAAAAGCGCATTGGCTAATCCAAATCCTGCATGAAAATTCAATTGATTCTGTAAAGAAATTGAGTTTGATGCAACTTAAAACTGATTTTGAGAATCAATTTGAAGATTTTGAATTGTTTTGGTTTTCGAAACCGATGCGGCAGTTGAAGGAAAACGGGGTGATTTTGAGTTTGTAGTTTAATGCATCTTGATTGATAGAAAAAGGCTCAACTTCGCAGCGCTGCAGCCCGACGTTAGTGGAAATCCTTTTTTTGCTTGTCCTAATACCGATTTAAAAGGATAAATGTCTGCAAAAAAAGATTGGGAACGGAAGGCGGATTAAGCTGCCCAAATAAATCAACCTAAATCTCAAAAACAAAAATCCCGAAAATAGACTGCCCCCAAAAAGTTAGACACTTTTTAGGGGCATTTTTTATGAATAGGAAAGAAAAATTTAGCGTTGCTTTCAAATTGGAATGTATTGAACTTCATCAGAATTCTTATCGTTCGATTGAATCTATAGCGACAGAAA